>DALZNT010000006.1:0-72646 GCA_032005505.1 Clostridium sp. | reverse complement strand
ATGAAGGAGAGTACGATGCCAAAGATAGGAATGAGAATTATAAAGTCAGCTTTAGCTGTATTTATATGCTTTGTAATTTATATGATAAGAGGAGAAGGATTACCTTTTTACTCAGCAATAGCGGCTATAATGTGCATGCAGCCAGGAGTATCTAATACGATTACAGCTTCGCGAAACCGTATTATAGGGACCTTTGTAGGTGGTATATTTGGAATGATGCTACTAGCATTTGAAAGAAAATATATGGTGGATACTCATGAGATTTATAGATTTATGTTAATATCTATAGCTATTATCCCAGTAATATATACTAGCGTATTAGTAGAGTATAAACAAGCTAGCCATACTAGCTGTATAGTATTTTTAAGTATTGTTGTAAATCATGCTATGGATGTAAATCCATATAGTTTTGCAATTAGCAGAGTTGTAGATACTCTTATAGGTATTTTTGTAGCATTAGCTATTAATGGATTCCATCTTCCAAAGAAGAAGAACAAGGATATTATTTTTATTAGTAAGTTGGAAGGTACTTTAATGGGTTCCAATGGGCAAGTTAGCACCTATGCAAAAATTAAGCTTAATGAAATGATAAATGATGGAGCACTTATTACTCTAGCTACAAATAAAACCTCAGCAGAGATAATTCCAGTAATTAAGGATTTAGATATTAATCTGCCGATAATCACTATGGATGGGGCAGCGGTATATGATTGGAATACTAGGAGTTATTCATATATTGAAGCTATAGACTATCAAACTGCTATAAAAATCTTAGAGGTTATTGGAGATAAGGGGATAAATTCCTTTGCGAATACCATAGTTAACGATGTAATTCATATTTATTATGGTGAATTCAAAAATTCAGTAGAAAAAGATTTTTATAATAAAGAAAAGCTTCTTCCAATGAAAAATTATATACTTACAAACTTACCAAAGGAAAGAGCAGTAACAAGCTTTATGATTATTGAAAAAATTAACAAGGCTAAAGAATTACAAGAGGTATTAGCTAAAAGTGAGTTTTCAAATAGCATAAGATTTGTCTTTGAAGATTATGATGAAAATCATGTTATGATGAAAATATTTAGTTCAAAGGCTTCTAAAGGAAATGCAGTGTTAGAAATAAAAAATGCTATCCAGTGTAAAACTATAGTTACCTTTGGAAGTGATAATGAAGACATTTCTTTGGTAAAAGTATCAGATATGAGTTATGCCGTTAGTAATGGAGCAGAAGAAATTAAGAGCCTAGCATCAAATGTTATTAGTAATAATGATTCAGATGCTGTAGTTAAAACTATTATTAAGTTGTTTTATTTAAAGAGAATAAATTAATATAAAAGCTGATATCTATAGAGGTATCAGCTTTTGTTTTAGGAAAATGGCTAAAAGGCTCTCTTTAGAGGCTTTAAAATAAACGTAAAAGTGGTATAATAAATTAAGAATGATTATTACTTAATAAAGTTATTAGTAATGGAGAGTTATCGTGAATAACAGATACAGAGGTGCATTTTATGAATAATGATAGAACTATTGAGATGATAAAAAGAAATCCAATTATTATAAAGACCGTTAAGAATCCAACGGATGAAATGAAGGAAATAGCCATAGAGCGTGATGGAATGGTGCTTCAATATATAAAGGATGTTACTTTAGAGATGAAGGAACTAGCTTTAAAGAATAATGTTAATGCTATTGAATTTATAGATGAACCAACTGAGGCTATGAAGAGAATGGCTGTTAGTGGTGGATGGAATACTTTAAAGCATATAAAAAGTCCAAGTGAAAACTTAATAGCTTTAGGAATAGAACAAAAGGGCTGGGCTATTCAGTATGCTGAAAATCCAAGCGTTGAATTACAGTTGATAGCTGTTAGAAAAGAATATGATGCCATAAAATATATAAAAAACCCTAGTAAACAGGTTCAAGAAGCAGCTATAGAAAAGAGTTATGATGCATTAAGATATATAGATAATCCTAGTAGGGAAGCTGAAATAAAAGCTATTAAAATTAATGAGGCAGCCATAAAATTTATTCGAAATTTAAATGAAGAGAAGAAAATAGATTTCTTAAAGGCCAATATTTTAGTTATAAAATATATTAGTAAAGAAATATCTATGGAAATGTTAAAGTCGGTACTAATTGAAGCCCTTTCTAACGAGGATGTAGAAGAAAAGTATGTGAGAGATTTTTTAAGATGTATTAGTATTAGTGAAGGGCAAGGCAATATGTCTATGGATAAAGTCATGTTTATTTATAAGTATGGAAGTCACAAGGCTAAAAAGATAGCAGTAGACGAGAAGCTAAGGATGATATAGGGGGAATAATAATGAATTTTAAAGATACTTTAACTAGTGTAGAGTTAGTAATTGCAACAAGTGAGGTACCGCTTGTAGTTGGAGAAAGTGGAATTGGAAAGACTGCATTAGCAAGGGAGCTGGGTAGAAGAAATCAATGGAACATTGTAGTTATAGATGGAAACCTTCTAAAGGAGGGGGAGATTGGTGGGTTACCTACAGTCGAGGATTATGAAGTTATTGATAGTGAAGGTGGAGTTACTCGTAAAAAATCCACGATCTATGCAGTTCATACGAAACTTAGAGAAATAGATGAAAAAATATTAGCTGATGAAAAGGTGCTTTTATTTATTGATGAAATAAATCGTTGTGATCATAGCGTTCAACAAGAGCTTATGAATCTTATATTAAATAGAGAGATAAACGGATATAAGCTTCATAAAAATGTTAAAATCTTAGCCGCAATGAACCCTTCTAGTAAATATGGTTCAGACTTTGATTATCAAGTTGTAGATATGGATGCTGCACAAGAAAACAGATTTGTATGGTTAGAGATGGAAAGTAATCCTACAGCATGGATGGAATGGGCAATAGGAGCAGGAGTTGAAGAGAAAGTTATAGAGTTCATTTCAACATTCCCAGGGCATCTTCACAGCATCAGCAAGGATGATATAAGAGCTACTCCAAGAAGTTATGAGAGAGTTTCAAAGAGCTACAAGGTGTATAGAGAAAGTGAAAATACAATACCGAGAAAGGTATTCCTAAATGTACTAAAAGGAAATTTAGGTAAAGTTATAGCTGAAGAATTTATGAGCTTTATTGAAGCAGAGCACGATAGTTTGGTAACCTTTGAAGAAGTATTTAGTGGACAAGAGTTAGCAGAGGCAGTAAAAGAAAAGCTAAGGGAAGAAAGTCATACAAGATTATATTTGACTGCAACTAATGTATTAAGAGTTTTAGAAAAGGAAATTGATAATAAAGATGATAATTGTAAGAATAAGTATATAGCTAGACTTATAGAGTTCTTAAAGACTTATCCCGTAGATTTAATGATAGGAATTATGAAGGATATAAAAGAAAAGCATGATGAAGTTTATAAAATAGCTATAGAGAATGAGGATTTTATAGAGGCATATTTTAGTGTTTATGGCTCAATAAGAGGATAGGTATTACTATGATAAATAGTTTTGAAAGTACTAGAATAAGGCTATATGAAAAAG
The DNA here is from genome assembly GCA_032005505.1 of Clostridium sp. Lineage (GTDB taxonomy): Bacteria > Bacillota > Clostridia > Clostridiales > Clostridiaceae > Clostridium_J. Next base: position 69,135 of record DALZNT010000006.1, on the reverse strand, counting down.
TAACAGACTTAATTAATGGTGGAGAAATGTTCAAGGCTAAACGAGATGGTGAAAGATTTGCCGTAGACGTGAATAAAGACTTCGAGGAAGAGTTTTATAAACTATTAGATAGAGTTAACTTTTCACTTATAGAGGATAAGGGGAATTTCTATGGGTATTTTCTCTTCCAAATGAATAGAGAAATAAGATTTGATATTACAACTCCAACAGGAATAAATTTTAAAGGTGCTAAATATGTTATGTATTTTAATCCACTAATTTTTTTACAACTTAGCATAGAGCAGATGCAGGGTACAATTAGGCACGAAATTCATCATGTTTTAGCCCTTCATCTGTTGAGAGCTAAGGAGCTTAAAAGTAAATATAGTACTTTAGCTATAAATTTAGCTATGGATATTGTGGTAAATCAGTATATTGATTATATTCCACCCTATGCAACAACCATTGAATGGGTAAATTTAAAATATAATTTAGAGCTAGAACCATATAGTTCAATGGAGTACTATGTTGAGAATATCCAAAATGAGTTAAACCTCCTAGAAGATAATGATGAGGGGGAAGAGGATGATAGTAAAAGTGATGAAGGTATAGAGGATGAGTTCAATCCAGAGAAGACTCATGATCTTTGGGAAGAGTCCGATGAAATAGATGATAAGACACTTAAAGATTTTACGGAGAAGTTTGTATCTTTATCAGAAAAGGGTGAGATTCCTATGCATGTGGAATCTATGATAAAAGCACTAAGAAGCAGTCAAGGAGAGATACCTTGGAATCTATATTTAAAGAGGATTATGGGAACCTTAGAGAGTAATAAAAAGAAGACTGTAACGAGACGAAGCAGAAGGCAGCCTAACAGATTAGATTTAAGAGGTGAGCTTAGAGGTCACAAGGCTGAAATTATGGTGGCTATAGATATTAGTGGAAGCATAAGTGATGAAGAGTTTAAGCAGGCTATACGAGAGGTTCTAGATATAGTTAAAAACTATAATCATGAAATCACTATAATAGAATGTGATACAGCAATTAAGAGGGTTTATAAAACTAAATCTATTCGAGGGGTTATGGAGAGAGTTTCTACAGGAGGCGGTACGAAATTTACACCTGTAATTGAATACGTAAATAATCATAAGGCAAACTTACTGATTTATTTTACAGATGGAAAAGGTGAAGATAAGCTTGAAGTGATGCCAAAAGGATATAAAACGCTATGGGTTATTTCAGGAAGTGGAGATAATTTGTCTCTCAGAAATCCTTTTGGAGCTGTTAAAAAATTGAGTAAGGTTGAATCAAAAGAAAATTTAGTAAATGGTTATGATACAAGAAGTGATGGATGGTCTATGAATAACCAAGAGCCGACTATCTAATCCTGATCATATATAAAGTATAAAAAATATGAAGCAAGCATTCCGTAAAGGAATGCTTGCTTTGTTTATTATAGTATACATAATCTTTACGTATTTAGAACATGATAAATGGTATGAGAATTAATTTGTTTAAATTAAAATCTACATAAGATTTTTAGATGAAAGAAGGTAAATATAATGCGAAAGATGAAAACCATGGATGGTAATACGGCAGCTGCACATGTGTCCTATGCATTTACTGAAGTAGCAGCGATATTCCCTATAACTCCATCAACTCCTATGGCTGAGCTTGTAGATGAGTGGGCAGCGAGAGGAAGAAAAAATATTTTTGGCCAGCCAGTTAAGGTTGTAGAAATGCAATCAGAGGCAGGCGCAGCGGGTGCTTTACACGGATCACTACAGGCTGGAGCATTATCAAGCACATATACTGCATCTCAAGGTTTATTACTTATGATACCTAATATGTATAGGATGGTTGGAGAAAGATTGCCAGCAGTTATACACGTAGCGGCTAGAGCACTAACTACGTCTTCATTAAGTATATTTGGTGACCATCAAGATGTTATGGCTACAAGACAAACTGGTTTTGCAATGTTAGCTGAGGGTTCTGTACAGGAAGTAATGGATTTATCAGCAGTAGGTCATTTAGCTGCAATAAAGGCTAGAATGCCATTTCTATGCTTCTTTGACGGCTTTAGAATATCTCATGAAATTCAAAAAATTGAACTTTTAGAACAAGAAGAATTAGCAAATTTAGTAGATTATAAAGCTGTAGATGAATTCAGAAAAAATGCTTTAAATCCAGACCATCCAGTGACAAGAGGCACTGCGCAAAATCCAGATGTATACTTCCAAATGTGTGAATCTTTAAATAGATACTATGAAGATATTCCTACGACTGTAGAGAATTACATGGGAGAAATAACAAAATTAACAGGAAGAGAATATCACTGCTTTGATTATTATGGAGCACCGGATGCAGATAGAATTATTATCTGTATGGGCTCAGTAGGCGAGGTAGTAGAAGAAACTATAGATTATCTAAATGCTAATGGAGAAAAAGTAGGACTAATAAAAGTTAGACTTTATAGACCATTCTCTATTGAAAGATTGTTAAAAGTTATACCAGATTCAGTTAAAAAGATTGCTGTATTGGATAGAACAAAAGAACCAGGTTCTATTGGCGAACCTCTTTACTTAGATGTTGTTAGAGCATTATTTAATAAAGAAAATGTACCTTTAGTGGTGGGTGGAAGATTTGGTTTAGGTTCAAAGGACCCAACTCCAGCTCATATCGCAGCAGTATACGACAACTTAAATCAAGCAGAACCAAAGGATAGGTTTACTATTGGGATTATTGATGACGTAACAAACACTTCATTAAGTCCTAGAGAAGATATTGATGCGGCACCAGAAGGAACAACTGCATGTAAGTTCTGGGGTCTTGGATCAGATGGTACTGTTGGAGCAAATAAGAGTGCTATTAAGATTATCGGTGACCATACTGATATGTATGCTCAAGGATATTTCTCTTATGACTCTAAAAAATCAGGTGGTATAACAATTTCTCACTTAAGATTTGGTAACAAGCCAATTAAATCTCACTATACCATTGATAGAGCAGATTTTGTTGCTTGTCATAATCAGTCCTATGTATATAATTATAATGTTTTATCAGGGCTTAAAAAGGGTGGTAAGTTCTTATTAAATACTCAGTGGTCTGAAGATGAAGTAGAGAATAGATTACCAGGAAATTTAAAGAGATATATTGCAGAGAATGAGATAGAATTCTATACCATAAATGCAGTTAAGATAGCTACAGATGTTGGACTTGGTGGAAGAATTAATATGATAATGCAATCAGCTTTCTTCAAGATTGCTGATATTATTCCTATCGAAGATGCTATTAAGTATTTAAAGGAAGCTGTTGTAACTTCTTATGGCAAGAAGGGTGAAAAAGTAGTAAATATGAACTATGCAGCCATAGATGCGGGAGTTCAAACAATAGTTAAAATAAAAGTGCCTAGCGAGTGGAAGAATACTCAAGATGAAACTGCAGCTAAAGCTAATAACTTCCCATCATTCATAACTGATATAGTTCAACCTATGAATAAGATGGAAGGCGATAGTATACCAGTTTCAACCTTTGTAAGAGAAGGAGTAGAAGATGGAACATTCATGGCAGGAACTACTGCATACGAAAAGAGAGGTATTGCAGTTAATGTACCTGAGTGGATTCCAGAAAACTGTATTCAATGTAACCAATGTGCATTTGTATGTCCACATGCAACAATAAGAGCATTCTTATTGGATGATAAAGAAAAAGAAAATGCACCGGAAAATATGAAGATATTAGATGCAAAAGGATTAAAGACAGATAATCAAATGTACTTTAATATAGGAGTATCTCCATTAGATTGTACTGGATGTGGAAACTGCGCAGAGGTGTGCCCAGCTAAAGAAAAGGCACTTGTAATGAAGCCACAGGATAGTCAGCATGATCAAATTGAGGTTTGGGATTATTCCATAGAGCAAGTTAAAAATAAACAAAATCCAATGAAGAAGGAAACCGTTAAAGGTAGCCAATTTGAACAGCCACTTCTTGAATTCTCAGGAGCTTGTGCAGGTTGTGGAGAGACTCCATATGCTAAATTGGTCACCCAATTATTTGGAGATAGAATGATGATAGCTAACGCTACTGGATGTTCATCAATTTGGGCGGCAGGTGGACCGTCAACAGCATATACATCAAATCAAGATGGTCATGGACCAGCTTGGGCTAACTCCTTATTTGAGGATAATGCTGAATATGGATTTGGTATGTTTGTAGCAGTTAAAACCATAAGAGATAGAATAGTTGAAAATGCTAAAGTGGCTCTAAATTCATCAGAGGTTTCGGAGAATGCTAAAGCAGCTATATCAGATTGGTTAGAGCATAAAGAAGAAAGTCAAGGTACAAGGGAAAGAGCGAATAAACTAAGAGACGCTTTAAAAGGTGAAAATAGTCAAATAGCTAAAGAAATATTGGCTGATGAAGGTTTCTTTGTAATGAGGTCTCAATGGATATTTGGTGGAGATGGATGGGCTTATGACATTGGATATGGTGGTTTAGATCATGTGCTTGCGTCAGGTGAAAATATAAATGTTCTTGTATTTGATACGGAGATTTATTCAAATACAGGAGGTCAATCTTCAAAATCTACACCTACAGCAGCAGTAGCTAAATTTGCAGCAGCAGGAAAGAGAACTAAGAAGAAAGATTTAGGTATGATGGCCATGACCTATGGTTATGTATATGTAGCTCAAGTTTCTATGGGAGCAGATAAGAATCAAACAATAAAAGCTATAGCAGAGGCAGAGGCATATGATGGACCATCATTAATTATAGCTTATTCTACATGTATCAGTCATGGTATTAGATCTGGTATGGCAATAAGCCAAGAAGAAGAGAAGAAATCTGTAGAATGTGGTTATTGGTCACTTTATAGATATAATCCACAACTTAAAGGTCAAAAGAATCCGTTCTCATTAGATTCTAAGGAGCCAAAGGGTAACTTTAGAGATTTCTTAATGGGAGAGGTAAGATACTCGTCTTTAGCTACGACCTTCCCAGAAGTAGCAGAAGATTTATTTAATAAGGTTGAAAAGGATGCATTAGAAAGATATCAAGGATATAAAAAATTATCAGAACAAGAATAAAATTAAGGTCGCTGTAGGAAAACCTACAGCGGCTTATTTTATTTGGAGAGGTTTTTGTTTATTTCATCTTTAAATGTAGTATAATCCTAAAGTACAATTTTATAGTTTTATGCGGGCTACTGGTATCACGCATCTTTCTTGTGAAAGGTGATACATGTGAGTAACGATACTTTAATTATTTAGATAACTTTTTGTTTATTTCATCGGCTTCAAGCTTTGATTTTTTGTTGTAGTATTGATAAATAAGAAAATATATTAAAATAGAGAGCACTAAATGAAATACTAAGTTTTTTACGGAGAAACTAAAAGAATTAGAGAAGTAGCTTACAATTAAAGAAAAAATATATATGGCTAAGAAATTACTTATGTGGTAGGCCTTGTATGTCTTGAAATTTATATTAGACACTGCAAAAGTAATAATATGAACGGCAATAACTAGAAGAAAATATAATAAAATACTTATATTACTCATGGATGTATGACTAGGAGTAAGGTTAGAGAAGGCACTGAGTACAATTCCAAGAGTAAAGCAGATACAAATAGATGGTATATAATTAAATAATCTTTTCATAAAATCAACTCCTATAATCCAATTTTATTTTTAAAATCAGGGATGTAATGTCTTGTTATAATTATTTTTTCATTGTTCTTTAATAATGCTTCTAGTCGATGGTTCCAAAGGGGATTAACGCTAGATAAATAATTTAGATTTAGAATACAGCTTTTATTTACACGTATAAAATTAGCAGTACTAAATCTCTCTTCAAACTCGATTAAGGCACTCGTAGTTTCATAAACATCACTTTGACAGTAAATAAATGTTTTTTTATCAATAGATTCAATGTAATAAATTTCTTCTAGTGGTATTGAATAAATATCATTTTCTTTTTTACACTGTATAGAAAATGAGTATTGTCTTAAGCTTTCAATAAGCTTTCTTAAGCGATTATCCATAACACCACATTTTATTAGTATTTCAACGTCGTCATTATCTAGGGATTGCTCAATAGTTAATTTCATCTTATCACTCCTAAATATAGTACTTATTTTAATTAATAAATTACAACACTTCCTTTAATAATTGTTTAAGCATGCATGTCTTTATTTACAGTATATTGAAATGTAGGTGTTAAAGCAATGGAGTTTTCCTATGATACCAATTGGAGGAGGTGAGATGCCATAGATTAGTAATTTAGAGGCATATTTTTATAAAAAAAATCCCGCAAATGCGGGATTGAGAGTTTAGTTTTTGGTTTTATTTGAATACTCAGATGGAAGTACATTATCAATATTTATGGTTTGGATATTTTCATTTTCGTAGAAAGATACAAGTTCATCTGGTGTTCCAAATACAAGAACTCCATAGGTATTTATTCCGTTATTTTCAACATAATTAAGGTATTGGTCAAAGTCTAAATTAAAGTGAGTGAGAGATTGAGCAGCATTATTGTGGTCAGATAAATATTGGAGTAAGCTTTTAAAATGTTTTTTATATCCTGGAACAAGGCCATTTTCACCAGCATTGGGATCGTTGACGTAATAGTCATCTAGAAAAAGAGCAGGATATTTTTCAAAGTAGGATAAATCATTACAAATAAAAAGTAGGTAATTTACCTACTTTCATAAAATATACAATTTTAGTATTTTCATCATAATACACATAAGGGTTAAAAATTTAAATATATTCACTATAAAATAACATATATTTACTTAAAAGTAAATAAAGTATGGAGTTTGAATAACTTTAAGATTATACTGGAATAATGAATAATAAATATCTTATAATAGTTGATATAGTATAATTTTAGGAGGAATAAAAATGAGTATATTATTTATAGAATATCCAAAGTGCACAACTTGCATAAAGGCTAAGAAGTTTTTAAAGGAAATGGGAGTAGAGTTTGAAGATAGACACATAGTTGAGAATAATCCAACTGTAGCTGAGCTTAATCAGTGGATAGATAAAAGTGGATTAGAACTTAAGAAGTTTTTCAATACATCAGGAAAGCTTTATAAGGAAATGAACCTTAAAGATAAGATTAAAGACATGTCTAGAGAAGAATGTGTTGAACTACTTTCAACTAATGGAATGTTAGTTAAAAGACCGATACTTATAAAAGATGATAAGGTTTTAGTTGGATTTAAAGAAGAGCAATACAAGGAAATATAATATATGCTATAAGGCATTTTGTAAGGAAGGAAAATGGAATGGGACAGATTAAGGTAGAAATTCCAAACCATAGCTATGAGCTTTTTATTGAAAATGGACTTATAAATGATATAGGTTCTAGAGTTTCAAAGCTTTATAGAGGAGATAAAATAGCTATAATTACTGACGGAAATGTAGATAAATATTATGGCGATATAGTTGAGGATTCATTAAAGGAGTCTGGATATGAGACTCTAAAAACCGTATTATCACCAGGTGAAAAGAATAAATCTATGGATACTGTAATGGAGATATATGATAGGCTACTAGATTTCAAACTTAACAGAGGAAATTTAATGATAGCCCTTGGTGGAGGAGTAATTGGAGATTTAACAGGATTTTGTGCTTCTACACTTTTAAGAGGAATACCATTTATTCAGATACCAACCTCACTTTTAGCCCAGGTAGATTCATCAGTAGGTGGTAAGGTGGCAATAGATTTGCCAAGAGGTAAAAATTTAGTGGGCAGTTTTTATCATCCTAAAGCAGTTTATATAGATCCAAAGGTTTTAGATACCCTAGATAAAAGGTTTCTTAATGATGGCTTAGGAGAAGTAATAAAGTACGGTTTAATAAAGGATAAAAACTTATTTAAAAAGCTTCAGAGTATAAAGAATCATGAAGAGTTAATGAGTGAACTAGGAGATATAATTTATACTTGCTGTGATATAAAACGAGCTATAGTTGAAAAAGATGAAAAAGATACTGGAGAGAGAATGATTTTGAACTTCGGACATACTATAGGTCATGCCATAGAAAAGCTTCAAAATTATGAAGGGCTTAGTCATGGTGAAGCTGTTTCTGTAGGTATGTATGGAATAACATTAAAAAGTGAAGAGCAGGGCATTACTTTAAAGGGAACTTCGGATAAAATAAAGGATATATTAATTAAGTTTAATTTACCATATAGTGTTGAAGGCCTCAGTAAAGAAAAAATAATCGAAGCTACAGCTATAGATAAAAAAAATATAGGGAAAAGTATAAATCTAATCCTACTTAAGAATATTGGAGAAGCTTATATACATAAGGTATCAAGAGAAGAGGCAGAAAAGTTTATTTAGTTATAATAAGCTTATGTGAGGAGGAATAAAAATGCAAAAGATAACCATAAAACCTAAAACTTTAAGTGGAAATGTAAGAATTCCTCCATCTAAAAGTCTTGGTCATAGAGGAATAATATCAGCATCATTAAGTAAAGGAATATCTAAAATTTCTAATGTGCAGTTTTCAAAGGATATAGTTGCAACACTAGATATAATGGAGCAGTTGGGAGCTGAAATTAAAAAACATGAGGATGAATTAATTATAGATGGAAGGTTTATGTTTACTAATATAAAGAAGAACATGACACTTCGGTGTAATGAATCAGGTTCAACATTAAGATTCCTTATTCCTATAGCTTTGGTTAAAGAGGGAAGTTATATCTTTGATGGAAAGGGTAAGCTTACAACTAGACCACTAACCTCATATTATGAGATTTTTGATGAAAAGGGTATTAGTTATTCAACTACAGAAGGTGGATTACCACTAAGCGTAAATGGAAAGCTTCAAAGTGGAGCATATAGGCTAAGGGGAGATATAAGCTCACAGTTTATAACTGGATTACTATTTGCATTACCTCTTTTAGAGGGAGATTCAGAAATTATAATTACTACTGAATTAGAATCTAAAGCATACATAGATTTAACTATAGATGTGCTAAATAATTTTGGAATAGATATAGATAATCAAGATTATAAGACATTTAAAATAAAAGGAAATCAAAGCTATAGTCCAGGAGATTTTTATATTGAAGGAGATTACTCGCAAGGCGCCTTCTTTTTAGTGGCAGGAGCTATTGGGTGTGATATAAAATGTAATGGGCTTAGAGCAGATTCTCTTCAAGGGGATAAAGCAATTATAAGTATATTAAGACAAATGGGATGTAGTATAGAGGAGAAGGATGGATATATTAAGGCGTTACCTTCTAAAACTAAAGGAATTGATATCGATGTATCCCAGTGTCCAGATTTAGTTCCTATATTAGGGGTTCTAGGGAGTCTTTCTGAGGGAACAACTAGAATATTAAATGCTAAGCGTCTTAGAATAAAGGAATGCGATAGACTTAATGCTACGGCTCTAGAGCTAAATAAGCTAGGAGCGAGAATAACAGAGTTAGAGGACTCTTTAATAATAGAAGGCGTTGATGGATTTACTGGAGGACAGGCAAGTTCCCATAATGACCATAGAATAGTTATGGCATTAGCAATGGCAGCCACGAGAGCTAGTGACAATGTTGTTATAGAAAGTCCAATGGCTATAGAAAAGTCTTATCCTAAGTTCTTTAATGATTATATTAAGCTTGGAGGTGATTTAGTTGAGTTCAATAATAGGCACTAAGGTCAAAATATCTTTATTTGGAGAATCTCATGGAGAAGCTATCGGTGTAGTTATTGATGGATTACCTGCTGGGCATGATATAGATTTTGATAAGGTTTATGAAGAGATGAAGAGACGTGCTCCAGGACAAAACAATCTATCTACACCTAGAGTTGAAAAGGATATTCCAAGGGTTTTAAGTGGGATTTTTGAGGGTAGAACTACGGGAGCACCACTAACTGCCATAGTTGAAAATAGCAACATAAAATCAAAAGATTACTCTGAGCTTAAAGTTAAACTCAGACCAAGTCATGCGGATTATCCAGCTATGATAAAGTATAAAGGCTTTAATGATTATAGGGGTGGTGGACACTTTTCTGGAAGACTTACTGCCATGTTTGTGTTTGCTGGAGCGGTATGTAAAGAGATATTGAAAGAGAAAAATATATTTATTGGGGCACATATAAAATCTATTAGAGATATTAAGGATGATACATTTGATAGAGTCAATATTTCTAGGGAGTTAATTGACGAATTACGAGAAGAAAAGTTTCCAACTTTAAATAAGTCCGTAGCTGAAGAGATGAAGGCGGAAATTTTAAAGGCAAGAGGGGATGGAGATTCGGTAGGTGGAGTAATTGAGGGAGCAGTCATAAATCTTCCAGTAGGTATAGGGAATCCTATGTTTAATTCAGTGGAAAGTATCTTATCTCATATGTTATTCTCTATTCCAGCAGTAAAGGGAATAGAGTTTGGAGAAGGTTTTAATATAACCACTATGAGGGGCAGTGAAGCCAATGATGAGTATTATATCGAGAATGGTGAAATTAAAACATTCACGAATAATAACGGTGGGATTCTAGGGGGAATAACGACCGGAATGCCTGTGACTTTTTCTGTGGCATTTAAGCCAACCCCATCTATATCAGTGAAGCAAAACACTGTGAATATGATTACTAAAGATAATGATGTGCTGGAGGTTTATGGAAGGCATGATCCATGCATAGTACAAAGAGCAGTACCAGTAGTAGAATGTGCAACAGCAGTAGCCATACTTGATATGTTACTTCAAGGATGATAGGAAATGTATAAATATCAGAGTTTAGATTAGCGGGGTGCTATGAAGGGCGACATACTAGCTAAAAGGAGGCATAGTTTGAGAAACATAATATTAATTGGTATGCCTGGGTGTGGAAAAACTACTATAGGCAAAAGATTAAGCACTGAACTAGGACTTAATTTTATAGATTTAGATGATTATGTAGTGAAGAAAAACAATATGACCATACCAGAAATGTTTCAGCAAAGCGAGGAATTTTTTAGAGATAAAGAGTCAGAGGCTGTAGATGATATGAAAGAATATAAAAGTTCTATAATATCCACAGGAGGCGGAGTTATAAAGCATTCAAAAAACATGGATGTTTTGAAGCAATGTGGATATGTAGTATTTATAGATAGAGAGCCAGAGAAAATAATAGAAGCTGTAAATATATCTACGAGACCTCTATTAAAAGAAGGAAAAAAGAAGATATTTACCATTTATGAGGAGCGGTATAGTTTATACAAAAAATACTGTAATATAACCATTGATAATAATGGGGAAATAAATTCTACAATAGAAAAATTAAAAGAACTTATAGAGAGTATAGACGTATAGAAATAAGGTTAAATATCTAATTTTAATTAGATATTTAACCTTATTTCTTATTTATATATATCGGAAAACTCAATTTCAATCCGCTCTACTTTATTTTTATATGCTTTATTTTTGTATTGGGTTTTAGATATATTAGAATCCGATTTTAGCATTAAGTTTGGAAATCGTAATACAAATTCACTACCATTCCCTGGAGAACTGCTTAAAGTAATATCACCATTATGAAGTTGCATTAAACTTTTCACAAGAGTAAGACCAATACCCGTTCCTTCTGCATTTCTAGAAAGGGATTCATCAACTTGAGCAAATCTATCAAAGATAATGTGTTGAGATGCTTCGTCGATACCTACGCCAGTATCCTTTATAGAAATAAAGATATTTTCAGTGGTAGTGGATATAGATACAAAAATCGTTCCACCTGAATCGGTAAATTTTATAGCATTAGAAAGTAAATTTAACAAGATACGTTCCAATTTATCCCTATCGACTGCAATTATTTTTTCTTCCACATCTGTATCGAAGGTAATGCTAATACCTTTATTATTGATAAAATCTACAACAGAGGAAACGATGTTCTCTACTGCTTCAACTATATTTATATTTTCTGGCTTAATTTCATAAATAGTTTCTTCAATTTTAGACATATCTAAAATATTATTTATAAGTCGTATTAATCTAAAGGAGTTTTGTTTAATCATTTTTGTATAATTTCTACATTTAGCAATATCAATATTACTATTATTAAGTTGACTATCTAGTAGTTGTTGAGATCCATAGATTACATTGATTGGAGTTTTAAGTTCATGAGATATGTTAGTAAAAAATTTAGCCCTACTCCGATCATATTTTTTAAGTTCTAAATTTGCAGTTTCTAAATCCCTCTTATTTTTAATAAGTTCAGCGGTTTTATAAAAATCTGACTTAAAGTAGTTATAGTTTAAAGAAAGTGATAGATAAGCTAAAATATTCGTACATGCAATATTGATTAAGTGATCATATAATAAGCTTTCATCTTTGATTACATAATATAGACATAAACTAAATAAAATGTTAGAAATAATTAAAATTGAAAAAGTCTCAACTTTATTTAATTTAAGAAAAACACTTAAGGCTAAAGTAACTATTATATATGCTGAAATTTGTTTGTTTATATAGATAGTACTGAAAGCCAGAAGCATACCCCATATGAGTACAAAGAAGACTAAAGATAAGTATAAAACCTTATATACGCTATAATTAGAGTTTTTTATAGCTTTCTTATAGCAAAAAAACCAAAAAATCGTACATATGATTATAACTATGTGAGCATAATATAAGATTAGGTATTGAGGTATATAACTAGTGTGAGATTTATATATATATAAATCAACAAAAATTAAAAATATATTTAGGAATAGTAATATTTTTGAAATGAAATAACATTTAGATATGTTTGCTTCAATTCGAAAGGTCTCAAAATCATTCATAGAAGTGCACCACCTAACATAAATTAGTTATAAGAATATTTTATATAATTATACTATTAAATGTAATAAAAGGGTAGAGTAGAAGATGTTATGTTGGAAATATTTTAATATAAAAATAATTCTGTTATATCCTAATTTAAATAATTGACAAAAAAAAATATACATGTGATAATTAAAAAAACACTTGTAAACAAGTGCATAAGGAGTAGGATATGGATTCATTTAAACTACTAGAAGAAAATCCTATAATAGCAGCCGTTAAGAATGAAGGCGAGCTAGAAATCGCAATAAACTCAGAGGTACAAGTTGTCTTCGTTTTATTTGGTGATATACTAGAAATAAAAGGTATAAGTGAAAAAATAGATTCTAGCAATAAGGTTGGAATAGTACATATAGATTTAGTAGAGGGTATCACTGGAAGAGAAGCAGGTGTAAAGTACCTAAAGGAAGAAACTAAGTTTAAGGGCGTTATTAGTACTAAGCCACAGGTAGTTAGATATGCAAAGGCTTATGGACTGTTAGGAATACAAAGGGTATTTATATTTGACACTCTTTCCCTTAATAATGCTAAAAAACATTTAGGTACAGATTGTGATGCTATAGAAGTTTTACCAGGAGTAATACCAAAAGTTATTGAAAAGTTGGCAGAGAAAGCAAATAAGCCAATAGTAGCAGGTGGACTTATAGAGACAAAGGAAGAAGTAATAACCGCATTAAAATCTGGGGCAACATGTGTGTCAACTACAATGAAAGAAATTTGGACTATGTAGGTAAGAGACTGGAGAGGGCTACATAAGACTAGGAAGCTAGTTTTATGCGCCTTTTTTTATCTTAAGTGACACTCTAAATCTTTACCCTAAAGGGCACGCGTGATTTAGGCTTTTGAACTTACTCAGTAGAGCACTCCACAGAATGCATAGGATGTGGAGTTTCATTTAAATAATTATTTTATATTAAGAAATAAAGGCATGGTTTGCAGGAGGGTTAACATGGACACGAAGTATATAGTTGCATTAGATCAAGGAACAACAAGTTCAAGAGCAATAATATTTGATAAGGATCAAAATATTATTGGGGTAAGCCAAAAGGAGTTTCCACAAATATATCCTAAAGAAGGCTGGGTGGAGCATGACCCAATGGAAATATGGGGAAGCCAATATTCTGTGCTTCAAGAGGTAATGGCTAAGTCAAATATTACTCAAAAGGATTTAGCTGCAATTGGAATTACAAATCAAAGAGAAACTACTATAGTTTGGGATAAGAATACTGGAGTACCTGTTTACAATGCAATAGTTTGGCAATGCAGAAGAACAGCTCCAATATGTGAGCAATTAATTAAAGATGGATTTGATGAGTATGTAAGAGAAAATACAGGGCTTTTAGTAGATGCTTATTTCTCAGGTACAAAGATTAAGTGGATACTTGATAATGTAGAGGGCGCTAGAGAAAAAGCTGATAGTGGTGAACTATTATTTGGAACTGTAGATACTTGGCTTGTTTGGAAGCTTACTAATGGAAGAGTACATGTAACTGATTATACAAATGCATCAAGAACTATGCTTTACAATATAAAGGAATTAAAATGGGATGAAAAAATTCTGAAGGAGCTTGGAATTCCTATGTCCATGCTTCCAGAGGTTAAAAATTCATCAGAAGTTTATGGACACACTAACCTAGGTGGAAATGGTGGAATAAGAGTACCTATAGCAGGAATAGCTGGGGATCAACAAGCAGCTTTATTCGGTCAAGCTTGTTTTGAAAAGGGAAGTGCAAAGAATACCTATGGAACTGGATGTTTCCTACTTATGAATACAGGGGATGAAATCATAAGAAGCAAGAATGGACTTGTTACGACTATTGCTGTTGGAATAGATAATAAGGTTCAATATGCATTAGAAGGTTCAGTATTTATGGGAGGAGCTGTTATCCAATGGCTTAGAGATGAGCTTAAGATGGTTAGTGATGCAGCTGACACAGAATACTTTGCACAAAAAGTTGAAGATAACGGTGGTGTTTATGTAGTTCCTGCTTTTGTTGGACTTGGAGCACCATATTGGGATATGTATGCTAGAGGTGCAATTTTTGGATTAACTCGTGGAGCTAACAAAAACCATATAATAAGAGCAGCATTAGAATCTATTGCATATCAATCAAAGGCAGTAATAGATGCTATGTCTGATGATGCTGGATATAAAATTGCCAATCTAAAGGTTGATGGGGGAGCTAGTAGAAATGGCTTATTAATGCAATTCCAAGCTGATATTATAGGTCAAGAGGTTAGAAGACCAATCATATCTGAAACCACTGCACTTGGATCAGCATATTTAGCTGGACTTGCAGTTGGATTCTGGGACAGTAAAGAAGAGATTTCAGAAAAATGGTTCGCTAGTAAGACTTATATGCCGACCATGGATAAGACTACTATAGATAAGCTATATTCAGGCTGGGAGAAGGCTGTAGTTAGAACACAAAAGTGGGAAGATGAGTAGGTGTAAATATGGAATTTAAGTTGAAGAGATTTAATGAGTTAACAGTAGATGAGTTATATAAAATTTTAAGACTTAGGAACGAAGTATTTGTAGTAGAGCAGCAGTGTGTTTATCAGGATTGTGATAATAAGGATTATGATGCATATCATTTATTCCTAGAAGAAGATAGTAAAGTTATAGGATATCTTAGAATATTAAATAGGGGAGTATCCTATGAGGAAGTATCTATCGGGCGTGTTTTAGTTAAGGAGAAACATAGGCGAAAGGGTATAAGTCAACGTATGATGTTAGAAGCTATTAAGTTTGTAGAAAATGAGTTGAATGAAAATGAAATTAGGATTTCAGCTCAGGTATATGCAAAGGCCTTTTATGAAGGTGTTGGATTTAAGCAGGTGTCAGATGAATATTTAGAAGATGATATCCCTCATATTGAAATGTTGTATAAAACCAACTAGAGGTGAGTGGTAATCATGGACATTTTTTAATGAAAGTGATACTATAATAGTATAATAAATGATATTAGTGCTAAGAGATATTGAGACAAGCACAAAATAAGGATTTATAATCCTTATTTTGGCTTGTCTTTTTTTATTTATTTAAAGGAAACTCCGTCTCATATTCATTCGAAGGAGTAAATTCCATTAACCAAATCACGGGTGCCCTTTAGGGTATAGATTTGGATGTTCATTTAAAGGAGGAAATATTAATGTATGATATAGGAATAATAGGTGCTGGAGTAGTTGGAGCATCAATATTTAGAGAACTTATGAAATATGACTTAAAAGTAGTGGTGATAGATAAGGAGAATGATGTTGCCATGGGGACAACAAAGGCAAACTCAGCTATAGTTCATGCTGGATATGATCCTAAAGTGGGAACTCTAATGGCAAAGTATAACGTTAAAGGAAATGAAATGTTTGAAAGTCTTTGTAAAGAGTTAAGTGTTCCATTTAAGAGAAATGGTTCATTAATAATCGGGTTTGATGAAGATGATATGGAGATAATTAAGGCTTTATATGACAATGGAAATGCCATTGGAGTTAAAGGCTTAGAAATTTTAAATGGGGAACAGGTTATTGCAAAAGAGCCTAATGTAAGTAAAGAGGTTATTGGTGCCCTTTATGCACCAACAGGAGCAATCGTAGGACCATATGAATATACAATAGCTCTTGTAGAAAATGCCGTGACTAATGGTGGAGAATTAAAACTTGGAAGAGAGGTTGTAGCCATAGAAAAAGGTGAAAACTTCAAGATAACTACTGCAGAGGGAGAAGTTATTGAGAGTAAATATGTAATTAATGCTGCTGGGGTTTATGCAGATAAGATTCATAATTTAATTTGTGAAGAAACTTTCAAAATAAATCCAATTAAAGGTGAATATTTCGTAATGGATAATAGCCAAGATAACGTAGTAAGTCACACTATATTCCAATGTCCATCAAAAAAAGGTAAGGGTATTCTAGTTACACCTACAGTTCACGGAAATATATTAGTTGGTCCAAATTCAGAAAGCCTGGATGATAAAGACAATGTAGCAACTACTGCTGAAAACCTAGATTTTATCAGAGTTACTTCAATGAGAACTACAGATAAGATTAATTTCAGGGAAAGTATCAGAAACTTTGCTGGACTTAGAGCAAATCCTGATTGTGGAGATTTTATAGTGGAAGAAGCTAAAGATGTTAAAGGATTTATAGATGTAGCTGGAATAAAATCGCCAGGACTTTCATCTGCGCCGGCTATAGCAGTTGATGTAGTAGAAATATTAAAAGCTTCAGGATTAGAAGCATCTAAAAGAGAGAACTTCATAGCTGAGAGAGCGCAAATAAACTTTATGGAGTTATCTGCAGAAGAGAAGAATGAACTTATAAAGAAGGATAAAAAATATGGAAGAATAATTTGCAGATGTGAAAGTATAACTGAGGGTGAAATTGTAGACAGCATAAGAAGATCATTCGGAAGAATAAGCCTTGATGGAGTTAAGAGAAGATGCAGACCAGGGGGGGGAAGATGCCAAGGTGGTTTCTGTGGACCTAGAGTTCAAGAGATAATTTCAAGGGAACTAAATATTCCAATGGAAGATATAGTTCAAGAGAAAGATGGTTCATATATTTTAATTGGAAAAACAAAGTAGGGGGAAGACAGTATGTACGATTTAATAGTAATAGGTGGAGGTCCAGCTGGACTTGCTGCTGCTTATGAGGCTTATGATAAAGGTGTAGAAAATATATTAATAATTGAGAGAGATAAAGAGTTAGGCGGAATTCTAAACCAATGTATTCACAATGGATTTGGACTTCATACCTTTAAAGAAGAGTTAACAGGTCCAGAATACGCGGAGAGATATATTGATATGGTTAATGGTACTAAGGTAGAAGTTAAACTTGATACAATGGTTCTTGAAGTTAAAGATAATAAAGAAGTTCACGTTATAAACGGAGAAGATGGATATCTTGTTTTAAAGGCAAAAGCTATAGTTCTTGCAATGGGATGCAGAGAGAGAACAAGAGGAGCTATAAATATGCCTGGTGACAGACCTGCAGGAATATTTACAGCAGGAGCGGCTCAAAGATATATAAACATGGAAGGGTATATGCCAGGAAAAGAGGTTGTGATCCTTGGGTCTGGAGATATAGGTCTTATCATGGCTAGAAGAATGAGTTTAGAGGGAGCAAAGGTTAAAGCTGTAGTTGAGCTTATGCCGTACTCTAATGGTTTAAACAGAAATATCGTGCAATGTTTAGATGATTATGATATTCCACTATATCTTTCTCATACAGTAACTAAGGTTGAGGGAGATAAGAGACTTGAGAAGGTTATAATTACAAAGGTTGATGAAAATAGAAAACCAATTAAAGGAACTGAAATAGAGTTTGATTGTGATACTTTACTATTATCAGTAGGATTAATACCAGAGAATGAGTTGTCTTCAAAGGCTGGAATTGAAAAAGATAGAAGAACAAATGGGCTTATAGTTAATGAGAGTATGGAAACTTCAGCAGAAGGTATATTTGCTTGCGGTAACGTAGTTCACGTTCACGACTTAGTAGACTTTGTTAGTGCTGAATCTAAGCATGCAGGAATTTGTGTAGCTAAATATATAGTTGATAAAAATGTAAAAGGTGAATATGTAAATATCATCAATGGACACAATGTAAACTACACCGTTCCACAAAAATTAAATGTAGAAGCTGTAGAAGATAAATTAACTGTATTTATGAGAGTAAACAACATTTATCACAATAAAAAGTTAGTAGTTAGATGTGGAGACGAGGTTATAGCTAGCTTCAAGAGACAACATTTAGCGCCATCTGAAATGGAAAAAATACTTCTAACAAAAAAACAGCTAGAAAAAGTAACAGGAGATATAACAATTTCTCTAGAGGATGGTGAATAGAATGATAAAAGAGTTAATATGCATAAGCTGCCCAATGGGATGTCATTTACAAGTAGATATAGAGAATCAAACAGTAACAGGAAATACATGTAAAAGAGGGGCGGTTTACGGTATAAATGAGGTTACAAATCCAGTAAGAGTAGTAACTTCAACGGTTAAAATAAAAAATGGTGAGCTACCTGTAATTCCAGTTAAAACTAAGAGTGCAGTACCAAAAGATCTTAACTTTAAGGTTATGGAAGTGCTAAGAGATGTTGAAGTTGAAGCACCAGTAAAAGTTGGAGATGTTATTGTAGAAAACATCCTAGGAACAGGTGTAGACATAGTCGCAACTAGAAGTATAAAAAGAGTAGAATAAATTTTAATATTACTAAAAATATATAGATTGGACCACAGATTATATGAAATTATAGTCTGTGGTTTTTTATATATTGAAATGAAAGTTGGAATAAAGGCTAGATGGCTGGAATATAGATTGAGAGTGCCGACTTCGAGAGGAAGTCAGCAAGATAAGAATCGTTATTAAAATTTTGTTATAGAGGGCGAGTAGTTAAATGAAGAAGGTTAATTCAAAGAAAAAAGGAATTATACTGCTTATTGCAGTAATGCTATTAGTTGGGGGTAGTATAGGAAGTTATGCTTGGTTTACTAGAAACGTAGAAATTAACCCTAATTTAGTTATTAAGGTTGGTACATTTGAACTTGAAGATGTTACACCTAAAGATCCTAAATGGGAATTTATTAGTGAAGGTAATGAAACAAGACAAGTCGAAGAGGGGGTTGACTTCGTTAATGTCAAACCAGGGGATTATTTTACAAAAACTTTTAGTATTAAAAATACTGGAAGCTTAAATCAAAAGCTTTTAATAAAGTCTATCAGTGATACTGTATTTAAAGAGAAATTAAATGCTTATGGAATACAAAAAGGTATAGAAGATTTGGGAACCATGGTTGTATTAACTCCAATAAGTGGAATTAATGCTGAAAGCTTAGAGGCTGGAGCAACATTAGAGTTTACAATTACAATTACTATTAATGGCATGAGTACAAATGATGGGTTACAGGGTGCATCAATAAATATATTGGAGGCTTTGGATACAATTAAATTTATTGAGATAGAGGCTAGCCAAACAAATGTAAAATAATTAATTTTTTAGAGTGTGAAAAAGTGATTCAGAATGATTATGGAGGTGATGACATGAATAGAAATAGATATAGAGTATCACTTGATGAAGATAAAATTTTCAATGATATAAGAATTATTATATTTCTGCTCATGCTCATTTCTTTAGGAATTGGAGTAACAAAGACATATTTTACTTCTAGGGTGGCTTTAGAGGCTAACTTAAATATGACTATGGGAACATTTCAATTTGAATTAAGAGATATGGATGAAACTAAGGAATTACAGCCCATTAATATAGATGGCATTATGCCAGGCGAATCAGTGACTAAAGATATATATGTTGAAAATATCGGAACTCTTAATGGAATATTATCAGTTGAGTTTTATAACTTTTACAGCGACCTAGGGGGAGAAGAAGAAGCATTTCTAACTAGCTTTTCATATGTATTAGATGTCATAAAGGACGGTGTTACATATTCAATATCACAAGGTAGCTTTAACGAATTAAAAAATAATGGGAATATATTAGTTGCACCATTTGGAGCAGAAAATCCTATAGTAATAGGACCTAATGAAGAGCTTTTATTAAGGTTTAAGATCACTTTTAATTGTGATGATATAGAAATATATAACGGGAAAAGTTTTACTTTTGATATTAGCATAGGTTCAACTCAGGAAAACTATAGGGAGTAGAAGTTTTAGTGGTATAGGAAATAGGGGGGAGGACATTTATGAATGGGCTAAAGATAATTAGAAGTAGTCTTTATTACATAATAATTTTAGGCTTAGTTCTTTTTATAGTTACTAATATATCGGGAAGAGTTGAATCGATTTATAAACTAACTAAAGTTTGTAGTTATACGGTGCTTACAGGGAGCATGAAGCCAGGAATAAATCCGGGAGATATTGTAATGGTTAAGGCTGTAAGCATAGATGAAATAGAGAGTGGAGATATTGTAACTTTTTATAAAGATGGAGACATAATAACCCATAGGGCTATAAAGAATGACCGTGAAGGGATTTTAACTAAAGGAGATAATAATAATGTTTTAGATAATGGACAAGTTATTTCAGAAGATTTCATAGGTAAAGTTAATTTTGTAATTCCAAAGCTAGGGTATTTACTTAATCCCCCATATAATATGCTCGCAATTAGTATAATAATGCTTTTAGGTGGAGCTTATATAATAATTAAAGTCTTTGCAAATAGATCTAAAGCATATTAGGAGAATGAAGATATGAAAAGACGCAATATCATGTTTTATTTAATACTAATTGTAATTATTTTTGGCGTAATGGGAAGCTATGGATATTTTACTTGGCAGGAAAGTGTAGTCGGTAATAGGATATCAGTCGGAGGGTATATTGAGAATAATATGGAAATTAGGATGTATGCATCTATTGGACCACTATATGATAATGCCATGAGTGAAAATTTTAGTAGTAATCGTTCTTCTAATTATCCAGGATGGTTAATTAATACAAGTAGGTATATAGCAGGTGATGTAGAAAATGAGGTTATACCAGAAGCTGAAAATACAAAGAGAAGGTTCGTAAATATTTTAAGCAATGAAGGATTAACAACATCAAAAGCTACTATTGCATCTCGTAATCATCAATCTTGGATGGGAAGTACAGAGAGCGATGTAGCAGGTAATGAAAATGGAACTATGCTACATTTAGTAATAGGTATAAGTAATGAGGCAAATAGTAATGAAAATAGTAACTCGATTTATTGTAAAAAAATACAGTTAAGCATAAGACAATTGGATGTATATGAGGATTGTAATGGTAAAAAATATGAATTCTATCAAAGTAATTCAAGTAAAGGTATAACTATTAATTTATCTGACAAGCCTTATCAATATAGGACAAAAGCCTATAACTGGAGTCAAGAAGATGGGCGATATATAGAAGAGACAAATATTGTTAATGGTATGGATTTAATTATTTTTGATATTGGTAGTAGACCTAACGTTACTTATGAATCATCAATAAATAAGGAGCAGGGGATGTTGGATATATATGAACGTATTACAGGGATAAGAGACCATTATTCTAGTAAAGGAAGTAGTTGGAATGAAAATAGCTACATGTATTATCACACAAGTCCAAGTTCATCAGATTTTCAGTTAAAAGATACTACTAAAGCAAAACTTATAGCAATCAAAACAGAAGTTACTTTAAAGTATGACGGAGAAGTTATTGAAACATTGGATCCATATATAATAAATATTGGTGAATAGAAGGAATAGGAATAAACGAGGAATTATTTCAATATATTTACTATATAACATTTGTAGGTGGGGTTATATGTCACAGAGACAAATCATTGATAGTTATGGTAAAGATATAGGTATGACAGTGGAGCAATTAACTAAGCTTGTTGGAACATATAAAACTTTAATTGATAGTGCAGTTAATGTTAATTGTCTTGCACTTGCTAGTAAAAGCGATGTGAAGGATGCATTAAAGAGGGCTAGAAAAGTTGGATGTATTATAGATGAAACTATAGATGCGCTAGATTATGCTATGTGTACTTGGTCTAAATATTTGAAGTTAAAGACAGACTATATAAATTGTAGATTAGATGTGTGCTTTATAGAGGGTCAAATTGAAGAAGAACTTAAACTTCATGGATGATGAAAAGTAAGTAATTCAAGTCATTTTAATATTTTTTAGTAATAAATAATTCAATACTGACACAAAATAGTTTAAAGAGTAACTTTAAGCTATTTTTTTATTTGCTGTTAGGAGGGAAATTGTGAAAAGATTTATTACATACATACTTTTATCATTAAATATAATGAGTTTCGGGAAAAATACTATGCCAGTTAATTTAGAAGATGACATTACGTGTAATACTGAATCGGTTTATGATATTACTGTTAAGCAGGATATATTAACATTAATGATGGCATATCCTGAATTTATATCAGGGGTGGAGAAAAATAATGAAGGCATACATATAATAACAGCTAAGAATAAAAAGATTCTTTACGATGATATGCAAGTTAAAAATTCTGAACAGAAAATGGATAATTCAGATATACAGGATATATTAGAGGATATATATTCATTAGAGATGCCAAGCAAACTTCAAGATATTAATAGTGATCCAGGTAGATTTAGATGCTATTCACTTTTGAATGAGGTTTATGGAAGTGGAGAAGCTGAAGTAAATTCTAACCTTACGGGAGTTTATGCACCGTATAATAAATATCAATTTAATAAAAATAATGGGGCTGCCGATGCTTTAGGAAATGCAATGAAAGAACTAAAGGATATAGCATCAGGAAATAGTAAGGTAGGACAGTTGATCGGAACTATAAATGGTACATTTAATTATAGAGTAATATCAGGAACAGGAAAGCTAAGTCCTCATGCTTATGGAATAGCTATAGACATAGCAAGTAATCCTAGTGATTATTGGAAGTGGTCATCTAGGGAAGCAGGGGAAAAAAGAGTTTTATATTATCCTGAAGAATTAGTTAAGACTTTTGAGAAATATAACTTTGTTTGGGGAGGCAAATGGGGACATTTTGATACCCTTCATTTTGAATATAGGCCAGAGATTTTGATAAAAGCAAGATATTTCTCAGAATCTATAGAAGAGGGAGAAGCTTGGTATGGAAAAGTTCCGATGGATGAAAAAACACAAGAGTACATTAATATAATCGAAGATGCACTAAGCTGAAATTGCTAAGGGTATCCATGAGGGAGGATGTTTATGGGAGTCAGTAGATTAACTAAAAATACATTGCAGAAAATCCTAATCGTAATGATTATAATAATTTCTTTTAATAACGTAATATGCTTTGCTTACGGAGAAAATGAAGAAGTTGAGCAAGAGGTAAAGGAAGAAATAAAGGATTTTATAGAAAATACTATAGCAGAAAGAAATAGGGCTATCATTACTGGAGAAAGAGAAGCTATAAAAGCAGTCTACGATATGAGTACTAAGTATGGACATTGGGCTTATGAAAGTGAAGAAAAAAAGATGATTTATTTACACAATTGGGAGCAGAAGCAAGGTGTGAAGATTACTGCAATTGACCCAATGGTAGTAATAACTCGGATTAGTGAAAAGGAATGTGGAGGATTTAAAGTAAACTTTACATGCTCTACAGAATATAAATATATATATGAGGATAGGCCTGATGAGATAAATGTATCTAGGATAGGAACTTACCACGTAATTGGATTAGTATGTAAGGATGATAAGTATTTAATAAATAAAGAGTGGTATACAGACCCTTTTGCAGACTCTTTAAATTTAGAGAAGTTAAATGTAGGAGATGTAAAGAAATTTATATTATCACAGGAAGCTAGAGATTTTTCAGGGCTAGATGAGAGAAGAGTCACTGCAAAGGATTATGCTGATAGATATTGCGGGGCAGCAACCGAAGAAGAGTTTGGATTTAAATATAACAAGGACTATAGAAATTTTAATCCAGCAGGAGGAGATTGTGCAAACTTTGCATCCCAGATTCTTCATGAGGGGGGCGGATTTAAGAAAAACTATTCTTGGAATTATAATAAAGGCGATGCTAGTGCTTCTTGGGTTAATGCAGATAAATTTAAAGAGTACTGGATATATAGTGGGAGAGCTTCCGTTATTGCTCATGGAACTTATGAGAAGGTATATCAGGCTTCATATCAGTTACAGCCAGGAGACTTCGTGGCTTATGAAAAGAAGGGCGATATTAAACACATATCAGTAGTGACTAATGCTGATTCTAGAGGATATTCTCTTGTTACTTGTCATAATACTGACAGAAATGATGTGCCATGGGATTTAGGTTGGAGTGATAAAAACATAAAGTTTTGGCTTATAAGGGTACATTTTTAAAAATAAATTATAAAATATATACAACTAAATATTAACCATATAAGGATACACGGCATAACCTAAAGTATAACAATTTATGAGTTAGGTGATAAAGCATATGTATCCTTTAAAATTTAGGAATATATATTATGAGAAACCTTGGGGAAGTCATGGGCTTTCGAAATATAGAGATAATATTCAAAGTGATAATATAGGAGAAAGCTGGGAAATTGCATGTCATGATAATGGCATGACTAAAGTGAGTAATGGAGAATTTAATGGAGAAGCATTAATAGATGTAATAAATAAATTGGGAAAAGTACTTCTTGGAGATAAAATTTATAAGGAGGAATTCTTAAATAAGGATTTTCCGCTTCTAATAAAATTAATTAGTTCGGGAGAAAATCTGTCGGTTCAGGTTCATCCTAATGATGAATATGCTAAATTAAAAGAGGGCGACAATGGAAAGGTGGAAGCTTGGTATATTCTTAGTGGGGATGAAGATGCAGAAATAATTGTAGGAACTGGAAGTTGTACGAAAGAAGATTTTGGTAAAAAGTGTACCAGTGAGAATGTGGAAGTATATATGAATAGGATTCATGTGAAACCTGGAGAAATATATCTTATAGAACCAGGTTTATTACACTCCGTGGGTAAGGGAGTAATTCTTTTAGAAATACAGCAAAATAGTGATATTACTTATAGAGTATACGATTATAACCGAGGAAGAAAACTTCATATTTCAAAAGCACTAGACGTTATTAATTTTGAACTTAGAGCTAAACCAATTAATATTAGTAAGAATATAAGCTTTCAAAAGTGTATATCTGAAGAAGGCTTTAATATAGATATGTACAACATTGATGGCCAAGTATGTGAAACTAGTGATAAAGATAAATTTTTTATTTATACGTGCATTGAGGGCGAAGGCGTAATTAAATATGAGGATAATGGAGTTATATGGGAGGAACCTATATATAACCTTGAAAGTATTTTGATTCCTGCATATTTAGGAGCTTATATGTTAGAAGGTAAAATGAAAATATTGAAGAGCTATGTTTAAAACATAGCTCTTTATTTTTAATTAATTATAAGTTTTACAATATTAAAAATACGTGATAAATTAAAGCGTAGATGAAATAGGCAAAAGTTGTAGGGGGAAAGAGAATGTATAGTACTAAAAGAATTACAGAATTAAAAGCTTTAGGATTTTTACTTCAAAATGATAAGGAACACTTTTCTATAAGATTCTTATCAAGAGCAGGAAATATGACGACTGAGGAAATGATTAATGTTGCACATATTGCTAATAAATATGGAAAAGGATATATGGGCTTTACTACGAGACTTTCTGTAGAAGTACCATGGATTCATGGTGATGATGTAGATGCACTTATGGAAGAAGCAAAATCATTAGGGTTAAGACATGGAGGAACTGGTAAAAAATTAAGACCACTAACTTCATGTAAAGGAACTATTTGCTTACATGGAAACATAGATACCCAAGGATTATGTAATAGACTATCTGATAAAGAGTTTGGTGAAGCTACACCACATAAGACTAAGATAGGAATATCAGGGTGTGCTAATAACTGTGCTAAAGCTAATTTAAATGATATAGGAATAATAGGAGTTACTGTTCCTGAATTTATTCTTGATAAGTGTGTAGGCTGCGGAATATGCGTTAAAAGCTGCAGACAGAATGCGCTAACTGTAGTTGATAAGAAAATTGTTTTTGATAAGTCTAAATGTGTTAACTGTGGTAACTGCGTAAGAGTATGTAAGCCAGGTGCTGTTTTAGCAAAGGAAAAGGGAGCAAAGATTCACATAGGTGGAAGATTTGGAAGAGGTTATAGATTTGGAACTGACCTAGGAAAAATCTTCAAGGAAGAAGAACTTTTTGATGCAGTTGAAAAGATTCTTACTTATTACAGAGAAAATGGACAATCTATGGAGCGAATCAGCTATGTTATGGACAGAGTTGGAGAAGAGAAAGTTATAAAAGATATATTAGAAATATTATAAGATAAATAAGAGAAGTCACGTCATATAAAAAGTATGATGTGGCTTTTTAATTTTATTTTAGAATGGATAAAGAAAGTATAATATAGGAATAAAATAATCATATAAAAATATCTCGTGAAACATTTAGCTCTTATGTTAGAAATTTTTGAATATACAGATGATATATACTTTCGGGAATATTATGGACAATTGATTATAATTATACTATTATAGATTGGTGAACAGAAGTAAACAAAAGTATTGGGGGAAAAAAGGGACATGCTAGAACACATTATTAACACCATCATACCTATAACGATCGAAGTACTAGAGTTAATGGGTACTACAGTAATCATAATTGCTGCAGTTAAAGCATTCTATAAGTATATTGAAAGCTTATTTAAGCAATCTAACTATTCAATAAAAGTAGATCTTGCACAAGCATTAGCACTTGCTCTAGAGTTTAAGCTAGGTGGGGAGATATTAAAGACTGTAATAGTTAGAAGTCTTGATGAAATGTACATATTAGCAGCAATAATATTATTAAGAGCTATATTAACCTTTGTTATTCATTGGGAGATTAAAAGCGAGTCACACTAAAAAATTTAATGTTATAGTATAAGCAAAATATTTAGTATTAAAGCAGGGTATTACTTATGATAACAATAAAAGGCTACTTGATTTTCAAGTAGCCTTTTATTGTTATCAAATTTTATGAGTATAATCAAGATTTTTATATGCTTCTATTGGGAATCTAGTTTCTATATCGTCATCTAAAGCTTCCATATTTCGAGGAAAAGGATTTGGTGTAGTTGTAGTATATATTCCTCTTATAGCATCAAATACACCAAGAAGATCTAGAATACTATAACCCTAATATTCATTAGGATAAGTGTCACCAGGTCCGGAAAGAGGACGTTGTGTAATCCATGAATCTTGCTTATTTATAATATTCATTGAGTGATTGGGTCGCTACTTAACAAGACAAAAATATATAAAGATGATATAATATTAAGGTAAGTTTATGGGCTATTATTCAATAAGCTCATTTTATAGACTGAAGGTTTAATTAAAAAAGATTATATAAAATTAATGAGGTGATATAAATGAGCGGTATTGCTGGTGAAGGTTGTGAAATATTAGTTCCGTTTAATGAAAGGAAGCCATTAGCTGATATAGAACGTAGCTTAGTAAAGGGCTATAGAAAAAATGTATGGTCAAAGTTTATAAAGGCCGTAAAGGATTATAAATTAGTAGAAGAAGGCGATGTTATAGGGGTTGGTATATCTGGAGGAAAGGATAGTTTAATTATGGCTAAGCTTTTCCAAGAGTTACAAAGACATGGTCAAGTTAACTTTGAAGTTAAGTTTATAGCTATGGACCCAGGCTATCATCCACAGATAAAAGAGCTTTTAATAGATAACTGTAACTATCTAAACATACCTATTCATATATTTGAGTCTCAAATTTTTGAGATAATTGATGAGATAGCAAAAGATTATCCTTGTTATATGTGTGCAAGAATGAGAAGGGGAGCACTTTACTCAGAAGCACAGAAATTAGGCTGTAATAAGTTAGCTTTAGGGCACCATTTTAATGATGTCATTGAAACTACTATGCTTAACGTGTTATACGGTGGAACATTTAAGACAATGTTGCCAAAGCTTAAATCATCTAACTTTGAAGGGCTAGAATTAATAAGACCACTTTATTATGTTGAAGAAAGTTATATTGAGAACTTCATACAAAATGCTGGGATATGGCCACTTAACTGTGCTTGTATGGTAGCTGCTAAGAAGATTGGAAACAAGAGACATGAAATAAAAGCTATGATTAAGGATATGAAGCAGAACTTTAAGGATGTAGATAAATCTATATTTAAAGCTGCTGAGAATGTAAATATGGATGCTGTTTTAGGATGGCAAAAGGATGGAGTAAAACACTCCTTTTTAGATGAATATGATGGTGAATTTTTAGAGTAATATTTTAAATAATAATAGCACTCCAATTAATGTAGAACTTAATTGGAGTGTTATTATTTAAATATAGAAGCATATCTAAGTCTAAACTTAATGAAAAGTCGATTTAAAATAAACTAGATAGAAGGTTAAATTTAGAGACAATCTATTTTAAAATAGTTGATAATAGAATAAAATAATATTACATATAGTTTGAAAATATAGAATGTTGAAATAAAAACATTGAGTTGTACAGTAGAGAAAGTGAGGCGTGTTATGAAGCTAATATTAAACAATTTAGAGAAGAATTTTGAAAAGAAACAAGTATTAAAAGGTGCATCATTGGAATTTGAGAAGGGTAAAATATATGGATTATTAGGACGTAATGGTGCAGGAAAGACTACTTTATTTAACTGTATAAGTGGAGAGCTGCGATGTGATAATGGAAGCATTGCTCTAGAGGATGAAAATAAGGTGAAGAATACATTTGATTATTCTAAAATAGGGTATGTGTTTGCAGATCCAGTATTGCCTGAATTTTTAACAGGTTATGAGTTCCTTAAGTTTTTTATAGATATAAATAGAGATAAAATTAAAGATTTAAAAGATATAGACGAGTATTTTAGCATTATAAAAATCGACGAAGAGGATAGATATCGTCTTATTAAAGGATATTCTCATGGAATGAAAAATAAGCTTCAAATGTTATGTTTTTTAATAACTAGACCACCAGTTATATTATTGGACGAGCCATTAAGTTCCTTCGATGTAATTGTAGCGCTTGAAATAAAAAATCTCTTAAAGGAAATAAAAAAGGACCATATAATTATATTTTCAACTCACATATTGCAGCTTGCTACAGATTTATGTGATGAGATAGTTGTACTTAATGATGGAATTTTGGAAGAGGTACCTAGAGAAATTTTACATAGTCCAGAATTTGAGGGAAATATCATAGAAATTTTAAAGGGGGATCACAATGGTTAGAACCTTCTTAAACACTTATAAGGTTTCTTTTGCAGAACATGCAAATATCTTTATATATTTTCTTAAAAAATTACCATTCATAGGTAAGAAAATTCCAGAGGAGCTTTATAGAAAAACTACAGCTAAATTAGTAATAGGTATAATTCTTGAGATTTTTTCATTTCTATTTGGATTTGTAGGAAAGGCTATTTATGTAGGACTTATGATAATATTACCAGCTGTATTAATTGCAGGAGAAACAGGTGAGGCATTAAAGATAGGTTTGCATATATTCTTTTTCCTAAGCATTTTTATGGGACCTATAGTAAATGCACTTATTACTGAGAATCAGACTACTGCATTTAAAATGATAAAATTAATGAGAGTAGAGCCTAAAAATTACTTTAAAAGTAGATTGATTTATAAAAGAGGATTAAACTTTATTCACTTTTTACCAGTAATGATGATAGTTTTATCACCTATAAAAGGTCTGATTTTAACAATTGAATTGATAGGTATGAAGTTTCTAGGGGAAGTATTACAATTATTTATCCATGAGAAGTTTAAGTTTATTCCAAATATGAAGATATGGTTTAGCATGACAGTTATGGGAGTAGGATTACTCCTTGGATATTTGTTACCGATTATAGGATTTACAATAGATTTTTCAAAAGTACTATTTAGTGGAGTTGGGATATTTATAATAGTAATTCTTTCTGCAATTAGCTTAGTATATATATTTACATATAAGTATTACAATGAAGTATTCAAGGTTATATTAATATCTGTTGCAAAGTTTGATAAAGATACAATTATGGCTGAAGCTACCTTTTCAGATATTAAAATAAATGAAAAAAAGTTTACTGCAGAAGATTTAAATTCTAAGAGATTTGAAAATAAAAGTGGCTATGAATATCTTAATGCTATATTTTTTATGAGGCATAGAAAGATTCTCACAGCAGCTACTAAACGAAGAACTATAATAGTTTTAGTTTTATCAATATTAGCAGTTGGATTTGTACTTTGGACACCAGCGTATAATGAAAAAATATTAAAGCTACTTCAAGAAAGTGGTCCAATTTGGGTATTTATAATGTATATGATGTCTACTAGTTCAAGAGTGTGTAAAGCTATGTTCTATAACTGTGATGCAAGTTTATTAAGATATGGATATTATAGAGAAGGTAAGGTTATAATATCTAATTTTAAAGCAAGGCTTAAAAGAATTGTTGTACTAAACTTAATTCCAGCCATAGCTACTTGTATAGGTTTGACTGCTGTAATTATATCAGCTAGAAGTCCACATATAATCGTAAATATGATACCTATATTTGTAAGTATTCTATGCTTATCTTGCTTCTTTTCTATTCATTATTTATTTTTATATTATGTACTTCAACCATATACGGCTCAATTAACTGTAAAGAGCCCTTTATTCAGTATAATAAATTCTCAAGTATATATACTTTCTTATATGTGCTTAAAAATTAATGGTTCAAGCTACTTATTTAGTATAGGTGTCATAGGAATAACTATTATATATATAGTGGTAGCATTACTGGTTACTTATAAAGTAGCACCTAAAACCTTTAAATTAAGATAAATATTTGTAATATAATATATTAAGGAAGAATCTTACCCATAGATAATATGGGGATTCTTCCTTAAATAATTTCTTAAAGTTATGAGCTATTTAAGTTTACCTACTGGGGCTAGGTATACAGTGAATTCATCTTCACCATCAATCTCAAGTAATTTGTCCATAGCGGGTTGGTGATAAGCTGCAACACCGCAAGTTCCGCAGTTAACAGCACCACATCCAAGATAAAGATTTTGACATATATGCCCGGCATCAAGAATCATAACTTTATGAGCAGCATCAAGATATCTCCATTCACCACGATAAGGAGTACAAGTCCAAATGAAAACTACAGCGCTACTTCCTACAAAGTTTTGTTCTAATGCTGCGTGGGAAACTTCTTCAGAAAAGTCACCTTCTTTAAGAAGGATTAGACTATGACTTAAAGCTAGATATCTATACAAGCCTTTTTCAAGTCCTGATACATTGTTTATTATTAAGTAAGTTTCAAAGGGATGTCTTGCACCTCCAGATGGAACTGTTCTTAAAGTGGCATAATTATTTGCAGTAACTTTTTTTACACCTTGAGAGCACCATAGCAAGAATGACAGTTCTTGAAGTGTTAGGCTGTCATTAGTGTAGGAGCGGTGGCTTTGACGATTGTTTATTATATCAAGGATATTTGTTTCTAGAAGTATATCATTTGTAACTGAAGGTAATGTTATTTTAGTCATTTTATCATCATAAGGTTTCTCGAGAGGTGGCTGAGGTAGCTTTTTCTCCTGATCTGATAATTCATAATCATCATCATCGTTAGGATTGAAAGGTGATTTCATGAAGTTTCTTAGCTTAGTTAAGTTAATCATAAATATTCCTCCTTAATTTTACTTATATTAACTATTGTAACATTACTTGATATGGGATAATATAATTTGATACAATAATTTACAAAACGAATTTTTGTAGATACATAGATGAATACAGTTTGATAAATTATACATAATTAATAAATACATGGGAGGTGAATAAATGGCTATCAATGAAAGAGAGATGAATATAGAGCTTGAAAAGTTCCAAGTTACTAAGTCTTGGATTGAAGGAGAGCTTAAAAGAATTAAGAATAAGTGTGAAGAGTATGAGGAAAAGGTAGCTAGGCTAAAAAAATCATCAGGGGGAACCTATAGTATGGAGCTACTTTTAGCACAAAACGTTCAAGCTTTTGCTAATAAAGATTTACATAAGTATAGTGAAGGTAGAGTTAATCCGTACTTTGCCAGAGTTAATTTTAAAGAAAAACTACGAGATGAAGAAAGTTTTTATATAGGTAAATTTGGTCTTATTGATGAAGCTAAAAATGAAGAAGTAGTAATAGATTGGAGAGCACCTTTAGCAAACTTATATTACAGTGGGACCTATGGACCAGCTTCATATAAGGCACCTATAGGAGAAATTAGTGGAGAGCTGCTATTAAAGAGAAAATATCAAGTTAAAGATGGGGAGATTGTTAATGTCTTTGATGAAGGGGTTAATGAACTTATAGTTCCTACATCAGAAGATGGTGAGGAGCTAGTAGATGAATTCCTTAAGATAAATCTTGAAGGAAACATGAGTAAGAAGCTTAAGGATGTAGTCACTACAATTCAAAAGGAACAAAATGATATTATTAGAGCATATAAGAATAAACCTATAATTATTCAGGGTTCAGCTGGATCAGGAAAAACAACAGTAGCCCTTCATAGGCTGGCATATTTAGTTTATACCTATGGTGATGAAATGAATAATAAGAATATCCTTGTAGTAGCACCAAATGAACTATTTTTAGACTATATTTCAGATATTCTACCTGACCTAGGAGTAAGCAATGTTAAACAGATTACTTTTGAAAATCTATGTAAAGAAATTACAAAGGTTAAGCAGAAAATAATAACTAAAGATAAGAAGTTGTCAGACATAATTGAAAGTAGTGAAGAAGAAAAGGTAAAGTATATTACGGCTTCAAGCAAAATAAAAGGAACCATGACCTATAAGATTATGATGGATAGACTTATAAGACATTTAGAGAGAGAGAATATAGAAGTAGATGATATTGTAGTTGATGGATTTACTTTATTCACGGCAAAAGAAATTAGAAGGCTATACATAAGAGATTTAGTGAAATTACCTATAAATAAAAGAAAGAGTGAAATAAATAAGTATTTCAAAATTAAACTTAAGGATAGACTAGAAAGGGTTAAGTTAGAAATTGATAATACCTATTTCTTTAAAATAAAAGACATAAAAGGTAAGGTTGAATTATCAGAAGAGGATCAACGAAAAGAAATAATAGAAACCTATGATGAGAGAGATAAACTTATTAAACAACTTAAATCTAAATCTACAAAGGCTTTAAATGAGTTCTTTAAGAGTTGGAAAAGTATAAGTCCTCTTGAGGGATATTTAAGATTATATAACGATGAAGAAGTATTTAGTAAAGTAACGAACAATAGCATACCTAACAAATTAGCAGAGTATATGAAAGCAGAATTGAATGCTAATACAGATAAAAAGGAAATTGACTGCGATGATTTAGTTGCAATAACTTATTTAGATATTGTTTTGAATGGATTAGATAGTGAAGAGTATATCCACACAGTAATAGATGAGGCTCAAGATTATAGCTTGTTGCAGATGCACATTTTAAAGGAGATATCCAAGAATAACTCAATGACTATAGTAGGTGACTTAGGGCAAGGAATTTATAGCTATAAGGGGATAAATTCTTGGAATTCATTAATAGAAAAAGTGTTTAGTGAGGATGCAACATATATTACGCTATCTCAAAGTTATAGATCAACTGTTGAAATAATAGAGTTTGCTAATATAGTTTTAGAAAAGCAGAAGCTAAATATAAAACCTGCTATGCCAATACTAAGACATGGTATGGTACCACAAATAGTAAAAACTAATAATGAAGATGAGATACAGCAGGTAGATTTAGCTGTTGAAGAGATTCATAAAGAAGATAAAAAGACCATAGCTATAATTTGTAAGGATTTTGAACAGTGTAAGAATCTTTATAAGAGGCTAAATGAGAAGTCAGGTTATAAGTGGGATTTAGTAGGGGAAGAACAGGATAATATGGATGTGGTAAATTTAGTGATTCCAAGCTATATGACAAAGGGATTAGAGTTTGATGCTACAATTGTATATGATTGCGATAAAGAAAATTATAGGGATAATGACCTTGATAAAAAGCTGTTATATGTAGCACTTACAAGAGCGCTTCACCTACAGTATGTTTTATATAAAGGTGAAATAACATCTTTATTAAATTAAAATATCAGAATATATTATATATGAATACATGAGTTCATAGAATTTTGAAAACTTCATAGAAAAAACCTACGAGTTATGGTATATTTAAGGTTAGTACAGTTGAAAATAATGCTAATTGAGTTATTGAAAATTTAAAGTTAGTGTTATGGATTAGGCATAAATGTTGCTAAATGAATTTTTGAATAGAAGCGAAGGAAGTGATTATTATGGGAGAGAATGTAGGGAATACATCTTCTAACTTTATTAAAAGAATAGTGGTGGAGGACTTACAGAGCGGCAAGCACGATAGTATAATTACTCGTTTTCCACCAGAACCAAATGGGTATTTACATATAGGACATGCAAAGTCTATAGTTTTAAACTTTGAGCTGGCAGATGAATTTAAAGGAACTACAAATTTAAGATTTGATGATACAAACCCAACTAAAGAAGATACAGAATACGTAGAGTCTATAAAAGAAGATATTAAGTGGCTTGGTTTTGACTGGGATAACTTATACTTTGCATCAGACTACTTTGAAGAGATATATGATAGAGCAGTGTTACTAATAAAGAAGGGTTTAGCATTTGTATGTGATCTAACACCTGAGGAGATCAGAGAGCATAGAGGAACTCTTAAGGAGCCAGGAAAAGAGAGCCCTTATAGAAACAGAAGTGTAGAAGAAAACTTAGACCTATTTGATAGAATGAGAAAAGGTGAATTTAAAGATGGAGAAAAGGTCCTAAGAGCTAAGATTGATATGGGTTCTGCTAATATAAACATGAGAGACCCAATAATATATCGTATTTCTCATACAACTCACCACAATACAGGGGATAAGTGGTGCGTATATCCAATGTATGACTTTGCACATCCACTAGAGGATGCTATAGAAGGAATAACTCACTCTATATGTACTTTAGAGTTTGAAGATCATAGACCACTTTATGATTGGACTGTAGAAAATTGTGAGATGAAAGAAATTCCAAGACAGATAGAGTTCGCTAGACTTAACATTACAAACACTGTAATGAGTAAGAGGAAACTTAAAGCTCTAGTTGATGAAGATATAGTTGATGGATGGGATGACCCAAGAATGCCAACCATAGCAGGACTTAGAAGAAGAGGATATACTCCAGAAGCTATCCGTAACTTCTGTAGAGAAATTGGAGTTGCAAAGAATGATAGTAAAGTTGATGAGCAAATGCTTGAGTACTTCATAAGAGAAGATTTAAGTCCTAAAACTCTAAGAACTATGGCTGTTATAAGACCATTAAAGGTAGTTATAACAAACTATCCAGAAGGTCAAGTTGAAATGCTAGAGATTGAAAATAATCAAGATGATGAATCAATGGGTAAGAGACTTGTTCCATTCTCAAGAGAGATTTATATAGAGGAAGAAGACTTTATGGAAGAGCCACCTAAGAAATACTTCAGATTATTCCCAGGAAATGAAGTTAGACTTAAGGGTGCATATTTCATTAAATGTAATGACTTTATAAAAGATGAAAATGGTAAAGTTGTTGAGATTCATTGTACTTATGATCAAGAAACTAAGAGTGGTACAGGATTTACCGGAAGAAAAGTTAAAGGAACAATTCACTGGGTAGATGCAACTAACTCTATCCCAGCTGAGTTTAGATTATATGAACCTTTAATAAAAGATGAAGAGATTGATGATAGTAAGACATTCTTAGAATGTATAAATTCAAACTCTTTAGAGATATTAGAGGGATACGTAGAAGCTAATATGAAAGGTGTTAAACCAGGAGAAAGCTTCCAATTCTTTAGACATGGATATTTTAATGTGGATTCTAAGTATTCTACAGAAGATAAGCCAGTGTTTAATAGAATAGTATCATTAAAAAGCTCATTTAAAATAGGTTAATAAATAAAAGGTGTTCATTTCGCAGAAAATGAACACCTTTTTATTATATCTTAATGGTAAGTATGCAAATATATATACTTTATTACAAATATGAATATATTTCGTATAAAAGCTTGATTTAAGTGCTAGGTATAGTATTTAAATCAAGCTTTTTAATATTATATGTAAAACTATAAAGGAATAAATAAATATGAAATACTCATAGATAGATATTGTATTATAAAAATACATAAAGCAATATGTGCTATATACAAATATGTAGCTACACCAGAAATGATGGAGTAATTTTGGGAAATAAAATAAGTGAAGTGCATGGTAATATATAGTAATATAATAAGCATATACATACATATTATGGTAAATGACGGTAGTGCTATAGAGCTCGATAGTATACATTGAATTTTATCAAAATAGTAAATCTTATTATTATATTTAGGGGGTAATTTCATGAAAAAGAAACTTCTTGCAATTGGTTTGTCAATAGCTATGATTTTAGGCATAGTTGGATGTGCACCTAAAGCTCCTACATCAGATAAGGGGGGCGAAGAAAAAGCTTACAAAATAGGAATAATTACAGGAACAGTTTCACAAGGAGAAGAGGAGTACAGGGCAGCAGAGAAAATGAAGGAAACATATGGGGATATGATAATACTTCAAACTTATCCAGATAACTTTATGAAAGAGCAGGAAACAACTATAGCTAATACTTTAGCATTAGCAGCAGATCCTGATGTTAAAGCCATTGTATTCGTACAGGCAGTTCCAGGAGCTTCAGCAGCTATAGATAAGGTAAGAGAGAATAATCCAGATATGCTATTTATAGCAGGTGTTCCAGGAGAAGACCCAGCTATGATAGGTGGAAAAGCTGATGTAATATTACAAGCAGACGAATTAGGAATGGGAGTAAGTGTTATCGAGCAGGCTAAAAAACAAGGGGCTAAGACTTTTGTTCACTATACATTCCCAAGACATATGTCTTATGAAATGCTTGCAAAAAGAAGAGATTTATTTAAAGAGACTTGTGAAAAGGAAGGACTAGAATTTGTTGATGCAACAGCACCAGATCCAACAGGGGACGCTGGAGTTCCAGGAGCTCAACAATTTATATTAGAAGACGTGCCTAGAAAAGTTGCTGAATATGGAAAGGATACAGCTTTCTTCTCAACTAACTGTTCAATGCAAGAACCACTTATAAAATCAGTACTTACTGAAGGGGCTATATTCCCTCAACAGTGTTGTCCATCTCCTTATCATGCATATCCAGGTGCTTTAGGAATTAAAATTCCAGAAGATAAAAAGGGTGATGTAGACTATATTATAGAGCAAATAGGATTAAAGATTAAAGAAGGTGGTGGAGAAGGTAAATTCTCTACATGGCCAGTGCCAGTAAATATGATGTTCGTTGAAGGTGGAGTTAAATATGCTATGGCATTCTTAGATGGAGAGACTGATGGAAGAAATGATAAAGTTAAACTTACCGAAATATTAAATAGTTTAGTTGAGGATGGTGAAATAAAAATTACTCCATATACGGATGCAGGTTCAGGGAAAACTTACGACAACTACTATCTAATCCTATCAGATTATATAAACTTCTAGTGCAATTTAATCTTCAGAGGGAAACCTCTGAAGATTTTTATAAATATTCACTGAAATGGGGGATGAAGTTGGATAATAATTATGTGTTGAAGATGAAAAATGTAAGTAAAGATTATTTTGGAAATACAGTTTTAAAGGGGATAAACTTAGATATAAAGCCAGGTGAAATTCATGCTCTTCTTGGGGAAAATGGAGCAGGAAAGTCAACTTTAATGAATATATTATTTGGAATGCCTGTTATACATAGTACAGGAGGATATGGTGGAGAAGTTTTTCTTCAAGGAGAAAAGATTAATATAAAATCTCCTATTGATGCTATGAATTTAGGTATTGGAATGGTTCATCAAGAATTCATGCTTATACCAGGGTTTACGGTTACAGAAAATATAAAGATTAATAGAGAAATTACAAAAAGTAATATTGTAAGTAGACTTTTCAGAAACAATAAAAATTTAATGAGTCTAAATTATAAGGCTATGAATAATGATGCAAGAAAAGCATTAGATACAATAGGAGTTGGAATTGAAGAACTAACCTATGTATCAGAACTTCCAGTTGGATATATGCAGTTTGTAGAAATTGCAAGGGAGATAGATAAAACCAATATTAAGGTTCTGGTTTTCGATGAACCTACTGCTGTACTTACAGAGAGTGAAGCAGAAACTTTAATGAAAGCTATGAAAGTGATAGCAAATACTGGAATAGCTATAATATTTATTACACATAGATTAGATGAGGTAATGAGTGTAGCTGATAATATAACGGTTTTAAGAGATGGAGAATTAGTTAGAACCCTAGAAAAAACTTCTACCAACGTAATTGAGTTAGCTGAATTAATGGTAGGAAGAAAGCTAGAAATAGTACAGAAGGAGATTGAAGAGGAAAATAAAGGAGAAGTTAAGTCTATTCTTACCTTAAAGGATTTTTTTGTAGATATGCCAGGAGAAAGAGTAAAAGGTATAAATTTAGAGGTTTTTGAGGGTGAGATATTAGGACTGGGAGGTCTAGCAGGCCAAGGAAAGATTGGAATTGCTAATGGAATTATGGGGTTATATGAAAGTGTAGGAGAGGTTACTTTAAAGGGGCAATCGTTAAAGCTTAATAGTCCAAAGGAATCTTTAAATAGTGGATTAGGATTCGTATCTGAAGATAGAAGAGGTGTTGGATTGCTACTAGATAGCTCTATTGAATTAAATATTGTAGTAACTGCAATGCAGATAAAGAATAAATTTTTAAAAAAAGTTGGATTTATGCAGTTCAGAGATTCTAAAGCCATAAGAAGCTGTGCGCGAGATATGATAAAACGTCTTGATATAAGGTGTACAGGCCCAACACAATCAACTAAGAGTTTAAGTGGTGGAAACCAGCAGAAAGTTTGTATTGCTCGTGCCTTAGTTTTAAATCCAAGTGTTTTACTTGTATCAGAGCCGACAAGAGGCATAGATATTGGCGCTAAGAAGCTAGTTCTAGATACTCTTGTAAAACTTAATAAGGAAGCTGGAATGACAATAATAATAACTTCCAGTGAACTTGCAGAGTTAAGAAGTATTTGTAATAGAATAGCTATAGTTACTGAAGGTAAGGTTGCTGGTATTCTAAAACCTCAGGATAAGGATGCTAACTTTGGTCTTCTGATGGCTGGATTAGATATTCCTAAAGAGGAAGGAGTGTGTGTATAGTAATGGGTGAAAAGATTAAGAAGTTTACAACAAATGTTGGATTGCCAAGAATTATAATTGCATTGTTCTTTTTAGTTTTGTGTGCGCTTGCAGTTCCTATGAAGTTGTCCATACCTATGTTAATTTCAGATGTTTTAGTTAGATTTGGAATGAATGGAATCTTAGTTTTGGCTATGGTACCAGGAATATTATGCGGTATTGGATTAAATTTTGGACTTCCAGTAGGAATATTAGCTGGTATTTTAGGTGGGCTTATCGGTATTGAGTTAAATTTAAGTGGAATTGTAGGATTTTTCGTAGGTACATTAATAGGAATTCCAATAGCGATAGTATTTGGATATATATATGGACAGATTCTTAATCGAGTTAAAGGTTCAGAAATGATGATAGCAACTTACGCTGGATTCTCAACTATATCACTTATGTGTATAGGATGGCTATTACTTCCTTTTAAGAGTGACGAAATAAAGTGGCCTATTGGTGATGGATTAAGAACTACTATAACATTAGAAGGAAGATATGCTAGTATTTTAGATAATTTATGGAGTTTTGAAATTGGGGGTGTAACAATACCAACAGGGTTATTAATAATTTTTTTCATAGGATGTGTTTTGATATGGTTATTTTCTAAAAGCAAAACTGGAATCATGATGACTGCAGAGGGAGATAATCCTAAATTTGCAAAAGCTTCAGCAATTCCTGTAAATAAAATGAGAATAATAGGAACTATTCTTTCTACAGTATTAGGTTCGGTAGGAATAATGGTTTACTCACAAAGTTATGGTTTTTTTCAATTGTATCAGGCGCCTATGATGATGGGATTTGCGGCAGTTGCAGCAATACTTATAGGCGGAGCATCTATTAATAAGGTCAAGATATCTCATGTTATAATTGGAACATTCTTGTTTCAAGGGTTGCTAACAGTAGGGCTTCCAGTAATAAATAAGATGATTTCAGAAGGTAATCTTTCAGAGGTTATTAGATTAATCGTAAGTAATGGTATTATTATTTATGCATTAACAAAGGCTAATGGAGGTGCTGTACATGAGTAATAATGGTAGTAGCAAGATTAAATATTATGTGTTTAATAATATGGTCACTATAATTTTTATAGTGCTATGTATACTTGGATTTAGCGTGTCAGGACAACCTATTTCATTAGTATTAAATGAACTAATTGCTAGAATTGCGAGAAACTCATTCCTAGTTTTAGCTTTAATTATACCTGTAATAGCTGGTATGGGTTTAAACTTTGGTATTGTAATAGGTGCTATGGCAGCACAGATTGTAATAATAGCAGTTACACACTGGGGGATAACTGGAATTCCAGGATTTTTACTATGTGTAGTTCTATCAACGCCGTTATCAATATTATTTGGATATTTCACAGGGAAATTATTAAACAAGACTAAAGGACAAGAGATGATAACAAGTATGATACTTGGCTTCTTTGCCAATGGTTTGTACCAAGTTTTATTTCTATTTCTAGTTGGAACATTGATTCCGATGAAGAATCCTATACTTATGATAAGTGGTGGAGTTGGAATTAAGAATACTGTAGATTTAAATGGTGGAATTAAATATGCCTTAGATAATATTATCAAGATGCCACTTTATCACATTATATATTATGTTTCTATTATCGCTATGATTTTATCCATTGCAATGGCTATATATTCAGCTATTAAGAAGAATAAAAAAAGATTAATATGGTCAATTATTGAGATGGCTGCAGCTGTAGTAGTATTCTTTGCATGCCAAATCAATGATATAGCACTAGTTCTTAACTCTGTAAAGGTGCCTGTAGTTACAATGATTATAATAGCAGGACTATGTGTCTTTAATGTAGTTATTTTTAAAACTAAATTAGGCCAAGATTTTAGAACTGTTGGTCAGAATGCTACAGTAGCTAATGCTTCAGGAATAAATGTAGACAGAATAAGAATAAAGGCTATAATTATTTCAACAGTATTGGCTGGTTGGGGTCAATTAATTTTCTTGCAAAATATAGGTACATTAAATACCTATGGAAGTCATGAACAAGTTGGTATGTTTGCTATTGCATCAATATTAATAGGTGGAGCTACAGTTTCAAAGGCAACAAATAAACAGGCCATATTAGGTGTAATACTATTCCATACACTATTTATTGTATCACCAACTGCAGGAAAGAATTTGTTTAACAATGCTCAGATAGGTGAGTATTTTAGAGTATTTGTATCCTATGGAGTTATATGTGTATCCTTAGTTCTTTACGCTTGGAAGGAACATGTGAGGGTTAAAGAGACAATAAGAGTATAAAAAATAAGTAGGCAATAGAGTTAATAATACTATTGCCTACTTTTATTTTTTAAACTTCAATATCTGAGAAATCTATCATAAATCTCTCAGAATTTATAATAGATTTAGAATATAGTATGGATATTATCAAATCCTATTAATAAGATATAAAATTCAAGATATTGGTGGGATAGTATGAAGTGGTGTGATGACAAAGGAGATATCTATATTAAGAGTTCTGAGGATATTATTAAGGATGTACATAAAAATATGGAGTTTAATGGTCAATGGAGCAGAGCAGGAGCAAACAATTTTAAGGATACTAAATATAGTAATTGCTCGTTTAAAGGGGTAGAGTTTTATGAGGTTATATTTTCTAATGTAATATTTGAAGACTGCAATTTTGAAGATTGTGATTTTATAAAATGTGAAGTAGAATGCCAAGGTTTTTTACATGTTCATATATGTAATTTAGATAGAGTTAATGTAGAAAAATGCAAATTACCACATTTTCATGTTAAGGGATGTAGTTTATCCAAAGTGAGTTTTAAGGATACTATTATGCTAGGGTGTAATTTGATTAACAATAATTATGTAGAAGTTAAGTTTATAGATAATTGTAATTTGATGGATGCCATAATTAAAGATAATAATAAGTTTATGGACATTAGTTTCATTAATGAGAAGTCTTATACAAAGCTTAATTATGGAACGTATATTGGAAGATTTAAATATAAACAAAGCAATTTAGAGAAAAAGGAGACTTTAAGACTTAATGAAGCACAACGAAGATTAAATATAAGTAATAGCTATATGGATTTTGGCGATCAGTTTATGAGAAATCATGTATGTGGAAAATATGGAGTATGCTTTTATGAAAGCAAAGTAGCCTTCCATGGAACTTTGAGAGGAAAGCGAAGACTTATATCAGGAGCATATAATTTAGTTTGTGGCTATGGAGAAAGACCGGCTAGAACATTTATACTCTCCTTAGTGCTAATCCTAATGTTCAGTTTATTATATATGATTACTGGAATAAAGACCTTTAATAGCGAATTAATTAGTATTAAAATGTTACAAGATAATATGAGCTTAAGGAGCTGCTGGAGATTATTTATATACTGCATATATTTTAGTATTGTTACTTTTGCTACGGTTGGATATGGCGATATTATGGTAGCAAATATGAGTGGAATGATAGTATCTATTATTGAAATAATAATTGGTGTTTTTATGATAGGTGTATGGACATCTACTCTCGTTAGAAAGATGACTAGATAAAATACATTATATAGATAGAG
Organism: Clostridium sp.; assembly: GCA_032005505.1. Taxonomy (GTDB): domain Bacteria; phylum Bacillota; class Clostridia; order Clostridiales; family Clostridiaceae; genus Clostridium_J. The sequence continues at coordinate 25,990 of DALZNT010000006.1, read as the reverse complement.
TAGATAAACGACTTTTTAGGCTTTGCAGAAAGAGCTATGAATAAGTGGTAAAGGTAAAAAAGCCGTTGAAACTAATATATTGAGAAGTATATTAGTTTCAACGGTTTTATTTATAGTTTAAATGAAGCCTTCAATATCATTTGCTCTTTTATAGGAGTTTTCCACAATTTCTTTAGGATACCCAATGTAATTTAATAACTTTATAGCATTTTTTGTTTGAGAGACTCCTTTTTTTAGTTTATAGTCAAAGGAAAGACCATCCTTACTGTCTACAGATTCACTAAAGTAGAAGAAGTCATAGTTATCCTTAAGAATATCTGCTAGCTCTCTATCATGAGTTGCTACAATTGAAATTGCACCTTTAGAATTTATATATTTTAGAATTTCAGCAGAAGCCGATATTCTTTCAATAGGATTAGTACCTCTAAATATTTCATCTATGGCAGAAAATACAGCAATAGGCTTATCTGTAGCCTTTATTATACGCAAAATTGATTCTGCTTCAGAAAGATAATAGCTCTTTCCCTGTTCAACGTCATCTTTAGGACTTATTGATGATACAACATTAAAGAAACAGCATTCATAGCTTTTAGCTAAAACAAAGTTAAAAGTTTGAGCAAAAACTATGTTAATCCCAAGCATACGTAAAAATGTAGATTTTCCAGACATGTTTGTACCTGTAAGTATTATTCCATGTTTATTTATATTTATTGAGTTTGCAACAGGAGTTCCTACAAGAGGATGAATACCCTCACATATATTTAATGATGTTTCCTTTGAAAACTTTGGAGAAGAACATAACTTATCCATTGAAGTCTTATAGCTTGAAACTGATATAAATGCTTCAATTTCTCCAACTAGATAATATAAATCAAGAATTAAATCTTTCTTATCTTTTAGTTCACTACTTAATTTGTAATAGGCAGTTTCTTCTAAAAGAAAAGGAACCGATATCATTTCAAATATACCCTCAAACTTGTAGCTTAATCCAAAGATACGTGTTCCCTTATCAATTATCTTAAGCTTATCCAATATATTTTCTATAGTAGACTGGTAATCTGCTAGCTGTGGAATACGGAAATGACTTATTTTTTTAGCTACAACAATCAATTTTCTAAGATATAGTAATCCTTTATCCTTTACATTTTTTCCTTCAAACATATTTATTGAACCATTAATCCAAATTAATATACAAAAGGCTAGAAAGTATATTGGCTCTCTATAAATTAAAATTAGTATAAGTGAAAGAGGCATAAGGAATTTTCCAAGAAAGGTATATAAATAATACTTCCACTTGCTTATTTTAAGGTAAGTCTCCAGCATGTCAACAAAAGAGTTTTTAGTATCAAAACCCATATTAAAGTAAAGAAGCTGAAGCTTAATTCTCTCAGTTTCATTTTCTTTAAGAAAATTAATAAGTTTATCTCTTTTATTAAGAGTATCTTCGTCTATGGTTACATTTCTAAGAAGTGCATATAGAGAGGATTCACCAGCTGAGGTATAGGTTTTATCTATTTTAGTATAGACTCTATTCAGATCTAAATCATCGAAGCTTTGGTTATCAAGACTATATTCTGTCTTAGGTCTTATATCATATATTTTTCTAATGGATTTAAAATCTCTTTCACGGTCCTTGTCTCTTAAATAATCATCTTTAATCAGATGAATTTTACCACTGCCATGAACAAAATTAAAGAAAAAAGATTCACTATTATCATTCATTGTTACCACTCCTTCATAAGTTAATATAACATATCTATTATATTAACATAAATTGGTTAGCAAATGGAATGATTTGTAGAATATATAGGGATTTCAATAGGACCATATAAGGATTTATGATATAATATAAGATAACTTAATAGAATAAAATTATTGTGTTTACTAAAGGGTAATACATAAGTTATATACTGATTTTAAAAGGATGGGGGGTGAACCTATGAGTATATTAGAAGGGTTAAAGAAATTTGAAAGAGATGCAAAACACAGATTTTTTATAGTTACAGGTAGAAATGAGTTAGGGAAGACTACTGCAGCATTATCAAGAGCTGTATTTCTGCAGGATAATTACTGTATTAGAGATGATGAGAATATATTAGTTGTATCAAGAGAAGACTTGCGTGGCGTTTTAGGAAGAGCAGAAAGTGACAGCGGAAGAGTTAATACCTTATTTTCATTTTTAAATTTAAAGCCTATTCATATATATTCGAAGAAGAAGCTAGTGGATAAATGCTTTAATGAGATAAATAATTCTTTAGGGTTAGATTGTAGACTATGTGATAGTGATATAGCTAAAGGAATAGTTTTAGAAGGAATAAATACTTTAAGAGCTAACGTAAGAAGATTAGATAAGATTATACTTTCTAGTAATCTAGAGTTTCTATTTGAGGAAATTATGTATATTAAGGAAATGGACATTAGTTCATTAAAAGAATATCAAGAGTTCAACAGAAAGAAGCGAGGAAAAACTATAAGAAAAAACTCTAAGGCTAGAGAACATATATATAGTTTATATAGTTGGTATTGTGACTGCTTGGCAGAGAATAACCTTATTGATGAAGTGGATGAATTGAATCTAATATTCAATAATGCTGAACATATTAAGAGCAATCGTTATGCTCATATAATTATAGATAATGTAGAAGAAATGACCATTAAGGAAGTAGCTTTTATTAGAAAGTTACTAAGAGTGGTAGATTATAGTAATTTTATAATTGTTAAAAATTCACATGTTGAAATTGCCAAGCCATGGGTTGAGCATTTTACAAAGAATAAAAGTACGGCTAACTTTGACGAGCTGAAGTATAAGGTAATAAACTGTGATACCTTAGAAAGGAAGCAAAACAAGGTAAAGGTGAAGAACATTGAAGAAGAAACAAGGGGAAAAGTGGTTATGTTTGAAGAGAAGAAGGATGATAGATACATTGAAACCTATAAATATATAGATTTTAAGCATAATGTATCTCATGACTTTGCTATAGACACAAGCAGTTATGATGAGGTTATATTAAATCCAGACACAACTAGTGAAATAATAGGGGATAAAGAAATTAATAGAGTTCCAGTTTACAATGAGATTGCAGCAGGACAGCCAATTTCAATAAATGATGAAATTGAAGGGGAATTTAATGTTCCAATTTATTGGCTAAAGGGAGTTGCACAGCCTTTTATATTAAAAATAAAGGGTGACAGTATGATAAATATTAATATTGAAGACGGTGACTATGTAGTTATTAATAAGCAAACTATGGCAAATCATAATGAGATTGTAGCAGTAAGTATTGATGGGGAAGCTACACTTAAAAGACTTTGGCTTAGAGGAAACAAGGCAGTGCTTATGCCAGAAAATGATAAGTATTCACCGATAGAAATAAAAGAAGATAATGCATACATCATTGGAAAAGCAGTTGGATTAATTAAGGCTGTTAACTGTAGCTAGATTAAATTTATAATTTGAAATTCAATTAGTAAACATATTTTTAAAATATATTGAAGCTAAATTATAAGGGGGATTAAAAAATGTTAAATAGGGTGAATTTAAATTTAGAAACCGTAGAAGCTATGCTTTACTACTGGCAGGCAGCTATAGAAAAGGATAATATATCAGAGAGTTTTTTCTATGATGTAGCAAGTATGCCTGGATTAATGGTTGCGTATGATGATGAGTTTAATGGGGAGTCTGTAAGAAGAGCTTTAAGTGCTATCAAAAACAGGGAGCCATTTGATGGAACTAAAAAAGAGAAAAAATTTTGGAATAATAATATGTGGATGATGGAAGACTTGGAATTCACTCATGCTATGGCTGCACCACTTAAAGTTTTAAATCTGGACAGTATTCCAGAGAAACTTAAGAATGTAGAAAATAAAAATGAGTATGAAGAGGTTGAAGTTATATTCTCGCCATTACATTCAGATGAATATATAATATCAGGGAATAAACTAGTTATTAACTTTTTCCGAATAAAAATAGACCTTGAAGATAATACTGGGTCAATCGCAGGAGTAAACTTAAAGGAATATATTAAAGAAAAAATAGAAGAATTATTAAAATTGATATAATAAAAATAACAGTATATATAATTATACTGTTATTTTTATAATATAATGCCTGTCTCCCACTTTTAATAACACTTTAGCTGTAGTATTATAAATAAGAGAGATAAAAATAGATTCTCTAAAAACTATGTAGTGTGGTGTTATAAAGAATGGACAGAAGTCAATTGAGTATAGGATTCTTCGATTCGGGAATGGGTGGAATTAGCGTCTTAAAGGAAGCTATTGCTTTGATGCCAAATGAAAACTATATATACATAGGGGATTCCATTAATGCACCCTATGGTATAAAAACTCCAGAGGAAGTTAGGAATTTATCCTTTGACGTTATAGATAAGCTTATATCAATGGGCGTTAAAGCGGTGGTTGTTGCTTGCAATACTGCAACTAGTGCGGCTATTGATGATTTAAGGGATAAGTATGAAGACCAACTACCTATAATAGGAATTGAGCCAGCTCTTAAGCCTGCTGTAGAAAATTACGGAGATGGAGTTATAGTAATAATGGCAACTCCTATGACTTTGGCAGAGAATAAGTTTAGTAAGTTAAGAGAAAGATATAGTGAAACTGCGGAAATAATTCCAATGCCATGTGACGGTTTAGTTGAGATTATTGAGAGTGGAAACACAAAAGGACCTATAGTAGAGGAATATTTACATAACAAGTTTAAAGATATACACAAGGCGAGAGTATCAGCAGTTGTTCTGGGATGCACACATTATCCATTTATAAAAGATGCGTTAATAAATGTAATTAATGATAATGTAGCAATAATTGATGGAAGCTTTGGAACAGTTAAACAGCTAAAAAGGGTACTAGAGCAGAGGAATTTGCTTAATAAAAATGAAGAACCAGGGGAAGTAAAAATATTGAATTCTAAAAACGAAGACAGATTAGTAAAATTGTCCTATAACCTTTTGCAAGGGTAGCTGGATATATATAAATAATAATTAATAGAAAAGAGGAAGATATATGAATCCAATAGTAACATTTAAAATGGAAAACGGAAAAGTGATGAAAGCAGAGTTATTCCCAGAAATAGCTCCAAACACTGTAAATAACTTTATAGATCTAGTAAACAAAGGATATTATGATGGACTTATATTCCACAGAGTAATTCCAGGATTTATGATTCAAGGCGGATGTCCAGAGGGAACTGGAATGGGTGGCCCAGGATATTCTATAAAAGGTGAATTCGGAATTAATGGCTTTAACAATCCGTTAAAACACACTAAAGGAGTTCTATCAATGGCTAGAGCTTATGATCCAAACTCAGCTGGTTCTCAATTCTTTTTAATGGTTGAGAATTCTCCACACTTAGACAACCAATATGCTGCTTTTGGTAAGTTAATTGAAGGTGAGGATGTTTCTGATGAAATAGTTAGAACTAAGACAGATAGATCAGATAGACCATACGAAGATCAGGTAATGGCATCTGTTACTGTAGATACTTTTGGAGTTAACTATAACGAGCCAGAAAGAGTATAGTTAGGTGGGTTGTATGAAGAATATTTTTAAGGAAAGATTGATCATAGCATATGGGCTTGATAAGGATGAGCTAGAAAAACTTAACTTAAAATTTAATGAGGCTTGCAAAGAGCCTGCATTAGTAGTAACTTCAGATATGGGCAATTGCACACTAGATCAGATATTAAAGGGTGAAGAGCTAAAGGTTAGTGTGAGAGTGCTTCCAAATGAAAAGGTAATAATATTCAATGGATTTCAAGGGGTATATCTACAGCAAGGAGTTAAAAAAGTTAGAGAGGTATTAGGTTCTGAGCCGATACTTGCTTCAACTACACCAAACTCTGTAAAAATGTCACTATATGAGCTAATAGATCACCTAATGCAAGAAAGAGCTCTATATAAAAAATAGTAAGCTAATAAATCAAAAATAGAAGTCCTCTATAGATAGGGGATTTCTATTTATATATAGGGAGGAGAATTTATCATGAGTTCAGTTGGAGAAAGAATTAAAAGTGCGAGAAATAGTAAGGGAATGACCCAGAAGCAGCTAGCTAAGAAACTAGGTGTTTCTGAAGGATATATAAATGAAGTTGAGACTGGAAGAAAAGTTGTTGAAGAGAAATTTATAGAGCGAGTTGGTAAGGTTCTTGGCGGAGATTTATCGGAAATGACAACTCTATTTGATAATATAGCTTATGAAGAGAGAAAGGCTGCAGAGAATGCTCCGACTGGATATGCTAAGGTTAAGTCTAACAAAGTTAAGGAAACTATTAATGATGTTTGGAATGATGCCTTTGGTTCAGTTTTAAAATCTGTGAGTATATATAATTATGACTTAAATAAACCGATAGGTAAAAAGGAACTTCCTGTAATATCAAACAAAATAGAGGGATACTCTCAGGAGAAGGTTTTATATATTAAAATTGAAAATGACGACTTATTAGGGTTTAGAATATGTCAGGGGGATTTAGCATTTGCAAATCTAACCTCAGAAATTGAAAGTAACAAGATATACCTTATTGATATAAAAGGAGAGAGAGTTATTAGACAGCTTAAAAAGCTAGATAGTAACAAGGTTCTAATCATCAGTAATAAAAATATGGTTCGTACTGAAACAGCTCATCCTAAAGAGATAAAAGTTATAGCCAAGCTTAATAGAGTAGAAATAGAATTATAGAAGTAAAGACTATGAAAGATAAAAAATCTTTCATAGTCTTTTTTTATAATATAAATTAACCCTTTGAAAGGTTAATCATATTATATATGTATATAGGGTTAGGAGGTGATTATTTGGAGAATACTGGAGGCGTATTGGACTTACTTATAAATGTACCTGAAGAGTTAAAAAGCAAAATTATTAATAATTATGATTATGAAGATCCACTTTTAAGCAGGATTGAGATAATTGTACTGTATAGTGGAACTGCTGAGAATTTGAGAACGAAGGTTGAAGCGATAGGTGGAACTTTTGAGGATTTAGGCTTTGGATATGGAATTATTACTATCGCTGGCAATAGAATTACTGAACTCTCTAGTATTAGAGAGATAAGTTATATTGAACTTCCTAAAAATTTATATCTTTCCTTTGAACCTAGCAATAGAGCTTCCTGCGTTATTGAAGCAAATTCAATTTACAACTTGTATGGTGAAGGGGTACTTGTTGGTTTTATTGATTCAGGAATAGATTATGTAAATACTGCCTTTAGAACAGCAGATGGACAAACAAGAATTGACTATATATATGATTTAGATGCTAATGGAGCCACATACAATAGAGAACAGATTAATGAGGCGTTAAAGAGTGCTAATCCATATTCAATAGTTCCTCATATGGATAGAATAGGCCATGGAACTCATGTAGCAGGAATTGCTTGTGCTGGCGGAAATATACCTACAAGATATTATGGAGTTGCTCCTAGAAGCTCTATAGCCATGGTAAAAATGACAAGAGAAATTAGAGGAACTAACGGGAAAAGTACTCAGCTTATGAGAGGGATAAAGTTTCTAATTGATAAGTCCAATGAGCTTAATAAACCATTAGTAATTAATATAAGCTTTAGTACTAACGATGGAGCTCACAATGGAGGTAGCCTATTAGAGCAATATATATCGATAGTAGCCAGTATTCAAAGAATTACCATAGTTATAGCAGCCGGAAATGAAGGTGGTAAGGCTCATCATGTCGGAGGAAATCTATCTCGGTCCAATAGAATACAGTTTAATGTGGGAGCAGAAGAGAGAGTTATTATAATAAACTTATATAAAAGCTTCTTAAAGGATGTTACATTGAAGCTTACAGCACCTAATGGTGACACTACAGAGAATTTAAGATTAATTAACTCAATAAATGCAGGAAGGTTAAGAACTAATCAGTTCTTTATTTATAATACAGGACCGAGACCTTTTAATATAGATGGAGAAATAATAATAGTAATCGCAGGAGTGGGAGAAAGTTTTATTACAAATGGTGTATGGACTATGGAAATGGTTTCAAGTACAACTTATAGAGGGACATATGATATGTGGTTACCTATTACAGAAGGATTAAGTGCTGATACAAGATTTTTAAATCCTAGAATTAATAATACTGTAGGTATACCAGGTACAGTAAGAAATATAATTACAGTTGGTAGTTATAATTATGCAAATTATACCATTTCAAGCTTTTCAGGAAGAGGAAATGCTATCTTAAATCCAGTGAAGCCAGACTTGGTAGCACCAGGTGAAAATATAGAATCTACTACACCTAGTGGTGGTTTCGAGCCAAGATCGGGAACATCTATGTCAACGCCACAAGTAGCAGGAGCAAGTGCGCTGTTGATGGAGTTTGGAATTGTGGATGGTAGGGACCCATATTTGTATGGAGAAAGATTAAAGTACTTTTTATTAAAAGGAGCTAATAGAAATAGAGTTGATATAGAGTACCCAGATAACACTTGGGGGTATGGAACGTTGTGTGTTGCTGAAGCATTAGAAGTTTGGGAGAGAGAAGTTGCATCTAGATAGAAAAGATATAAGAAGGTATAAAAGGAGGTATCATGAAGGACGATTGTATAAAAAATTACGAAAAGTATTTCATAGAATATCTTGGAGATATAAAAGGTGATTTGCAATCTATTGACTATGCAACTTTACATGAAGAATTTCCAATGTGTTATCTAATTTCTATAGAGAGTGGAAGATTAAAAGACCTCATAAATGATTTACCCAAAATAATTAGGATTGAGGAAAGTTATAGTTACACTCTATCAATGATGGAGGAAGATTATTATATTCCAGGGGATAAATTCGTTGATTTTAGTGGTGGTAGTTATACTGGGAATGGGGTTATGGTAGGTGTCATAGGTGATGGGATAAGCTATTTAGATAAAACATTTGAAGATAAGTATGAAAATAGTAGAATTGAATCACTATGGGATCAAACATTAGATGGAGATGAATCTATAAAGGAGATAAGTAAAATAAGTTACGGTAAGGAGTTTATGGCATCAGATATTGCAGAAGCCATAAGGCTGTGGAAGCAAGGCGACGATCCATATACCATTGTAAATCATTATAGTAATAGTAATTATGGTACCAATTTATGTAAAGTTATTGGAGAAGAGTATGAGGCTGGTGGATATAATTTAGACAGTCAATGTAAGTATGTCATTGTTAAGCTTAGAGAAATGAAGGAGATTAACAAGCATATAAATTGTATAGAGGAACCTATACCTAATATATATGAGACTTATGATGTCATAAAAGCATTAGAGTACCTAGCAAATGTTAAAAAACGTACCAATAAGCCAATGGTTGTATACTTACCTTTGGAGACTAATTCAGGAGGTAGAAATGGAGATAGTATACTTGAAAGATTTATAGATTATTATTCAAATATTAAAGATTTTATTATTGTGACTAATAGTGGAGAAGAGGGGGATGGATATAGTCATAATAGTGGTATCTTGAAGTTTGATGAGGATAAAAGCACCGTTGATATTATTGTAGGAAAAGAAGAGCAAGTACATGTAGATGTTAAAGATAAAGAAGAGACTGCTAGTTTTATAATCAGTATTTGGGTAAATCTATATGATAAATTGGTCATTAAACTTATATCACCATCAGGTGAACAGAGTGGAGAAATAGAGACTATTCACAGACTTAAAGTAAATGAGTATAAACTGCAGGATGGAAATATTCAAGTTATATCCTTACCTCCTAGATTAAATAGTAGTGAAAGAGAAATACTTATAAAAGTTAGAGATGCCATGAATGGAAAATGGTGTATTAATATAATCGGGCGGTACGTTTTATATGGAAGCTATGATATTTGGTTACCGATGAAGAAGTTAAATAGATATAATATTAGATTTAAATATCCATGTAGAGATAAAACCTTAACCACACCTTCCACATGTAAAAGCGTAATAAGTAATATGAGTTATTCACAATATGAAAAAAATATAAGAGTTTTATCTGGAAGATCCGGATTAGAAATAGGTAAAAATCACCGACATATAGCTGTAGATGGAACTGGAGTTATACTTAAAAACAATAATGAGTTAATAAAGGTTGGAGGAGTAGCGGTTAGTGGAGCTATACTAACTAGTGTTGTAGCCATACTTCTTCAATGGGCAGTAGTAGAAGGTAAGAAAAAAGATATACTTCTTAGTGACATTAAGACTATGCTGATTAAAAGCACAAATATAGATGAATATAGTAATTATGACCATATATGCTATGGGGTGTTTAATTATAAAAAATTTATCGAACTATTGGCGGAACAAGAATAGTTCGATAATCATAAAATGTATGTGAAGCATTATTTAAAGGAGAAGTTTATGAATAATAGAGAACTACCACAAGTTCAGGAGGATAGAGAAATTGCAGTTATCCCTTCTACAGGAAGATTGCAGGTTCAGGTATATAGATTAAATTCAACTATACCGATTGCTAATGCTAATATTACTATAGTAGCATCTGGGGGAGGGGCGAGAGAACAACCAACTACATTAATTACAAATCCTGAAGGTCAGACTGCAACATTAGAATTAGATGCACCTCCAATAGATAGATCCCTTGATATAAACAATGAATTGATACCATATTCCCTATATGATATAAGAGTAATTGTACCAGGGTATGATGAGTTACTTATCGTTGGATGTCAGATTCTACCTGATCAGACAGCACTTCAAGTGTGTAATATGATTCCTTCAAGTATAAATCGAGAAACAGAAGAAGTAGAAACTGAGTTTAGAATAATAGAAATTCCTGATAATAGACAATTTGGGAACTTTCCTCCTAAAATACCAGAAGACCCTGATAAGCCATTACCACGACCACCTAGCGGATTAGTTGTTCTACCTAATCCAGTTGTACCAGAATTTATTATAGTCCATGATGGAGTACCGAGTGACGCATCAGCTACCAACTATAGAGTTCCTTATAGAGATTATATTAAAAATGTAGCTAGTAGCGAGATTTATGCAACATGGCCAGAAGCTACAATAAGAGCTAACGTATACTGTATTATTTCATTTACTCTTAATAGAATTTATACAGAATGGTATAGAGGTAAGGGGTTTAATTTCGATGTAACAAATTCAACAGCATATGATCAAGCTTTCTCCTATGGAAGAAATATATATAACAACATCGGCCTCGTAGTAGATGAAATATTTTCAACATATGTTAAACGAGAAGGAGCAAAACAGCCACTATTAACTCAATATTGTGATGGTAGAAATGTTCAATGTCCGGGATGGTTAACACAGTGGGGAAGCAAGGACTTAGGTGAGGCAGGTTATGTACCTTTTGATATTTTAACTAACTTCTATGGCAATGATATTACTCTTGAAACAGCTCAAGTCGTTGAGGGAAGTCCACAATCTTATCCAGGATTTGTATTAACTATAGGAAGCAGTGGAGAACCAGTAAGGACAGTCCAGACATTTTTAAATAGAATTTCTCAAAACTATCCACTTATACCTAAGGTTGCAGTAAATGGTCAATATGGACCAGAAACTGCAGAACAAGTAAAGGTATTTCAACAAGTATTTAATTTGCCTCAGACTGGGCAAGTCGACTATGCGACCTGGTATAAAATTTCTGCTATATATGTAGGCGTTACGAAATTAGCAGAGTTGAGGACTAGTGAAAGAGCTGATACAGGGGATTTGCAAATTCAGGTGTATGAGAGAAATACATTTATACCAATTCCTAATGCAAATGTTACAATAACTAGTGCTAGCTTAGAAGATGATACAGGATTAAAGCCAATAACAGTAACTACAGATACTGAGGGGAGAACAGCGGTAGTACAAATAGAAACTCCATCAATAGATAGGTCTCTCAATCAGGATAATACATTAATACCTTATGCTTTAGTTAATGTTAGGATATCTGCTGACGGATATGTTGATTTAGTTATCAAAGGCGTTCAAGTATTACCTTTTGAAAAATCAATACAAGTAGCAGATTTAATTGAGTCTCAATTAAGTAGGGAGTCAGGTCCAGATGTGGCAATTGAGGAAACAATTGATATACCGGCAAATGTTCAATTTGGAGATTATCCACCTAGAATACCAGAGGATCCAAACAAGCCATTACCACCACCAAGTGGATTAGTAGTTTTACCAGAGCCAGTTGTTCCAGAATATATAATAGTTCATGCTGGAGCACCAAGTGATAGTAGTGCACCAAATTATAAGGTACCATATACGGATTATCTTAAAAATGTAGCCAGCAGTGAGATTTATGCTACTTGGCCAGATAGTACTATAATAGCTAATGTATATGCTATAAATTCATTTGCGTTAAACAGGATTTATACCGAGTGGTATAGAAGTAAAGGATATGATTTTGATGTAACTAATTCCACTGCATATGATCAGGCTTTTGCATATGGAAGGAATACATTTGACAACATAAGTACAATAGTAGATGAACTTTTTTCTACCTATATAAAAAGAGATGGAGCAAAGCAACCATTACTATCTCAGTATTGTGATGGAAAATATGTTTCTTGTCCTCAATGGATGACTCACTGGGGAAGTAAGGATTTAGGTGAGCAGGGATATACACCTTATGAGATTTTAACTTATTATTATGGTAATGATATTGTCCTTGATAGAGCATCAAAAGTATCAGGTTCTCCTAAATCTTATCCGGGTTATGTACTAATGGTAGGAAGCGAGGGGGAGCCAGTTAAAACAGTTCAGACATTCCTAAATAGAATTGCACAGAACTATCCTTTAATAGGTAAGGTACCAATAGATAGTGTATACGGACCAGGTACTGCAGAACAGGTAAGATTATTTCAGCAAACCTTCGATTTACCGCAGACTAGACAGGTAGACTATGGGACTTGGTATAAAATATCAGCAATATATGTTGGAATTACAAAAATTGCTGAACTTAAGGGTGCTGACATAAGAGATTCATTTAGGAGTTTAGAGTATGAGCAGGAATATGCATACTTTATACCTCATTCACCTTATAGTGATGCAGTAGATATACCTAAGATTAAATATCCAATAAAATAAAGTGTATAAAGCTATGTTGAGAATCAGGTAAAACTCAGCATAGTTTTTATTTGTTAAGAAAGGGATAAATATTATCAGAGTTGACACCAAAGTGACAAATGGAAGAAATATAATTACTATAAGTTAATATATTGTGAAATATGCAAGTTGAAATTATTTCATTTAGGAAATTAGGTATAATTATAAGTGTACATTAGATTTATAATGAAATGAAGATAGGGGAATCTATAATGAACAATATAAACATTTTATTAGTTGATGATGAAGAAAATATAAGAAATTTATTGGGTGCATATTTGAAAAAAGAAGGTTATCATATTTTTCATAGCGAAAATGGGAGAAGAGCTTTAGAGGTTTTAGAGAATGAGTCTATTCAGCTGGTTGTCTTAGACATTATGATGCCTGTAATGGATGGCTTTGAGACTTTAAGAAATATAAGAAATAAGTGGGATATTCCTGTTATTATGCTAAGTGCTAAGGAAGAAGAGGAGGATAAACTCTTTGCTTTAGGATTTGGAGCAGACAATTATGAGACAAAACCATTTAGTCCAAAGGTTCTTGTAGCAAAAATAAAGGCTCTCATAAAGAGAATTTATGTGGATACCATGATCAAAGACTCTGGGATAACTATTGAGGAGTTATACATAGATGAAGAAGGCCATAGAGTAGCTATAAACGGTGAAGATATATCATTATCACCAACAGAGTTTTCTCTGCTTATATATTTCCTTAATAATAAAAATATAGTTTTATCAAGAGACCAGATATTAACTAAAATTTGGGGTTATGATTTTGAAGGTGATGTAAGAGTTGTAGATACTACAATTAAGAGGCTAAGAGAAAAGCTAAGACACATGAATAAAATAATAGTCACAGTAAGAGGTTTTGGATATAAGGTTGAGGTGTAGCAATCATGAAGGATATCAAGAAAACAATAACTAGTATTAGAAGTAAAATAAGTAAAAGTATCACATCAAAGATGTTTTTAATAACTGCCATAGTATTTATTGCATTCTTAAGCATTACTTTATTTAGTCAGAGAATGTTATTTGAAAGTACATACTATAAGCAGAAGGAATTTGATATTAAAAATAATGTAATGAAGTTTAAAAATACTTTAACAACAGCTCAAGATCAAAAAGAAATATTAGAGAGTATAGAGAGATTTGAAAGTCAGTATTCAACTTCAATTGCTGTTCTAGACACTCAGAGTGGATTACTAATGAAATTCAAGACAAATTCTGAAGTGGTAGATAGTAAAAATGATTATATTCTAAATTATATAGTAAGAACTGTTACAACAGATGAAGAATTACTTAATAGGCTGGTAAATTCAGAGCAGATAACAATATCCTTTACAGGTGCAAATGGAGAAAGTAAATATTTAGCATCAGCAGTCATGGACGGAACTAATATAATAATTGGATATACGTCATTACAATATGTTAAGGAAGCTGTTAGTGTCATAGGGGTATTTTATAAATATTTCTTCATTGGAGCAATAGCTGTAATAATAGCTTTATGCTTTATATACTCAAAGTTTATAACAAAGCCTCTTAGAGCCATTAATAAAGTGGCGGTAAAAATGAGTGACTTGGACTTTAGTGAAAAATGTGAAGTGATATCAAGAGATGAAATTGGAAACTTAGGAAATACATTGAACTTTTTAGGGTCAAACCTAGATGAAGCCTTAACATCTCTGCAGGAGATAAATAAAAAGCTTCAAAATGATATAGATAGAGAAAGACAGATTGAGAATATGAGAAAAGAATTTATTGCAGATGTTTCTCATGAGCTTAAGACTCCTATTACTTTAATTAAAGGCTATGCAGAAGGCATTAAGGATGGAATATTTGTTGAGGAAAATTTAGAAACCTCTTTAGATGTAATTTTACAAGAAACGGATAAGATGGGAAATCTAGTTAAGGATATGCTAGAAATATCCTCATTGGAAAGTGGTAAAATTGTTCTAAGAGAAGAGGAATTTAGTGTAGATGAGCTAATTAGAAATGTAGTTAAGAAATTAAGTCATAGTATAGACTGCAAGGAAATAAAGATAAAAGTAAATTTGTATAGTCATAAAACAATAGGGGAAGTGTTTAAGGTAGAACAGGTAGTGACTAACTTTTTAACGAATGCTATAAGGCATACACCTATAGGAGGTTGTATAAATATAGATATGATGAATATAGATAATGGAGTTAAGATGACCTTCGAAAATTCAGGAAGCCATATTGACAATGAAGAACTAAATAAAATATGGGATAAATTCTATAAGGTTGATAAATCAAGGAATAGAAAAGAAGGCGGTACAGGGTTGGGCTTATCCATAGTAAAAAATATTGTAGACCTACATGGTGGTACCTACGGAGTTGATAATACAGATATAGGGGTAAAGTTTTATTTCACATTGCCAGATGTACAAAAATCATTATAATTATATAGAGAAGTTAAAACTATAGAGGTTAGTGGTGAATACATGGATATAGAATATAAAGTAAAACAGGTTACAAAGCTTTATGAAAGCTGTAATAAATGTGGAGTACCTTCAATTAATTGTATTTGTAGTGAAGCACCAAGGCTAGAAACAGCCGCTCAAATATGGATATTGTCCTCTGAAAAAGAATTAGTTAGACCAACGAATACAGCAAGAATATTAAAGTTAGCTAATGAAGATTCTACAGAGATATTTGTATGGGAAAGAACTAAGCCACCAGAGGCGCTTATAAAAAGACTTCAGAGTAAGGAGTACGATGTATATTTGCTATTTCCTACAGATGAGGAAAGTAAATATAGAGCCGTTGAGTTTAGGATATCCAATAAACCTACAGCATTTATAATCATAGATGGAACTTGGCAAGAGGCTAAGAAGATATTTAATAGAAGTCCTTACTTAGCAGAGATACCAATGTTATCGTTGAAAATTGAAGAAAAGTCTAGCTTTCAGCTGAGAAGAGGAATAGCTGATGGAGGAATATGCACTATAGAAGTAGCAGTAGAGGTTTTAAAGTTAAATGGAGAAGATTCTAAGGCAAATACCTTGAAGGAATACTTTCATCTATTTCAAGACAGCTTTAGATGTGGAGCTAGTGGACATAAGAGGTAATCCCATAAGGAATGAAGAATGAAGGATTAATAATGAAAAAATAGAAGAGAGAACTCCATGGAGTTATTTTTGAATGCTGTAATCTTTTATTTAAGGGGCTGTCACATAATTAATATTTATAAGTTCCAATGAATAAAAGGACCTCTAAAACTAGAAATTTCGCACTAGTTTTAGAGGCCCTTTTCATATAGCTAAAGCTATTATTCATTTTTAAAGGGCATTTATGCATTTTGCGACAGCCCCTTTTGTTTATATTCCTTGCATATTAAAATCTGGTACATAGGCGGTAGTATTGCTGCCACTTTCTTGAATAAAGGCATTTTTGTAGCCTAAATCTATACAGTGATCAACAAGGGAGTCGTAGTGAGCGGGATTAAGGACTTTATTGATTTCAGGATAATCTACAGCTTTAAACATTGGAGTATATTGATTCATTAAGCTTAAGAATACTTTATCTTCAAAGGTTTTATATATGTAATCTACAACCTTTTTTGAGTCAAATAGAAGTCCAGGAAGCATAAGGTGACGAATGATAACGCCCTTAGTCATAATTTCTGATTCATCAAAAGTACACTCCCCAACTTGAGATACCATTTCTCTAATAGCCTCAGAAGCTATATTAAAATAGTTGGGAGCATTAGAATATTTAACTGCATATTTATCATTAAAATATTTTAGGTCAGGGATATATATATCAACATAGTCTTTGAGAGCTCTAATACTTTTTATATTTTCATATCCATTTGAGTTATATACTACAGGTATAGATAATCCTTGTTTTTTTGCTATGTCTAAGGCACGGATTATTTGAGGTATATAGTGAGTTGGATTAACTAGATTTATATTATGATATCCTCTGAGCTGCTGTTCTAGAAAAATTTCGCTAAGCCTTTCGATGGAAACTTCTTTTCCAATGTCTTCTTGGCTGATATCATGGTTTTGGCAAAATACGCAGCGAAGATTGCAGTTAGAGAAGAATACAGTTCCAGAACCCTTTTCTCCAGAGATACAGGGCTCTTCCCACATATGACCATAAGCTTTAGCAAGTTTTACAGTAGATCCACTCTTACAAAATCCAATCTTACCAGTATTTCTATTTACACCACAATTACGTGCACATACATTACAATTATCTAATAGGTTTAAATCCTTCATGACTATCTCCTTAGAAGCTTCAATAAAATAGATGAACACTATAAGTGAGAATCTAAATCTTCGATTTACTCATTCGAACTTACTCATCCGAATGAATGTGAGAATGAGTCTCCTTAATATAGTGTTCATCCTATATAGATAAGTATAGTTAATTAAGATTAAAAATGAAAGGCTATGGAAAGATTATGATGTTCTTTTTTTCATCTTAAAGTAGAAAATGATACATTGAGTTAAGAATATTAAACTTATCATTCCAAATCCAGGATAAAGGAAGGTTATAAGTTTTTTAAAGCCGATTTGAGAAATAGGTAGAGCAATTAATAAAAGAATAACCACGGATTTCTTGTAAGGTATATTATATTTAATTTCCAAGGTTTTTCCTACGCTATATATATCAGAAACCTCTGTAGAGAACATTTCGCACCAGATTATGCAGAGGAGTAGTATTTGAATAAGTCGTGTGAATTTGCTTGCCACAAAGAGGAGTGGTATTTCATAGTTAAAGATATCAGGGCTATTAGCAATTAACATTGAATTAATTAAAAATCCTAAAAGAGTAAGCATAAGAGCACCGATAATAAGGCCGCTGATGAGTATTCCCTTACGGTTTATTTCTTTAGAGATAGGAATAATTACGCCACTACATGATAGCATATTAAACCCTGCATATAGGAAGCATGAAATAATCCACTGCTTGTCTAAGAAGATGTTTTTATAAACTGGTGCAGCTTTCATGTATTCTATAGTCATTGTTTGTGGTGAAAAGATTAAATGAAGTACAAAAATAGTAATTATTATAGTAGTTAGAGTTGGAACAATCATAGAATTTATAGCTATTAGCCCTTTGGTGTCTTTTAATAAAGTTATTAATGCAATAACTAGCATTAAAATGGTTCCCACAATACGCGGCACACCAAAATGCTGATATAATAAAGCACCACTACCGGCCATAATTATAGCTGCTCCTGTAATTAAAAAGAAGCTGGTTAGGTAATCAGTAATTTTACCAAAGAAACCTGGACTTACTAAGTTGATAAAATCTGTATAGGAGTTTAGGTTATGACGTAAACTTATAGAAACTATAATAGAGCTTATTACTATGTAAAATACTCCACATATGAGAATGCCATAGAAGCCAGAAAAACCATAGGTTGAAAAGAATTGAGTTATTTCCTGGCCAGAGGCAAGTCCGGCACCAACAATGGTACCGATAAATACTGTAGCGGCTTGAAAGACTAATTTCATATTTTTCAATGATATCCCCCCATATATAATATTAGCTTGTATATTATATTGGATATCAACATTAAATATGTGGAAAACAATTAAAATGTGGACAACTTTACAGTTAGGTGTGAGTTATTTTTAAATCTAGCTTTTAATTCATAAAAGAGTTAAACTATAAGCATAAAATATGAGATGAATCATTAACATAGAACGGAGAAATAAAATGAGAAAAGACTGGAATGGAAAGAGATATAATACACTAAATAGTTTTCTAAGAGAAAAATTTAATGGTCAAAAAACCTATAAGATATCCTTAGATGCAGGATTTACATGTCCTAATAGAGATGGAAAAGTGGCAAGAGGTGGATGTACCTTCTGCTCTGCAAGAGGTTCAGGGGATTTTGCTGGAGATAGAGTAATGTCTATAACAGAGCAATTCCATAATGTTAAAGAAATGATGCAGAAGAAGTGGAAAGATGGAAAGTATATAGCATACTTCCAAGCTTATACTAACACTTATGCACCAGTAGATGTTTTAAGAGAAAAATATGATGAAGCTCTTAAAGGAGATGACATTGTAGGTTTAGCTATAGCTACGAGACCAGACTGTATAGATGAAGGTGTATTAGATTTATTAGAAGAATACTCTCAGAAGCTATATACTTGGGTAGAGCTTGGACTGCAAACTAGTAATGATAATACAGCAACTTTTATTAACAGAGGATATAAGCTTGAGGTGTTTACTAAGGCAGTTGAAGCGCTAGCCTCAAGAGGCATAGATGTAGTTGCTCATATAATTTTTGGTCTTCCAGGAGAGACAAAAGAAGATATGCTCAATACTGTAAAATATATTTCCAAGTTACCTATTCAAGGCGTAAAACTTCACCTTCTTCATGTGATGGAAAATACAGAGATGTCAAAGCAGCTAGTAGCAGGGGAATTTAGATTGCTGGAAATGAACGAATATATAGATATAATAACTGAGGCTATAGCTATGCTTCCACAGAATATTGTAATTCATAGACTTACGGGAGATGCTCCAAGAGACTTATTAATAGGGCCAATGTGGAGCCTTAAAAAGTGGGAAGTTCTAAACACTATAGACGATACTTTAAAGGAAAGAGATTTGTATCAAGGAAAGTATTTTAAAGCAGATGAATAATAGATTTAAAAATGAAGGTTTACTATAAGGGGGATGTATGATGAATATTGATTTAGTTATTTCTGCAGACGATATAAGAGAAGAGAAGCTAAGGGGAAAGGTTGTAGTAATTATTGATGTCCTTAGGGCAACATCAGTAATGGTTACAGCTTTAAGTAGGGGTTGCAAAAGGATTATTCCGGTAAGAGAAGTTGAGGAAGCTATTAACCTTGCAAAGCTTGATGAAGACAGTTCTGCCACAATCTTAGGGGGCGAGAGGGATGGAATAAAGGTAGAAGGATTTAATTTTTCTAACTCCCCACTAGAGTACAGAGATGAAGATATAATGGATAAGACATTAGTTATGACTACTACTAATGGGACTAGAGCAATAAAAAATAGCGAGGATGCAGATGAAATCCTCATTGGAGCTATGATTAATGGAAGAGCTGTAGCTAAGAAACTTGTGGAGCTTAACAAAGACGTAGTATTTGTTAATGCGGGGACTTATGGACAGTTTTCTATGGATGATTTTATAACTAGTGGATATATTATTAGATGCATTAAGGATTTAGGTGGTGCTGAAAAATTAGAGGAAATTAACTTAACAGATATAGCAACCACAGCACAGTATGTGTATGATATGAATCCAGAAGTAGTTACCTATGTAGAAAAGGCAACACACTATAAAAGGTTAGAGCATTTAGGCTATAATGAGGATCTAAAGTATTGTTTTAAAAAGGACATAATAGACCTAGTTCCAAAGTATAAAGATGGAGAAATACTAAGTTGTAATTAATCAGAAGGAGTACTACTATTACTGGTAGTTCTTCTTCTTTTTTTTGAATATCTAAGAATAATTAGTTCATAAACAACGGTGTAAAGGGTAAAAAGAACTATAAAGATAACTTGTTGTAAATTATCCATGTTTGAAGTAGCAAATAATATTATAATTGGAAAGCAAAGAACTATTTGAACAAATCTAATGCAGGATAAAGTACGCATGTGTATCCTCCTTCACAATCTATTAGTATATTTCAATTGTGTCATCTTTAGAACTTGGCTTCAATAATTTTCGTACAACAAATTAATGGCTATTTTGCTTTTGAGAATGAAGGTGAAAGTGTTTTTTATAGGAATTAGTCAGAAAAGAAAAATCTATAGTAGAGGTTTATATTCATATATGAAATATTAGTCGGAAAAATATTAATGAGGTTAGGTTCATCGTAGACTATATTGAATAAAATAAATTAAGGGGGGAATTAATAATGGAATTTCTAGTTTATATTACTGAGAATGCATTAGTAGTAATTCCTATACTCTCTATAATAGGTATAATGTTTAAGGAAAATAAGAAGATTAAAGATAAGTATATACCATTTTTGTTATTACCTATAGGTATATTATTATCCATGGGGCTTAGACAGTCCATTAGTTCTGACGCTATTGTTCAGGGAGTATTAGTAACAGCAACTAGTGTATATCTTCATCAATTAGTAAAACAGATTCGTAAAAACGAATAAAATATAAAGGGTGCCTATACAGATTAACTGTATAGGCACCTATCTAATTAAGCTACTTGGAATATATAGAACTTCAAGTAATAAGACTCATCGCTATTCCATAGAATTGGATGGTCTGGAGCTTGAGTTCTAAATTCTACCTGTCTTAGAGTAACCTTTGCATCCTTAGCGGCACTTGCAATAGTTTCTTTAAATAGATCAGGATTCATGAAGTGCGAGCAAGAACAAGTTATAAAGTATCCGCCCTTTTTAACTAACTTCATACCCCTAAGGTTTATCTCTTTATATCCTCTTGTTGCATTTTTAATTGTAGTACGAGATTTAGTGAAGGCTGGTGGATCAAGGATTACAACATCATATTTTCTTCCTTCATCAGACCATTCACGAAGTACGTCAAAGGCATTGTGGCATTCGAATTTAACAGTATCTTGTAGACCATTAAGCTCAGCATTACGTCTACAGAAGTCTACAGCATGTTGAGATATATCAACCCCAAGAACTGATTTAGCACCTGCGATTCCAGCATTTAGAGCAAATGAACCAGTATGAGTGAAGCAGTCAAGAACATCGGCATCTTTACAAAGTTTGTGGATTGCAGCTCTGTTTTCCTTTTGGTCTAGGAAGAAACCAGTCTTTTGTCCATTCTCGATATCTACATAGTATTTAACACCGTTCTCAGTGATTTGAACCATAGTATCGAAAGGTTCAGTTAAGAAGCCTTTAACTTGCTCCATCCCCTCAAGAGTTCTTACTTTAGCATCACTTCTTTCGTAAACGCCTTTAGCACCGTATTCTTCAACTAAAAGTTTAACGATGATATCTTTATATTTATCGATTCCTAGTGCTAGAGATTGAATTACATAGTAATCCTCAAGCTTATCAATGATAAGTCCTGGAAGAAAGTCTGCTTCTCCAAATAGGAATCTACAGCTAGAAGTATCAATAACTTTTTGTCTGTATTCCCAAGCTGCACGAAGTCTCTTTCTGAAGAATTCTTCATCGATTTCTTCATTTATATCTCTAGTCATGATTCTTAATGAAATTTTAGATGCATCATTTATATAGCCTTTACCAATGAATTCTTCTCTGCAGTTATATATTTCTACTATATCACCATTTTCATATTCTCCATCGAATTCAGCTATCTCTGTTGAATATATCCAAAGATGACCATTTTCAGCGTTTTTACCTTTTCCATTAAGTAGATAGAATTTACAAGTCATTATTATCCTCCCATTGAGTCAACTAGTCATAATGAAAATCACATTATGATAGTATTAGAAATTTATTATCATATAAAAATTAACATAAAACAGTTACAACTGATGACTTTATTTGTCAACTATTTAAATACAGTTTTCTTAAACATAATATAGTATAAGTTTATGAAGAGGATTTTGCAAATAAATTATTTATTATTTACCATAGAAAAAAATAAGGGAGTAAAGTATAATAATCAGTGGATTTAATTGAACATCCAAATCTATACCCAAAGGGCACGCGTGATTTGGAAAATGGAACTTACTCATTCGAAGGAATGTGAGAATGAGTTACCTTAAGTAAGCCTCCAGATTTTATATTTGGTTAAGGCGAACTTACTCCTTTGAATGCATATGAAAAGGAGTTTCCTTAAAAAATAGATATAAAATTACAACAGATAATATAGCGGGGAAAATTAGGAGGAGATTTAATGAGCGTACTTACAGTTAAGAATATAAGCCATGGATTTGGAGACAGAGCAATATTTGAGGATGTATCCTTTAGATTATTAAAAGGGGAGCATGTCGGCTTAATAGGGGCAAATGGTGAAGGTAAATCTACTTTCATGAACATTATAACAAGCAAGCTTATGCCGGATGAGGGACAAGTTATTTGGTCAAACAACGTAAGAGTTGGATACATGGACCAGCATGCAAATCTTGAAAAAGGATTATCTATAAGAGATGTACTTAGAGGAGCATTTAAGTATCTATTCGATTTAGAGACAGAAATGAACACTCTATATGGAAGAATGGGCGAAATGGACGAAGATGAAATGAATAAAGCCCTTGAAAGAACAGCAATTATTCAGGATATGCTAGACAATAATGGATTCTATGTTATAGATGCAAAAGTTGAAGAGATTGCAAAGGGGTTAGGACTACTAGATGTAGGTTTAGAGAAAGATGTAACTGATTTAAGTGGAGGACAAAGAACTAAAGTTTTACTTGGAAAACTACTTCTTGAAACTCCAGACATATTACTTCTAGATGAGCCTACAAACTACTTAGATGAATCTCATATAGAGTGGTTAAAGAGATACTTACAAAGCTATGAAAATGCTTTTATACTAATATCTCACGATATACCTTTCTTAAATTCTGTAATAAACCTTATCTATCATGTTGAAGATAGAAAGCTGAATAGATATGTAGGAGACTATGAAGAGTTCAGAAGAATATATGAAGCTAAAAAAGAACAGTTAGAAAGAGCTTACGAAAGACAACAAGCTGAAATAGCAAAACTTGAAGATTTCGTAGCAAGAAATAAAGCTAACGTTGCAACATCAAACATGGCTAAATCTAGACAAAAGAAGCTAGATAAAATAGATAGAATAGAGCTTTCAAAAGAAAAACCAAAGCCAACCTTTAACTTCAAGACTGGAAGAGCTGCAGGTAAGGTAATTTTTGAAACTAAAGAATTAGTTATAGGATATGATTCTCCATTAACTAAGCCTCTTAACATCTCAATGGAAAGAGGACAAAAGGTTGCTTTAGTAGGAGCTAACGGACTTGGAAAGACAACTCTTCTTAAAAGCTTAATGGGAGCAATACAGCCAATAAGCGGAGAAGTAACTCTTGGAGATTATCAACAAATAGGATACTTTGAACAAGAAGGAATGGCTGGAAACAAAAATACTTGTATAGAAGAGTATTGGAAAGAGTTCCCTAGCTGTACACAATATGAGGTTCGTGCAGCATTAGCTAGATGCGGACTAACTACAAAGCATATTGAAAGTATGGTAATGGTTCTATCAGGAGGAGAAGCAGCTAAGGTAAGACTTGCTAAGTTAATCAACACAGAAACAAACATATTAATCCTAGATGAGCCTACAAACCATTTAGATGTAGAAGCTAAAGAAGAGCTTAAGAGAGCCTTAAAAGAATATAAAGGAACAATACTTTTAGTTTGTCACGAACCAGAATTCTATAAAGATGTAGTAACTGAAATATGGGATTGTGAAGAGTGGACACTTAAAATCATATAATAGTTCCACACAGAATAGATAAATTAATACAAATATCAAAGTTGCTCGTAATGAGCGACTTTTTTCTTTATTTTAATATGCAAATTACAATGTATTTGTATTGTGGCATAAAAATACCGCATATTCATTTGAAATGTACCCAATAGAGTGGACTTTTTTTATGTCTACTCTATTGGGTACATTTTATTTTGCATTGTTGAATAATACGGTATTTTAATTAATATTTTATATAATCGAATCTAATAATTTTCTTAATTTTTGAAATATATCTATTTTTTATTTCCCTACAAATATAGCCATTCCATTATCTCCACTATAAGGAGGAGCTCCTTCAACTGTTACATAGCAGATTATTAATTTATACTCTTTTCCTTTAGGAATATCTTGACTAAAGGTTAGTATAAATGTTTTTGCTGAGCCATCTTTGGAATTAATTTTAACCAATTGATCAGTAAGTGAATTATTATTATTCACTTTTTCATTTTTACCAAGGGTAGCTATATATTCTGGTTTAATATTTTTTGTATCTTGAACCCAGTAATTAGTTGCTTTTGTCCCGAGTTCCATATCGACATTAATATCATAACTTATTTGAAGTTGGTTAGGCGAAATCTGATCTACCTTTACCAATTTAGGAATCTCAGATGCTTTATTACTAACAGTGTTTAAATGTGTATTAGAAATATCAATAACAGGGCTAGCACTTACCTCCATCACTCCAAATGACTGCATTGCAATTACAGTACATGCAATTAAAAAACAACTTAAATATTTCTTCATAATTACCTCCTATTATACCTAATAATATTGTTCTTAACTTATCTTTCCCAATATTAAATAGATATATTTATCTAGAATAATCATTATATAAATATTGATATAAGGATGAACTAACTTAAGTTTATTTGATAAAAATTGAAACATAAAAACCCTTGCAATAAATGCAAGGGTTTATTTTGGTTGCGAGAGCAGGACTTGAACCTACGACCTTTGGGTTATGAGCCCAACGAGCTGCCAAATGCGGACTAACTACAAAGCATATGAAAGTATGGTAATGGTTCTATCAGGAGGAGAAGCAGCTAAGGTAAGACTTGCTAAGTTAATCAACACAGAAACAAACATATTAATCCTAGATGAGCCTACAAACCATTTAGATGTAGAAGCTAAAGAAGAGCTTAAGAGAGCCTTAAAAGAATATAAAGGAACAATACTTTTAGTTTGTCACGAACCAGAATTCTATAAAGATGTAGTAACTGAAATATGGGATTGTGAAGAATGGACAACTAAAATAAATTAATGCATACGTAATAAATTAAGAGAAAAGCACCTTTGAATGGTGCTTCTTTATTGCAGATATATAGAATAATTAGGTGAAATTAGTTTTAATTTACATATTGTTATAGTAATATATAAATATGTTTTATTGTGAATTAGATTCTGTTAAGCTGATATGAAAAAATAGCTTAATAATTTGTAGAATTACTCGCTCTTTGAAAATTATATAAGTTTGGATGATTTATTGCATGGCAAACAAGCCTACAA
>DALZNT010000005.1:0-79869 GCA_032005505.1 Clostridium sp. | reverse complement strand
ATATGTATGTAGTACAGCTGGAATTGTTAAATTCCATAGCGGGAAACCAAATACAACTTTATCAGCTTCAAGGAATTGATTTAAATATTTATCAGCAACAGCAACTGCTTTCGCTTCATTTTCTGTTAAATCAAGCTCTCTACTAGCCTTAAAAGTACCGTTAATCATATCTACTCCTACATATGGCAAATCTTCATTGTATAAATCAAGCTCTACCACTGTATCATTTGGATGTGATTCTTTATAGCTTGCTAAAAAAGTCTCATATAACTTTACACTAACCGCCTGGTCTGATGGACGATTGTTTGCTTTTACAAATAAAACTGTTGTCATTCTCTTTTTCTCCTATTACTAGCTCTTATGCTATTGTATATTTACTTACTAAAAATGGCATTCCATTGTAATTGTTCTTACTAGGTCTTCCCATTTCTTTCATAATAAAACAATATAGTCAGCTTAATTGACTATATTATGTATAGTACAATATAATTTAAATAAAGTCAACTTAATTAACTTAGGAATAGGTTTAAAATAAAGTGTGTATTCTCCCAGAAAGCAGTGATAATAAAGATATTAAATATAGTTATTGATAAGGAAGGTCACGCTTTATTTTTCAAACCTGGTACTCATAGTTATTTAAAAATATATAAAAAATACTCATATCCAAATGATATGAGTATTCGTGGATTTCAATGGTGGAGACGATTCGTAAAAATAATATTCACCATTATATATCAATAAAATTTAAATTTTCTTAAGAGAATCTTTTATACCTTCTTCAGATACTCCCCCATGATAACATACAATTTTATCGATATCATAATCTAATAGCTTTTTTATAGATTTTTTAGCTATATACATATCTAAGGTATACTGTGGATTTGCAATAACCAGTTTATTATCCTCAATTACTAAAGCATCACCAGATATCAAAGTCTTATTTTCCTTAACATAAATTGATATATGTCCTGGCATATGACCTGGTGTTTCAATTATTTCTATCCCACCACACCAGTCAAATGAATCTCCATCTTTTAATGTCATATCTACTTCAACATTTTCTATAGATTTAAGCATTCTTTGAAAATTCATCGCACCTTCTTTTTGTTCTTCTGGTAATTTATCATATATTGATTCTGCCTGTTTAAGTCTTAAAGATTTTTCTCTTCCACTAATATATTTTTCATCTTTCGATGAGGCTAATATCTTCATCTTAGGATACTTTCGTTTAAAATCAGCAGCTGATCCCATATGATCAAAATCATGATGAGTAATAATTAACTTTGTTAACTTATTTAAATCTATCCTATTTTTAATTGCACTTTCTTCTATTAATGTTAAGAAATTAGGGTATCCGCAATCAACTAAAATCATTTCTTTATCATCACTTAATATAACTGGATATATTTTATCTATCATTCCATTAAATTCAAAGTTTACTTCTAAAACATTTAATTTATACATTTTATTACCTCCATTATTAGTAATCTCCTAGAATAGTTTAAATTATATCACTAAATACTTGAGGTAACACATTCATAAACTAATCTGTATTAAACTTGATTGTAAAAAAGAATACTTATACATTATTCCTCATAAAAATCCTCAAATATAACAAATGATGTGGGAATTCTAAAAGGGGAGTTATTCCACTGTTTGTAACAAATGCTACATAAAGCATGAACTCCTTGCATTTTCTAAGTTCAGAGTCGAATACTTACTAAGAGCTTTTAAATATAAATTGTTATAATTATTTTAAATTATTTAAAAAAACAATAAAATAACCATTTAAGAGTTTACTTTCCTCTCATAATAGTATATAATTCGAGTTAATAACATATGAGATATTGATAGAGGTTGCAATTTTTAAGAGTATATTTGTTGAGTTAAGCACAGTGAAGCAAATAAAAAGGGAAAATTGCCGAAACGTATAGCTAATGCTTTAAGGCTATTGCGTTGGGATTATGCACAATATGCATAATACTGTCACAAACAAAATTTGTGGGGAGCTATCATGATAGATATTTTTAGTAATTATATAGAAACGTATTTTGAAATTCGTTACTGTTTTTTATTTTAAAAGGTCTTGAGTGATAATGCTCAAGGCTTTTTTATATTTAAGTAAAACTTAAATTAAAGAAAAGTGTTAGAGCATTAGGAAGCATTGAAAAGGATGTTCCATAAATTTTGAAGGGTGAAGAAATATCGCATATTTAAAATTTTTAATTAGCAAAGGCTAGGAGGGGGACAAAAATGGAGGCAATTAATGCAGGATGGTTATCAATAATACCACCAATCATAGCGATTATCTTAGCACTAAAAACAAAAGAGGTAATTTCATCCCTTATTGTAGGTATTCTATCAGGAACATTAATTTATGCGTTTAGTATAGGAGGAGGCATAGTTAAGGCTTTTGATGTAACATTTGCACTAATGGCAGAGAAAATCGGAGATAATGCATCGATTATATTATTTTTAGCGTTCTTAGGTGCACTTGTTGCAGTTATTACTATAGCAGGTGGGTCAAGGGCTTATGGAGAATGGGCTAGTAAAAAAATAAAATCAAGAAAAGGTGCTCAGTTAGGAACATCGCTTCTTGGAGGACTTATATTTATAGATGATTATTTTAACTGTCTAACAATTGGAACGGTAATGAAGCCAGTGACAGATAAATATAGTATTTCTAGAGCAAAGCTAGCGTATATTATTGATGCAACAGCGGCGCCTATATGTATAATAGCTCCAATTTCATCTTGGGCAGCTTCAGTTATATCTCAAATAAATGGATTAGAGGTGAATGGAGTACCACTTAATGGAATGGAAGTTTTTATGTCAACTATTCCTTTAAATCTGTATGCAATTTTGACTTTAATTATGGTAATTACACTTTGTGTAACCAATATTGAATTTGGACCAATGGCTAAGTTTGAACAAGCAGCAATAAATAAAAAAGAAGATCATGTAATGGACGGTAGTTCAGAAGATGAAGATGAGCTTTCTAGAATGGAAATTTCATCTAAAGGTAAAGTATTTGACTTGATTATTCCTATATTGGCGCTTATTGTGTTCGCTGTGTTGTCTATGCTTTATGTTGGCGGATACTTTGAAGGTGGTATGACATTAGCAGAAGGTTTTGGTAATACAGATGCAGGGCCAGCCCTTGCTATAGCAGGCTTTGGAGCTCTTATAGTGGCATTTTTACTATTTATACCACGTAAGGTTATTACTTTCAAGCAATTCATGGAAGGGATAAGCGTAGGTGTAAAATCAATGGTAGGTGCCTTCATTATATTAACATTAGCATGGACAATTAGTGGAGTTTGCAGAGACTTGTTAAGTACAGGGGAGTTTGTTGGAGGAATTGTAGAAGCTTCTAATATGCCACCAGCACTTATTCCTGCAGTTGTATTCCTGGTTGCAGGAGGATTAGCCTTTGCAATGGGAACATCTTGGGGTACATTTGGTATTTTAATTCCTATAGTAACTATGATTTGTGCATCAGTAGCGCCGGAATTAGTTACAACAAGTATTGCGGCGACTCTTGCTGGAGCAGTATTTGGGGATCATTGTTCTCCAATATCAGATACAACTATTCTTTCATCTACTGGTGCAGGATGTAATCATATGGACCACGTATCTTCACAGCTTCCATATACTTTAGTAGTAGCTGGATGTTGTTTTGTAGGATACCTTGTTGCAGGATTTACAGCTAATGTGTGGTTAACTCTTGGAAGTTCAATTCTATTATTAGCCATAGTATTATTTGTTTTAAGTAAGAAGAGTAAGAAGAGAGAATAATATAGAAATAAAAAGAGGATATTTTTTTATGAGAACATCCTCTTTTGTTTTTTCAACATAGTATGGAAAGAGTAAAAAATATTTTTTAGAAAATAATATAACTAAAATAGGAAAGGAGTCATAATCGTTTACTTAAAAATAATTTTATTTGAACATATAAAGAATAAAAGTAGTTGTAATGAGTGATGGTTAAAAAAAGGAAAAATAATCTATGAAAATGAATTTAGAGGTATTGTTATGGAGAAAAGTATTAAAAATTTAGATCTTGTTATAATTGGTGGTGGACCAGCTGGACTATCAGCAGCAATATATGGTGCCAGGGCTAAGCTTGATTTAATCTTACTAGAGGACGCTTTAGTTGGAGGCCAGGTAAGATTAACATCATCTATTGAAAATTATCCTGGTTTTCAATCGATAAAAGGGGATGAATTAGCAGATAAAATGCAGCAACAGGCGGTAGGCTTAGGAGCAGTTATTGATGAGTTTGACAGCATTGTATCTGTAAATTTAAAGGATGAAGAAAAAATAATAGAAACTGAAAGCTACATATATAAACCTAAGACTGTAATTATTGCTACAGGGTCATCTCCTAAGAAGCTGCCTGTGCCTGAAGAAAAGATTTATTCGGGAAAGGGAATTCACTATTGTGCAGTATGTGATGGAGCCTTGTATGAGGGAAAGAAAATTGCAGTAGCCGGTGGAGGAAATACATCATTAGAAGAGGCATTGTTCTTAAGTAAATTTGGAAAAGTTACAATGATAAGACGACATGACTATTTTAATGGAGAAAAGTATGTATTAGATGAAGTTTTAAAGAATGGAAAAATAACTATATTATGGAATGAAGATATTAAATTAGTAAAAGGTGAAGGTAAGGTTGAATCTATAATAATTGAAAACACTAAGACAGGAGAAAACAAAGAGATTCCTATGGATTGTATTTTTGTTTCTATAGGAAATGTACCAAAAACAGATATGTTTAAGGCGGATATAAAATTATCTAATGCAGGAAACATTATAACTGATGAAAGTATGAGAACTAATATTAAAGGAGTCTATGCAGCAGGTGATGTTAGAGAGAAGACTTTTAGACAAGTAACTACAGCTGTTAGTGATGGAACGATTGCAGCACTGATGGCTGAAAAATATATCAATGAATTGAAAGGATGATAGAATAATGATAAAAGTATATTCAACAGAGTCATGTCCATGGTGTGTTAAAACAAAACAATATTTAAAGATCAAAGGTATTGAGTACACTGAAATTAATGTTGAAAAAGACGTAGAAGGCAGAGAGGAAATGGTTAAATTATCAGGGCAGACAGGAGTACCAGTAATTAATATAGATGGCACTATAATTGTAGGCTTTGATAAACCTGCTATTGATAAAGGGCTAGAAGGAAAATAGTTTTAATAAAAAAGGAGCACAGCTTCATAATCTGATTAGCTATCTTGCAAAATAATCTCAAAACATATTTCAGGCTGTATTAAAATAAGAGGCTTTCGCACACTCTAGAATTATCTATTTTGCGAAAGCCTCTTTTTATTTTTATTGTAAAAAAAATAGATGTATTAGACGAAAAGCTATAATTTTATAAATATATAAAATTATAGCTTTTATTTTTATCATTCATGAAAAATATAGCACCTATTAGCTTTTTCACTCAGTAATACGTTTTCAACCAACAGCAGAAGAATTATATTTGGCCTGTGTTAAATAATAGGTTCTTAGTCACTTTTATGATAGATATCAGAATGTTATCAGTTTTGATTTTTTGATGGGAAATTAAAGCTATATTTATTTCTATATTTTAATGGAGTAATTCCATACTGTTTTTTAAACAGATTATAAAAATTACCTACACTGTTAAAGCCAGTTTCATATACAATATCAATAATTTCCTTATCGGAATGAGCTAAAAGATTTGCTGCGTAGTTTAGACGTTTGTAATTAATATAGTTTGTAGGTGTCATATCTAAGTATTTTACAAAAGTTCTACATATATGAGATTGTGTACGTCCTGAAACGGATAGGATGTAATCTAGCCCATTTTGTAAATTTTGAATATCATCTAGCCCTTCTACAAGATTATTAAACCATTTAGGAAAATTAGTGCGATTTTCAAAATCAGTAGTTTCTATAAAAATAAAAATTATTATTTGAACTAAAATCGCTCTAAGATATCTATTCTGTTTTTCCATATCATTTGTAGAAATAAGATTTAGTAAACTTATCTTATTTTGTAATTCAATGTTATCAACATCATTGAGCATACACATAATGATATCTTCTGATTGAGTTGATTTTTTTAAATATTCGCTTGAGCCATAAACATAGTGAAAAAGTGATTCTAATATATGGCTAGGAAAAGCTAGATTAATACTTTTGATGGGTTCATCATCGTGATATTTTTTCGAATGTGTATCACCAGGTCGTATCAGAATCAAGTTACCTTTTTTTAGATGTAAGTATTGGTTATTTATTGTGAAATCCATACTTCCATGAGCTAGTAGTAGTATTTCATAAAAATCATGAACTTGAGGATAAAGGGTTTCATCAATGGTTGTATTTTGTGCATAATGAAACTCTGAATGCTTCTTAAACACATTTTTTGCTAAATCGTAATTCATAAATATCACCTTTGTATTAATAGTTGTTAAATAAAAAAAATTCTTACAATATCAATATACATTAAAAAATGGCAATGGTAAAGTGGAAATTGATGTTAGTACAATGTTACAATTTGTCTATAGAAATCGTAGTATATGCGAAATCGACAAATTATAGGGGGAAAGTTTTATGAAAAAGAAATTATTAAGTGTTCTAGCTATTAGTTTATCGTTATTTACCGTGGCGTGTTCTTCAGGGGCTTCTTCATCAAAAGGAGATAAAGATGGAAGTTCAGAGAAAAAAGTAATTGGTGGTATTGTATTCCAAGAGGATATGTTCTTTAAACTTATGTCTTCAGGATACAAGCAAGCAGCAGAAGATTTAGGATATGAAATTTTACTTTCTAATATTACAAATGACCAAACTAAAGAAACAGAAAATATTAAAACTTATACATCTCAAAAAGTAAAAGGTATTGCAATTTCTCCACTTTCAGTAGCAATTTCTCCAGTTGCTTTACAAGAAGCAGCAGATAATGGTGTTAAAGTTGCAGTTGCAAATACTTCAATCGATCCATACCCATTCTCTGAAATCGCATACACTTCAGATAACTTTGAATTCTGCAAACAAACAGGTGAAAAAGCTGTTGAGTTTATCAAAGCAAACTATCCAGCAGACAAAACTGTTAAAATCGGTGTAATTCAATTCAAAACACAAATACCTGAAATTTCAGCAGAACGTGTAAACGGATTCTTTGCGGCATTAGACGAAGCTGGAGTTAAATATGAAATAGTAGCAGACCAAGATGCATGGTTACAAGATGTGGCTGTATCAAAAGCTGGTGATATGTTAGTTGCCAATAAAGATATTGACATCATATTTTCTGCAAACGATGGTGGTACAATTGGTACTGTTATGGCAGTTGAAAATGCAGGAAAAGCAGGGGAAGTATTTGTATTTGGTACAGATGCATCAGAGCAAATTGTTGATTTATTAAAAGATGACAACAACATTCTTCAAGCTGTTACAGGACAAGACCCATATACAATTGGATACAATACTGTAAAGGATCTTATAGCATCAATTGAAGGAACAGATTTAGAAGGAACAGCAAAAGAAACAAATATTATACCTGGACTTCCGCTAGTTAGAGGCGATGAAGAGGCTATAAATAAATTTATGGAAGACTTAAAATCCAAAATGTAAATAATACACAAAACTTTGGGAGAGGAACATTAAAATGAGTATTTTAAGGACTGTTAATATAACAAAGGATTATCCTGGGACAAGGGCTTTGGATAATATTACTGTTGAATTTGATAGTGGAAAAGTACATGCGTTTTTGGGTAAAAATGGATCTGGAAAGTCAACTTTAGTAAAGATTTTTGCAGGAGCTATAAAACAAACTTCAGGAGAATTTTACTTAGATGATGAAAAATTAGATTTTTCTAGTCCAACAGAGGCGCATAAAAAGGGAATATCAACAGTATATCAAGAGCTTAGCTTAGTACCTCACTTGTCAGTTGCTGAAAACATTTTCTTAGGAAGGCTTCCAAAGAAAAATAATGTTATTGATTGGAAGAAGACCTATAAGCTTGCTGACGAGTTACTTAAAAGCATGGGGATCGATATCGATCCTCGTGAAAAAGTATTTAAACTTAGTATGTGGCAATGTCAAGTGGTAGAGATTACAAAAGCAATGAGCTTTAAACCAAAAGTATTAATGCTTGATGAACCTACATCTTCCCTTGCTGCAAGTGAAACTCAAAGATTATTTGAGGTTATCAAAAGACTGAGAGAACAGGATGTTATTATTATTTATATTTCTCATAGATTACAAGAACTTTGGGAAATTGCTGATAATATAACTGTCTTAAGAGATGGAAAGTATATTGGTTCAAAGCCTATTAAAGGATTAGAACATAAAGACATAATTAATATGATGTTTGGTGATGTTGAAATTAAACAAAAACCAGATGATATTGTTGCACAATCAGAAACTGCTATGCTAGTTAATAATCTAACTAGAAAAGGAAAATTCAAAGATATTTCATTCGATTTAAAGAAGGGTGAAGTTCTAGGAATAGCAGGTATGTTAGGCTCAGGTAGAACTGAACTTCTAAGATGTATCTTTGGGGCTGACCCATACGACTCTGGTGAAATTATTGTTGATGGTATAAATACTAAGAAAAAAACATCTCCTGCTGAGATGAAAAAATTAGGACTTGCACTTACCCCTGAGGAAAGGAAAACTCAAGGTGTTATATTAAAACATTCTATTAGAGATAATCTATGCTACGCTTGTTTAGACAAAATATCAAAGTATGGAATTATTAATTCTGCAAAGAGAAAAGAGATTTCTGAAAAGCAAATTGAAGATTTGGAAGTAAAAATTCCAGATATATTTGCTACTGTAGGCTCTCTTTCTGGTGGTAATCAGCAAAAGGTTGTTGTTGGTAACTGGTTAAATACAGAACCTACTATTATGATGTATGATGAACCATCAAGAGGAATAGATGTTAAGGCAAAACAACAAATTTTCCAAATCATGTGGGAACAATCAAGAAAAGGAATTTCAAGTATCTTTATTTCATCAGAATTAGAAGAATTACTTGAAGTATGTAATAGAATTTTAATTATGCATATGGGTGAAATTATAGGGGAAGTAGATCCTGAAAATACATCAATAGACGACTTATACTCATATTGTATGGGAGGAAAAATAAATGAATTCAGTTAAAGTCTCAAAGTTAAATATGGAGTTATTTTCAAATAAAAAAACAAAAAACTTTTTTCTAGATCACTTAATTGAATTACTGCTTTTAGCATTAATTATCGGTATAACAGCTATCGAACCACAATTTATGCAGACTAATAACATATTAAACATTTTACGTAGCTCAGCTATGAAAGGTGTTATTGCTTATGGTATGTGTATCGTTATTATAGCTGGTGAAATCGACTTATCTGTTGGTTCACAGGTTGCATTAAGTGGCGTTATCATTGCATGGACATCGAAATTTCTAAGCTCAAGTTATGGAATAGATCCTGGAATTGGTGTTGTAATAGGTATTGTAGCGGCTATTGCTTGTGCTATATTAGTGGGTTATTTTCATGCATGGGCAAGACACAAGTTTAATATGCCAACCTTCATTATTACACTTGCAACATTAAATGCAATGTATGGTCTTTCAGCAATTATCTGTGATGGTTTCCCAATATCAGGTGCATTTACAGATTGGTATGTATTTGCAGGTTCTGGTAAAGTACTCGGAATTCCATTCCCGGCTTTAGTGTTCCTACTAATATTTGTTTTATTCTGGTTCTTAACAGAAAAAACCTCATTAGGACGTTCAATCTATGCTGTTGGTGGTAATGCTGAAGCAGCAAGATTAAATGGTATTAGTGTTTGGAAAACAAGAGTTTTTGTAATGTGTGCAGTACAAATTATGTGCGTAGTAGCAGGTATTATGAACTCAGCCCAAGTACAATCTGCAGCATTTACATTCGGTAGAGGTTGGGAAACACAAATCATTTCTTCAGTTGTAATTGGTGGTACAAGCATGCTTGGTGGTATCGGTACAATTTGGGGAACTTTAATCGGTGTGTTATTTACAGGTGTTATCGCAAATGCAATGACATTATTAAATGTAAATGAATATATGCAATATATCGTAAACGGTGGACTGATGTTCTTTGCGGTAATGTTTAACACATATATGACAACAAAAAGAAATAGTAACTAACTTTATAGGAGGCAACAATGAAATTAGGTATCGGATTATATAGACACATGCTGGATAATGACCATTTAGATTTTGCAAAGCAGTGTGGCTGTACAGACTTAGTAGTGCATCTTGCAAATTATTATGATAAAGATAAAATTGTTATGGCTACCAATGATAAAGTAAATTATGGTATGTCGAAATCAATGGACCCAATATGGGAACTTGATAACATTAATAGGTTAGTGAAAAAGACAGAAAAAAAAGGATTAAATATCCATGCAATAGAGAACTTCAGTCCTGCTGACTGGTATGATATATTATTAGACGGACCTCAGAAAGAGCAGCAAATGGAAAACTTAAAGCGTATTATTACCAATGTAGGTAAAGCAGGAATAAAAAACTTTGGTTATAACTTCAGCCTTGCTGGTGTTTGGGGACATATGAAAACAAATAATGCACGTGGAAATGCTGAAAGTACTGCATTTGATGCTTCATTATTAGATTTAGATGCAAGAATTCCAAATGGAGAGATTTGGAATATGACTTATGGTCAAAATTTGGATAACAGTTTTATCAAAGACGTTGATTATACAGAATTTTGGCAAAGATTAGAGTGGTTTTTAGAAAAAATTCTTCCTGTTGCAGAAGAGGCTGGAGTTTTAATGGCTTTACATCCAGATGACCCACCAATGCCAACACTTAGAAAAACACCTAGATTGGTTTATCAACCAGATCTTTATCAAAAAGTTTTAGATTTAGTTCCAAGTAAATCTAACGGTCTAGAATTCTGTATGGGAAGTATTCAAGAAATGACAGAAGGAAATATCTACGATGCTTTAGAGCAATATGCTGACAAAATTTCTTATGTTCACGTTCGTAACGTAAAAGGAAAAGTTCCAAATTATAGAGAAGTTTTTGTTGACGAAGGTGATATCGATATAACAAAAGCACTTAGTATATTATATAAAAAGAACTTTAACGGTGTTTTAATCCCAGATCATACACCTCAAATGACTTGTAGTGCAGGTTGGCATGCTGGTATGGCTTATGCACTGGGATATATAAAATCTGAGTTACAACATTTAGGAATTAGGGACTAAGAGGAGGAGCATGTATGAAAATATTTGATTTAACTGGAAGAGTTGCATTTGTTACAGGTGCAAGCAGAGGAATTGGACTTGCTATTGCACAAGGCTTAAAGGAAGCTGGAGCAACTGTATGGGTACATGCAAGAAACCAGAAAAATATTGAAGATATTGCCAAAGAAAATGGATTTAGTTATACATACGGAGATCTTGCAGATATGGCTGCTGTAGAAAAAATAGCAAGTGATATTACATCCAAAGAAGAGAGATTAGATATCCTATTTAATAATGCTGGATATGAAATTCATAGCCCAGTAGATGAAATGACAGAATCAGATTTAAATATGATGTATAACATCAATGCAAAATCACCAGTATTTTTAGTTAAAGAATTATTACCTCTTTTAAAGAAGTCAAAAGCGGGTTCAATTATCAATGTAACTTCAATACATCAAGAAGTACCAGTAAGAGAAAATTCTTATTACTGTATGGCAAAAGCTGCATTAGGTATGTACACTAAAACCGCTGCCTTAGAGCTTGCTAAATATAACATTCGTGTGAATAATTTAGCACCAGGAGCAATTTTAACAGATATGAATAGAGACCTTGTTGAAGCAATGGACTTTAATAAGTGGATTCCTATGGAGCGTGTAGGAGAAACTCAAGAGCTAATAGGACCAGCTATATTTTTAGCCTCTGACGCATCCAGTTATATGACAGGTGCAACCCTATTTGTAGACGGTGGATACAAAGAAAATCTCTTACGTTATTAAGAGGTGGTGGATATAATGAATAGTAGAAATTATGGATGTAGAATTACATCTGATGTGGTGATTAAAGGAAACAAAGTTGTAATAATGGAAAATAATCTGTTAAAAATAACAATTGTTGTAGATAGAGGTACAGATATTATAGAACTATTATATAAACCAAAGGATATTGATTTTATGTGGCGATCGCCTGTTAGATTACATAAGAAAGCGGATTATATGTCATCAACTGGAGATAGTTTAGGAAATTATTTGGATCATAATACGGGAGGCTGGCAAGAAATATTACCAAGTGGTGGTCCACAATGCTATTACAAAAATGCTTGTATCGGTATGCATGGTGAAGTATCCAACATACCTTGGCATTATCAAATAGTGTGTGATACAGCTGATAAGATAACAGTTGAGTTTGAGTATACTACCCTCCGTTCTCCATTTCACATAAAAAAATCTATTACTTTAATCAATAATGATTGTACGATATATTTGGAAGAGGAATTAACAAATCTTGCAAATGAGGAAATGGAACTAATGTGGGGGCATCACCCAGTTATCGGTGAACCATTTTTAAGTGAACATTGTAGAATTGAGACTACAGCAAAAACAATGTTTACTTTAGATAGGGAGGACTTTGAAACACAAAGATTATCTATATCAACTAATGCAAATTGGCCTATTTGCGAAAGTAAAGATGGTACAATGATTGATATGTCTTTAATCCCACCTAAAAATAATAATACTGCTGATATGATATACTTAACAGACTTCAATAATTTTGGAACTTATGAAATCATTAACGAAGAGTTAGGTTTAAGTATTGGTATGGATTGGGATAAAAAGTTGTTTCCTTATTTATGGATGTGGTTAGTTTGTGGTGGGTCTTACGGATATCCTTGGTATGGTAGAACCTATAATTTAGCATTAGAACCTTGGACAAGCTATTCACCTGATAGTTTACAAGGTGCCATTAAAAATAATAGTGCTCTAGTTATGGATGCACAAGAAACAATTAAAACTAAATTAGAATTTTTTGTTAAGGAGAAATAGTGATGAACTTTAAAAATGCAAGTGAAATGCTTGAAACTATAAAAAGAGAACTTTACACACCAGTTGTTGGTGATATACTAGATACAATGGGGCTATACCATCAGTTTATTCCACAAGCTGTAAGACCACTAGATAACAACATGAAAATTGCTGGTTTTGCAATGCCTGTACTTATGATTGATGTATATGGTGAGCAGAAAAAACCATTTGGATTATTAACAGAAGCTCTTGATGATTTACAGGAAAATGAAGTATATATTGCTACTGGTGGTACAATGAGATGTGCATACTGGGGTGAATTACTTACAGCAACTGCTAGAACAAGAAAAGCTGTTGGAGCTGTTGTAAATGGCTGGCATAGAGATACTCCACAAGTGTTAGAGCAAAGCTGGCCTGTATTTTCTCGTGGCTGCTATGCACAAGATTCTTCTGTAAGAACACAAGTAGTAAATTTCAGATGTCCAATTGAAATGGATGGAGTTTGGATTAATCCAGGTGATTTAGTATTTGGTGATATAGATGGTGTTCTTATTGTTCCAAAAGAGCATATCGAATATGTTATCGAAAAAGCTTTAGAGAAAGCAAAAGGCGAAAAAGTTGTTCGTCAAGCAATCGAGGATGGTATGACTGCAACAGCTGCATTTGAAAAATTCGGAATTTTATAAGAACAAGGAGATGTTTTGAGTGAGTATTAATATTTTTGTTGGGTCTTATGCTGAAAAGGGAACGGACGGAATTTATTGTTATTCTTTAGATGCTTCAAACCATCAATTAGAATTAACATCAAAAACTAATTTGGTAGAGAATCCGTCTTATCTAACTATATCATCGGATAAAGACACTATATATTGTGTAAGTGAAACCAATGAGTTTGATGGACAAGAAGGTGGTGCAGTTGCTGCATTAAACTATGAAAATGGGCAATTTACCCTTTTAGATATAGCAGCCACAAAAGGTTTGGCTCCTTGTCACGTTCTATTAGATGAAAATAAGAAGAACCTATATGTTTCAAATTATTTTGGCGGTAGTATAGCAATGTACCGTATAGAAGATAATGCAAGCTTACAGATGTGTGACCTTGTAAAACATAGCGGCTTTGGACCAAACAAAGAAAGACAAGAATCTGCGCATATGCACTTTTGTGGATTTATTGATGGAAAAGTATGTGGTACTGATTTAGGTCTTGATACTATAAAGTGCTATGATGTTGATACGAATTCTAATAAGTTAATACCGCTACAAGACATTGAATTATACAAAGGTACAGGGGTAAGACATTTTATCATTAGCAATAAAGATAAAGATTTAATTTTTGCTATTTGTGAACTTACATCTGAAGTAATGGTGATCAAAAAAAATGGAGAAAAATTTGATGTTATCCAAAGAATATCTACATTGCCAAAGGGATTTACAGAAAGCACTTGTGCAGCAATTAAACAATCACTCAATGGAGAGTATATTTTGGCATCAAATAGAGGCCATGACAGTATCGCAGTTTATAAACTAATTGGTGAAAACCTAAGTTTAGTTAAAATTGTTGATAGTCATGGAAAATCTCCTAGAGATTTTTTAGTATTAAAAGATCATATTATCGTTGCAAATCAGGATTCTGATAATATCGTTGTATTTACTTTTGATGAAAATACTGGTGTGTTGTATTTTACAGGACAAGAGGTTCATTGTAAAAAGCCTGTTTGTGTTATTCACTAATTAATAGAAAAGTTACTTTACCCAAAAGATGCTCCTGAAAAATTGATATTAATAAAATTTTAGAAATAAAAGCATGGATAATTAGAGAAATAAATCTATATTATCCATGCTTTTTTAATTTGATTTCATTATTTTTGACTTCTAGGACCTCATCACTACAGATAAGTCCAAGAGGTGCTGCATCCTCTTTTTATTCTTATTTTATAAAAAAACACTATTGAATTCCTTTTTACGTATGTGCTCCAACACCTACAATTGATTTAAAAACTAAGGTTGGTGAAGATATTCATATAGAGTTAAGGCCAGCTGAAGAGGTAACTTCTAAATGGTATGAGATACCGATGGCACCAGAAGGAGTACAGGTTTATAACCCTTGCTTTGATGTAACAGATAATGAGCTGATTACAGCTATTATTACTGAAAAAGGTATAGTATACCCTCCTTTCAAAGAAAATCTTATAAAAATATATGAAAGAAAATTTTATTTTCTTTTATAGGCCTTTTTTATGGGTATTAATGTGTAGCAATGGGGAGTAGCAAGAATTGTAATGGGTAGTATAGGAGGAAAACAAGAAATTATAACTTTTTTTAGTTTTCTTCATATAATGTAATGATGCAAAGATAGAACGCGGCAAAAGCAATGATGTAAAAGGAGATTTATATGTTTAGCTTACTACCTTTTGGGTTTATCAATGGAAACTCTAGAACAGGAACAGCATTACAGGACATTCTGCAAAACTTTTTTAGTGATGATATAAGGTCAGAATTTAACTTTAATGAGACGCTTAAAGCTGCCACAAAGGAAACGCCTGAAGGATACATAATTTGTGCTGAGCTTCATGGAGTTAATAAGGGGGATATAAAGTTATCTTACAACAATAATAATTTGACCATTTCTGTCATAAGAAGAAGTGGAAGTGAACAAACTGGAAATAATTTCAGGTTGATACAAAGAAGCTATGACCAAGTTGCAAGGAGTTTTCATGTTAAAAATGTAAATGTAAATTTAATGAAAGTAATGTTTAAAGATGGTATTTTAATCATTGGACTTCCTAAGAAAGATAAATATATAAATGTTGATGATAGAGTAATAATTAAATAGGAATATTTATGTTTCTCCCACATATATTTAGAATGCTTAACAATTGTTAAAAGTTAAGTGAAAACATTAAAGAGAATTAGGAGTGAAGCATATGAGTATAAAGTTGTTAAAGGAATATATTGATTATTGCAATGATAAGGGGATTAATCCTACCTTTGAAGGCTTAAACCTTTGTAGAAAATCCTGTATCAATTAGTGGATGAATACATTGGACATGAAATCATAGAATTATAATAAATAGCCTGTCACTTATAATAAAAGTGACAGGCTATATTTTTACGCTACTGAAGTAAGAGAGCTATTATTTAAAAAAGGTAGTGTTATAGTTTTCTTGACAATTTAGCACATTTCTTTATGTGTAATGGTAATTTTATTTAAAAGTGAGGTTCTGTTGTTTACATCTAACTTTTTAAAAATATTTGTAATGTGGGTTTTAACAGTATTGCCGCTTAGATAAAGTTTAGCGGAAATTTCGTTATTGCTATAGCCTTTCTTTATTAGATTAACAACCTCTAACTCTCTATCAGTTAAATTATAAAAAATTTTTGTTTTATTTAATGAGCAGGCTTCATTATTAGATGATTTTGTAATGCAGGTAAAGTAGGTAGTTTCCATATTACTTGTTAATCCTAGTGTTATTATAACTGAGGTTTTAATAGTATAAATATGATTATTGGTTGTTATATTTATATTTTTGTTATTATTGTTTTGAATAAGATCCAAGCTTAAATAACTTATTATTTTTTTGAGAGGGTTTATAGTTTGATTAA
The DNA here is from genome assembly GCA_032005505.1 of Clostridium sp. Classification (GTDB taxonomy): domain Bacteria; phylum Bacillota; class Clostridia; order Clostridiales; family Clostridiaceae; genus Clostridium_J. The sequence goes on along the minus strand of DALZNT010000005.1, from coordinate 63,248 downwards.
TTCCAATTAAACTTATATAAATAAAATCATTTGAGATATTAATATTTTCAGCTATTTCATAACAAAATTCTTCTGCCTTATTATTTGATTCAAGAACATATTGCTTGCTGTCCCAAATAATAATTCCATCTGTATAGCTGTCATAACACTTTTCTAAAATATTTTGTTTAAATAATGAATTGGACAAAGTAAGAAAATTATTGTAGTTGATAGAGAGTATATTACTAAGTATTTCGGAGATTTTAAGTTCTTTTTCTGTAAACTTTCCCTCTTCCTCTGTTTTGAATATACAAAGTGTTCCAAGCTTAGTATTGTCTGAGTATAAGTTGATATTTAGCCGATAGTGAAAATTGTATTTATTGAGAAAATGTGAGTTCTCTGTATGTATGAAGCTGCTATAGGGCATTATGTCATCTATGGAAATAATAGAGTTATTTAATAAGTTTTCAGGTAAGTTTAATGGCTGAAAAATGGAAACTTTATGGTAATATTCTTTAAACTCTTTTATAAAGTCATTATCAAGGTTGATTGAATAGAAATTGGTAAAGTAAACTTTGTTTATGTCATTAACAGAGGTAATGTTTAGAGTTTCAGGAAAGAAAGCAAGAGCAGTATAATTAAAGTGTTTTGAAATTAAATTTAAACTGTCTTGATAAAAATTCAAGGAATTTTTTCCTATATTACATGAAAAATCTAATATATTTTCATAATCTTTATTACTTAATATCATTTCGATTCCCTCCCCCAAAAACAGAAATTAATTTTATCTTTTAATAAAATTGAATAACCTACTTTTAATTATACAATATTATGGATGAATTTCAACAATATTCAGAATAATGAATCAAAAGAGTTTTAAATATTTCATTGAAGACATATTAATAAATCCTATAAAGCATAAAAAATAGCTATGGATTATTAAATAATCTGAATATAGTACCAAAAATAACCATAAAGGGTGATTACATAATTATGTAATTTATTAGAAAATTAAAGTGTAGAATTATTAATTTTGTATTAAGCTAATTGCGAAACTAGTTAATTAAAGAAGATTAAAATAAATATCAGAGAAATAAGGATGATTTTTAAATTGAATCATAAAGGAAACCTCCTTGAATATATTTTTATATTTGCCGTTAGGTGGTGGAAATCCTTTTTGATATAGCTTGCAAATCATTGGAGCCTAACGGCTTTTAGTGTTATGCAAGCGACTATTATCTATTTTATACAAGGGGGGATTTGTATTATGAAAAAAAAGAGAAAAAGGGAAAAAAAGGCGTTGATAGCTACGTCATTAAGTGTAATGATGCTATGCAGCTCAACGGGGTTTAGTCCGACAGCATATGGACAGACAGATGAAAGTCAAATTGAAGGTATGACCAATTATAGGGACAGCATTACCGTGGACGGTAGCTCACTAGGTAGTGGATTTTCTATTTCACCAGATATTAACACTAATAGTAGTAAAATAGTAAGTGTAATAGTAGAGTTGAAGGAAGAGCCTTTAGCTGTTGCAAAGTCAAAGAATCAAAAAAGTTCGGACATAAAAATAAAAGAGGAGCATGAAAGTTTTAAAAATGACATAAATAAAAAAGTAGCATCTCAAAAGGATGGGGAATCACAATTAAAAGTAGAAATAAAAAGTGAATTCTATAATGCATTTAATGGAATAACAATGAACGTGGCTGCAAACCAACTGAGTGAAATAGCAAAAATGCCACAGGTTAAAACAATATGGAACAATAAAGAAGTACAGATGCCGGAGATTAATATGCCGGAGCCAAAAGCTTCACCAGAGGGCGGTATTATCCAAATAGGAGCTGATAAACTACATGATGAAAATATAAGTGGTGAAGGAATAAAGGTAGGAGTAATAGACACAGGTATAGACTATAATCATCCACAATTGAAAGATGTATATAAAGATGGATATGACTTTGTAAATAATGATAATGATCCAATGGAAACAACATATAAAGACTGGAAAAATTCTGGGGGATATCCAGAAATTATGCAGGGCAATACTTATTATACATCTCATGGAACTCATGTATCAGGAACTATTGCAGCTAATGGCGATGAGGGTAATGCAAAAGGCGTAGCACCTAATGTAGATTTATATTCCTACAAAGTTCTTGGTCCTTATGGTTCAGGGCAAACAGCTTGGATTTTAGGTGGTATTGATAAGGCAGTAGAAGATGGTATGGATGTTATTAACCTTTCACTAGGTGCATCTGTAAATGACCCATTGAGTCCAACCTCTATTGCTGTAAATAATGCAGCAAAAGCGGGTGTTATTCCAGTTGTAGCAGCAGGAAATGCAGGACCTAAAGAATACACTCTAGGATCTCCTGGAACATCACCATTAGCTATAACAGTAGGAGCTAGTGATACAAACTTAACAATACCAACTTTTGATGGAAGTATAGCAGAAAAGAAAATTGCTATAAAACTTTTAGCAAATAATTATGATTTTGATTTAGGTTCATTAAAGGATCAAACTTTTGAAATGGTTAATTGCGGACTTGGAAAAACTTCAGATTTCAACGATAAGGATTTAACTGGTAAAATAGCAGTAATTCAACGAGGCGAAATATCTCTTAATGAAAAAATAGCAAATGCAAAAAAAGCAGGAGCACAATTAGTATTTATATATAATAACGTGGACGGTCATATAAATGCATATTTAGAGGAAGATTATAATTTCATTCCGACTTTTAATTTAACTAAGACTGATGGTGAAGAACTAATTAATAATATTGAAAGTAATAATAAGTTTACTTTTAATGTTATTTCATCAGAAATTCAAAAAGGAGATAAGCTGGCAGACTTTAGTTCAAGAGGACCAGTAGGACGTACATCTGAAATCAAGCCTGATGTGGTAGCACCTGGAGTTAATATATACTCAACTTACCCAGAATTTATAAATGACAAAGAAGATGGTGAAGATTATAGTAAGGCATATGCAAAAATTAGTGGAACATCAATGGCAACTCCTCACGTTACAGGTGTTGTAGCATTAATGCTAGAAAATGCAAAAGATAATGGCGAAACAATGTCTGCTGAAGATGTAAAGGTAGCACTTATGAACAATACTGAAGAATTAAATGGCGATTATAATGTTTATGAAAAAGGTGCTGGAAGAGTAAATGCATATGACGCAGTACATGATAATGTAACTATAGCAATCAATAATAAAACAAAAACTGTAGAAAATAGTGAGATTGTTGAAATAGATAATATAACAGGTTCTCTACAGTTTGGGAATGCATATCATGGAGAAGGCATCAAAGAAAGAACGATTAAAATAACTAATGATTCAGATAGCGATAAAGAATTTAAAATATCTATTACTAATTCTACACCTAAAGGAAGCGTGAAAGATGGAAGTGCAAATGGTGTTAAATTAGAAGTACCGGATACCATAAAAGTTTTAGCTAAAGGTAGTGTAGATATAAATACAAGTATAAATATACCTGAGTCTGCTGAAAAGGGATTTTATGAAGGCACTGTAACACTTACTAATACTAGTGATGATAAAGAAGATTATTTAATTCCATATGCTATTAGATATTCAGAAAAAGGAATAAGCGGCTTTAGGCTTACTAGTAATACAGAAAGTAATGATGTCGATTTTTATCATCAATTTTATACTCCAGTAATAGGATATTATGTATCATATAACAGTGAAATAAAATCACAAAGAGTGTATTTAAAAGATGCTGAGACAGGAAAAAGAGTAGGGCTTGTAGGAGAATATAAAAATATGAATCCTATGCCAAATGTGACATATTTTGAAATGAATGGATTTAGTGGAAGATATATACCGATGGTTGGAGAGTATTTTGAAAATAGAATAGTTAGAGCAGAAGAAGGACACTATAAATTAGAATTAGAAGCAATAGATGCTGAAGGTAATATATATACTGCAGAAGAAGATTTATTTGTAGATAATACTTCACCTGAGATAATATTTGAAGAAGGAAAAGATATAGGAATACATGAAATATCAGAAGAGGATTACACAGTAGAAGATGGAATTAAAGCATATTATGTTAAAGGAAGAGTTTATGATGATACTATAAATAAGTTACATGAATTAGGGTACACACATGATGTATTTGGAAATCCGATAACACAACAATCTAATACAGTGCTTTATTATCAACAATTACCTAATGAGCGCCTCCCATGGTATAGTGGAAATCTCAATATAGATAGTGAAGGCAATTTTAATATGGGTATTGCTCCAGAAGAAATAGAAAATAATCCTACAGAAGTTTCACTTTTTGCATTTGATCGTGCAACAGCAGGGGATTATAATTATGAAAAATACTCTAGCTTTATAAAAGAAGGCGAAGCTTATGGAGATATAACCTATGATAAAGAAAAAGTAGTTAATGGCGATACTCAAACAGGTCATATGAGTTTTAAGAATATGAAAGCAGTAACTAAGTTAGAATTTGTAGTTGGGTTTAGTAAAAGTGCATATGATTTAGAGTCTGTTAATATAAATCCAGAGTTTAAGAAATATGTGGAATCTAAAGGATTAGAAGTTAAGGTAATGCATGAACCAACAAGTGATTCTAATATAGAATGGGCGAGAGGAGAAGCGCATAAAGTAGTAGTTGAGATTTCAGGTTCAGATAGTGGAATTGATATTATTGAGAAAATGCCAGTTGTAGATATTAAAGCTAAAGTATTGGATTATGACATATATGATTTTTATACACATAAGTTTTATACTAAAACAAATTCAAAAAATAAATATACAGATGCAAATGGAGATGTAAAAACACTATATATTATGTCACACATTAACACATATCAATTCATACCAGAAACAACAAGTAGTAATATATACTATATATCTTCACAAGGCTTCTTTGATGAAAATGGGTGGTCTAGGAAATTAGATTATACTAAAATGGATGCTAAAGCATATGTAATTACTCCAGATGGAGAAAGATATGATGCTACAATAAATGCAGGGGGAATAGCTACAGTTATGACTCCTAAAAGCATAGAAGATGGTGAATTTTACGTTGAAGTTCCTGGACACTTTAAGAATAAGGTGAAGGTTCAATTAGGACAAGTATTTGAAGGTGAAGTTGCTGGAGTTTCAAGAGTAGACAGAATATTAACAGCTTATGCAGGTGATATGAATGGCGATGATATAATTAATGATAAGGATAAAGAAATTTTAAGTGCGGATATCGGAAAAACAACAACTGTAGAAGAAAATTATTTAGCTAGTGATATTAACAAAGATAGAGTAGTTGATGATAAAGACTTAGAATATATTAATAATAATATGGAAATGGTTAACCCTAGACTTGTAGAAGATGCTGAAGTAGCTGTGGCTACACTTAAAGATAGCCAAGATGTAAAAGATGTACAAAGTGCAGTGGATAAGGTGAATTTATTACCTGAATGCGCTAAAAAACAAGAGCTTTTAGATGCTATTAAACAAATTGCTGATCCAATTAACCTTGGTATTGCTACAAAAGCTGTAGAGAAAGCTGAGGAGTCTAAGACACAAGAAGATGTAGATGCTGCCGTAGTTCTTGTAAATGCACTTCCAGATTCAGATGCAAAGAATAGTTTGTTTGAAAGATTAAATAAAGTACAGGATGATATAAATAATGTAATAGCTCTAGAAAATGCAACAAAAGCTGTAGAAAAAGCTGAGGAATCAAAAGCGCAAGCAGATGTTGAGACTGCAAGGGCTCTTGTAAATGCACTTTCAGAATCAGATGCAAAAAATAGTTTAATTGAGAGATTAAATCAAGTTCAAGATTATATTAATAATGAAATAGCTTTAGAAAGTGCAACAAAAGCTGTAGAAAAAGCTGAGGAGTTTAAGACACAGGCAGATGTTGACGTTGCAAGGACTCTTGTAGATGCACTTTCAGAATCAGATGCAAAAAATAATTTAATTGAGAGATTAAATCAAGTTCAAGATGCTATTAATAGTGCAACAGCTTTAGAAAATGCAACAAAAGCTGTGGAAAAAGCTGAAGCTACAAAAATACAAGCAGATGTTGATGTTGCAAGTGTGCTTGTAGATGCACTTCCAGATTCAGACGCAAAAAATAGTTTAATTGAAAGATTAAATAAAGTTCAAGATGTTATTAATAATGCAACAGCTTTAGAAAATGCAACAAAAGCTGTAGAAAAAGCTGAAAAGTCAAAAACTCAGATAGATGTTGATGTTGCAAGGTCTCTTGTAAAGAAACTTCCAAATTCAGATGCAAAGAAGAGTTTGAGTGAAAGATTAAACAAAGTTCAAGATGCTATTGATCTTGCAATGGCTATTGAAGAAGCTAGAAAAGCAGTAGAAAAGGCTGAAAAGTCAAAAGACAAGGATGATATAAAAACAGCTAAAAAACTCGTAAAAGACCTTCCAGATGGAGCTGTGAAAACTGAATTACTAGATAGATTAAAGGAATTGTCTAAAAATCTTCCTCAAACTGGTGCAGCAATGGGAGCTGCAGGAATGTTAGCTATAGGTGGAGTATCATGTATAGCAGGTGTTGCACTATTAAAGAAAAAGAAGAACACTGACCAATAATATAAGTGTTAGGTAGAAAAGAATTTCATAATAAGGATCACTATCACAAATGGGGACTGTTGCAATAGCAACAGTCCTTACTTTTGCTTAGCAGATATTTTTAAATTTGGTTGACTTAATATTAACTAAAAAATAATATATACAAATTATTGACTAGGTGGTTTGTTTACGGTATAATTTTTTTATGAGGAATTATATTGGAGGTGACTATGAAGAGAAGACAAGAACAAAACGAACAAAGTAGACAGAAAATTATAAAAGCGGCTTTGGATGAATTTGGGAAAAACGATTATTTTACCGCATCAACTAACAGTATATGTAAAGATCATGGAATTTCTAAAGGACTATTATTTCATTATTATGGAAGCAAAGATGAGATTTTTATGATATGTGTTAAAAAATGTTTTGATGAATTAAGTGAGTATATTGAAGAATATATCTATCAGAGTGATGGAAACATAGAAGAAATGTTGGGTAAATATATTCAATGTAGAGTTGAGTTTTTCAAATTACATCCATATTATAAAAAGATTTTTCATACAGCGGTATTTAATACTCCGCCTCATTTAGCAGTACAGATTGAGGAATCAAGGGAAAGATTGCATGAAGTAAATGAATTATTTCTAACAAAAGTTCTAGATAATTTGGAGCTTAAAAAGGATATTAACAAAAAAGAAGTTATTAGAACAATTGTAGATTTTGGAAATTATTTTTTAGCAAAATGTAAATTACAAAGTACTGAAGAAGAGAATTTTATGGAAGAGCCGGTTAAAGACTTTATTCAAATTATGAAAATGTTGTTTTATGGAATAGTTTAAGAAAATTAGGAGGAAAGTTATGATAAAAGGATTAATAATCATGGTTATTTCAATATTGATAGCTATGCTAGTTGGAAAAGTCGTACAAAAAATTAAGTTGCCTGCTATTTTAGGATGGCTGATAACAGGAATGATTATAGGACCCCATGCACTGAACCTGTTTAATTCAACAATTATTGACAGTACATGGTTTCATATAATTGAAGGGTTCGCAGAGGTAGCAATCGGTGTTATTATAGGAACAGAACTTATTTGGACAGAACTTAAAAAATCTGGGAAACAAATTGTTATTATTACTATTGCAGAAGCTTTAGGTACTTTTGTGGTAGTATCATTAGCATTTGGTATTGCCTTTTACATTGCAGGCATTTCAGTTGGACTAGCATTTGTATTTGGAGCAATTGCATTAGCAACGGCACCAGCACCTTCTTTGGCTATTGTTAACGAATATAACACTAAAGGGCCTGTAACTAAAACTTTAATTCCACTTGCGGCTATAGATGATATGGTAGCAGTTGTCGTATTCTTTATTGTTATTGGAATTGTAGCAAGTAATTCAACAGGTGGAGGAATGCCATTATGGTTTGTTCCACTTATGATTATAGTTCCAATTATATTAGGTGCAATTCCAGGAGTAGTAGCAGGATTTGTATTAAGAAAACCTATGAGTAAAAGAAATACTTGCATAGTAACCTTTATATTTATCATAATTACAGGATCTCTTGGTCTTGGAATTAATCATTTAATGGGAAAAAGTGTATTTAATATTATGCTTATGGGAATAACTTTCTCAGCTATATTTGCTAATATGGTAACAGTAGAAAGAGTTCATGAAATAATGGAGTCAGTAACGCCTATTGTAGGAGTACTTATGGTACTTTTAATTGTAAATCTTGGAGCACCACTTGACTATAATCTAATATTAGGTGCAGGATTATTCACGGCTATTTATATTGTGGCTCGTGCTATTGGTAAGATTGGAGGAGCTTATACAGGCGCTGTTATATCAAAGGCACCTGACACTGTAAAAAAATATTTAGGATTAACACTTTTACCACACTCAGGAGTATCACTTATGTTTACAGGAATAGCAGTAGGAATGCTTGGAGCTGAATCTGAGGAAGCATTAATTATTCAAGGAACCATTGCAGCAGCAGCGGTAATCAATGAAATTATTGCTGTATTCGTTGCAAAACAAGGATTTAAACTTGCTGGAGAAATTAAAGGCGACACTGCAAGTGGTAATAAAAAAGTAGAAGAACAAGAAGTTTGTTAATAGAAAAATAAAATAACAAGAAGTTTGCTGATAGCTGGCGTGTCCAGTAATGATAAAAAGCAAGTAGTATAGAATAAAATGTACCCTGTGTCAAGGACAGTTTTAAAAAAGACTATTTTAAGCTAAAAGATGATTCCTGTATTGAACGGGAGTCATCTTTTTTTAATTTCACTGTCCTCTATGATTATTATGATAATCCATATATTCATTAAATATTGGTGATGGACCTTTTTTAACCCTTGTTACACTGGGAGTAGCAGGATTGGCTGAAATTCCAATAATGAGTTTGGCCGCGGCTATAGTGCCTTTAGTAGTTGGAATTACTTTAGGAAATTTAGATGAAGATATAAGAAAGCTAATGGCACCTGGAATAGGAATCATCTTGCCTTTTACAGGGTTTGCATTAGGTGGAACAATTAACTTCTTTGATATACTTAAAGCTGGTCCAACAGGATTTATATTAGCCTTAGCAGTGTTATTAGTAAGTGGATTTTCAGCTTTCTTAGCAGATAGATATATTAATAAGAGACCTGGATATGCGGGCATTGCAACGGCAACAACGGCAGGAAATGCTATTGCGACACCAGCGGCAGTTGCACTAATAGATTAATCTTATAAACCATATGTGGTTTCTGCCACAACTCAGATAGCAGCGGTTGTAATCATAACTGCTATAATTACTCCAATGCTAACATCCTTTGTTGCTAAAAAATATGTGTGTCCTAAGCTTGAAGGATTAAATGCTACAGGTGATGTTATTGATGAGATAAACGCTTAAATAAAATAAGCATAATGTGTTTTCAATATTGAAGGTGAAGCCTAGATTAATAGTCTAGGCTTTTATTTTTTATAAAAAACGCTACCCTTTTTATATGCTCCTATAAAAAGAATAGCGTTCTTCTGTAAACTAAATGTTATTTTAATGTCTTCTTAACAAAAACAGTAAAAAATAATAGGCTAATAAACGCAGATACAGCACAAACAATAAATAACGTTTGATATCCCATGAGTTGTGAAACAAATCCTAGAATAATAGATCCTAAACCAATACCTAAATCAAAAGCGGTAAAAAATGTGGCGTTCGCTACTCCAATTTTCTCTGGTTTAGCTAATCGTATAATCGCTACTTGAAGGGCTGGTTGTGCTGATCCGAATCCAATTCCGTATAAAATAGCGGTAATAACTAGTCCAACAGTTCCTTTTGTAAATGTTAGGACTAATAGTGCGACAATTAGTATAAAGAGTGCAGGAATAATAATGACATCTTCTCCATACTTATCAGATATCTTTCCTGTAATTGGTCTAATTATTGTAAGTGTTAAAGCATAAACTAAGAAAAAAGTACCAACATTAACTTGAATTTTTGCCGCAAACAGTGGTAAAAATGTTGTAATTCCACCAAAAGTAAAGGATAGGAAAAATGTAACAATAGCGATTGGTAAAAGGTCTTTTTCAAAAAATGATATTGTGCTTTTATGTGTATGTTGAATTGCTGGAATTTTTGTGCAAAATGCAAGTATAAATGCAATAAGCGCTAATGCTGTGCATAGCAAAAATAGATAATGGAATGAAAATGATTCTGCTACCCAAAGACCTAATATTGGTCCTAAAGCCATGCCCAAAGTCATTGAAAGCCCATACCATCCCATTCCTTCTCCACGACGAGATTTTGGAATGACATCAGTCACAGCCGTTCCTATAGAAGTTGTAGAAATTGCCCAGCTGATTCCATGGAGGATACGTAATATTACTAAAAATATGATTACTGTTACCCAATCATAAAAATACATTGTAATTGCAAAAAATATTAGTCCACTTATTATAAATACTCGTCGACCATATTTATCCATTAAACCTCCAACAATAGGACGAACAATTACTGCCGATATTGTAAACACTCCAATAATAAATCCAACTTGAGATTCACTTCCACCTATTTGTTTAATAAATATAGGTAGTGTTGGCATTAGTAAATAAAAACCACTAAATAGTAATAATGCTGTAATTGTCAGCATTATATAGTTCTTTGTCCATAAACGTTCCATTGTAATTCAATCCTTCTTTCTTATAAATTTAATAAATTGAGAATAAAAAGCTCGCATCAATTGGGTTCTTACCCAAAAAAGTAGCAAGATAAGCGAATAAAAAAGTAGTACAAGACCTATAAAAGTGTTAGTACTACCGTATAGAGTGAGAAGCATTTTGTTAATTAGAATGTACTTGCTACTTTAATAGCCTTTTCAAGACCAGTAGAAATAATTTCTTCTGCTTTATCTGGGAATTGGTTGTGACCTTCAATCACTACCGTCTCTATACCTGTTGCTCCGAAGAAGCCCATCATACTTGCTACATATTTAACGGCCATTTCCATTTCAGCCGCTGGTCCTGTAGAATACACACCTCCACTTGCGTTTAATAATGCAATTTTCTTATTTCCAATAAGACCTACTGGACCTTCTGGTGTATATTTAAATGTTTTACCAGCACGATTTAAGTAATCAATATATGTATGTAGTACAGCTGGAATTGTTAAATTCCATAGCGGGAAACCAAATACAGTCAACTTGATTGACTATATTGTATATAGTATAATAGAATTAATAAAAAGTCAACCTAATTGACTTTTTGAGGAGGTTTTATATATGAATCATCAAGTATTTAGTGAATTAGATCTTACATCACTTTTGTTATTATCTTTTAGAGCAGCGATTAACGAACTACATGATAGATTGAGCGAATTGGGATTTGAAGATATTAGACCCACACATGGGTTTATGTTTACATACATCAACCCAGATGGAGCCACAGGTATAGAATTAGCTGAATATTTAGGAATTACAAAGCAAGCTGTGAGTAAAATGGTGGATTATCTTGAGAAAAATGGTTATGTAATGCGTAAAATTCACCCCACTGATAAGAGAGGGAAAATTATTGTTTTGACCGAGCGAGGATTGTTAGTAATGAAAGCAAAAGATGAGATACTAACTGATATTGAGCAACGTTGGATTGAAAATATAGGTGCTGAACGAATGCAAATGATCAAAGAAGATTTAATAAAATTAGTTCATGAAGCAAATGAAGATAAATTGTCATCGAAGTTAATACCAGTTTGGTAAATATAAAGTGTCTAAAAATGTTAAATTAAAGGATGATAACTGCTAATCGACCTTTTAGTAAATTTGGATATGTCTTTTTAGATTCTATGTTAAAGAATGCTATACTTGATAGACTTCTACATTAAGCTAATCTCATTAAAATAGTTGGTTCATCTTATAGAACAAAAGATGTATATGAAACGATCCAAGAAGAAAATAAATAATTATTAAATAATTATGGACCAGACGAAGATAGAAAAAATTATAAAAAGATTATCAGAGAATGAGGGTTTGAAGAAAAATTTAAATTGCTTAACGTATAAATTACAAGTTTATTTAAATACAAAATATAACGTTTTATAGTTTGAAAAGGGAAGGAGCTTGGCTCCTTCCCTTTTCAAACTATTGAAGTAAAACAGCTAGTCCTTTTTCTTAGTTGCTTCAACTATATCTTCGAATCTACTCATTATGTACTCATAATTTTTCTTGTCATGGGGTAATAAGCATTGAGAGCAGTCCTTTATAGAATCTGCAATGTACTTTGGATTCCCACCACAGTTAGGGCCTAGGGCATATAGTGGACAATAGCAGAATAAGCAGTTAAATTCATCGGGTTTATTAGTATTATGGCAAGGAAAGAATTCACAATCCTTATGATTAAAAAACTTGTAATTATCGCTCATTTATAACTCCTCCTAAATTTGTTAGACATAATATAATTATACTAGATATTTATATAAGTGGTATACTTTAAAAAAATTTTAAAGTATATAGCTATTTGAATGGTAATAATTAAGTAGCTAAGAAAAAGGAAGGCTGATATAATGTGTTTTATAATGTACATAAAGGAGTTATTAAATGAAATACTATTTAGCACCCATGGAAGGGATTACTGGATTCATATATAGAAATGCCTATGAAAGAAACTTTCATAATATAGATAAATACTTTACACCCTTTGTTGTTCCCAATACAAGCAGGAGCTTTAAAACTAAAGAATTAAGGGATGTTTTGCCTGAAAATAATAAAGGGATGAGTATAGTACCCCAAATCCTTACTAACGATTCAGAAGGGTTTATTGATACTGCTAGGAAGTTGCAGCAGTTAGGTTATAATGAGATTAATTTTAATTTAGGATGTCCATCTGGAACCGTTGTATCAAAGGGAAGAGGCTCAGGATTTCTAGCGAAAAGAGAAGAGCTTGAGAGGTTTTTAGATGAAATATATAAAATAGATGATATGAAGATTTCTATAAAAACTAGGATAGGAAAAGATAGCCCAGAGGAATTTTATGAGTTAATAAAGATTTACAATAAATATCCTTTAGAAGAGTTAATTATTCATCCTAGAACGCAAAAGGACTTTTATGGCAATAAACCGAACTTAGAGGTGTTTAAAGATGGATTATCCTTAAGCACTAATCCAGTGTGTTATAATGGCGATATTTTTACTGTAGATGACTATAGTAAGTTAGTAAGTGAGCTACCAGAAATAAACACAGTAATGCTGGGAAGAGGTATACTAGCTAATCCAGGATTAATGAATGAGATAAAAAATAATACTTTTATGGATAAAGAACTTTTAAAGGGTTTTCATGATGAAATTTTAAATAATTACATGGAATTACTTAATGATGAGAAAAATACATTATTTAAAATGAAAGAAATATGGGGCTATATGATTTATATCTTTTCTGATAATAAAAAATACGCCAAGAAAATAAAGAAGGCACAAAAGCTAAGGGATTATAATGTTGCGGTTTCAAGTTTATTTGAGGAACAGGAAATAATAGAAGGGGCTGGATTATTTAATAATAAATAATTCTTAGATGGGGGATTATTATAAAGTTAGGAAAAAACTCATTTAATAGGGATATCACATAAATTTAAATGAATATTTAATTCTAGATAAAGGCACCAATCTTTGGCAGATAGGTGCTTTTTTTCGTCGTCATTAACTTATATGAGATAATAGAAATTAATACAAAAATATGAAATATTAAGAAATCTTAAGATTCTATGAGGGTGAAATTAATAATTGAAGAGTATTATTGAGATAAAAGCATGTGAAAGAGATAAATGTATGTGAAAGAGATGTTTAACTTTTCATTCTCATGATTATACATTTAGCGAAAATCAAGGAAAGGAGATAATTACTTGAAAATATTAATTTTAACAAGTCGTTTTGGAATGGGGCACTACTGTGCTGCAGAGGCGATTAAGGAAGAACTACTTGCATCGGATTCTGATGACATCATTGAAATTGTGGATATTGTTAAGGTCTTATTCCCTATTATTTATAAACTGATTTATGGAATCTTTAATCTTTTTATCTGTAGATTTTCAGGGGTGTGTAACTTTATAAATAGTTTTGCTACGAAACATGAAAATACTTGCTTAAAGAGACGAAATTTAAATAAAATAGATTCTTTAATTGAGAAATATAACCCAGATTTAATAGTATCTACATGGTCTGCATGTTCTCGATGCATTTCAACTTATAAGGAGGAATATGAAGATGATATTCCGCTATATACCTATATTACTGATATTACAGTTCATTGTGGATGGATTACTGACATGACTGATATGTATTTTGTAGCTGCGAGAAGCACAAGGGATATCCTTGTGTCTGAGGGCGTTGAGGCTGAGAAAATTGTTGTAAATGGCATACCTGTAAGGCAGTCATTTAAACAGGAGCTGCAATTTAAATCCATTCATGATAGACAGGAGATGTCATTTAAGGCCATTGATGATTATCATGAGCTGCTAGTTAAATCCATTCATGATAAAAGGGAAATCCTTATAATGGGGGGAGGACTGGGGTTAATACCAGACCTTGATAATATATTAGATCGATTATGTGAGACAAGCAGAGTTCATATTACAGTTATAACTGGTAAAAATAAAAAATTATTAAAAAAACTTAAAGAAGATTACCCTGAAATAGATGTAATTGGTTATACAGATCAAGTGCACAGATATATGAAAATGGCAGATTTACTAATCACCAAGCCAGGAGGAATTTCAACTTTTGAAGCGATTTATACTACCACGCCTTTATACGTTATTAAACCATTTTTATCTCAAGAGGTTGGAAATGCGGAATTTATTGAAAAAATGCTTATAGGGAAAATTGCTTGGGAAAATGATTTTGATATATCGGAGGATATAATATCTTTAATAAGCAATGAGAGGCTTATGGGAGAAATGAAATATAACATGCAGCTTTTGAGAAGGGAAGCTTTGGAATCCAAACTAAAGAAAATTTACGAAAGGAATGGGAAAAAAGATGAGTATTATAATACTGCTGACAGCTATCCTATTAGCTTTAATGATATATGGAGTCATTCCTACATTGCTATGCAGAAGGGGGAATAGACAACTGAAAAAGCAAAGGAAAAAAATAGGCGTAGAAAATATATATTTAACCTTTGACGATGGAGTTCACAGTAAATATACGACAGAAGTTCTTCGAGTTCTAAAGACTTATAAGATTCCAGCAACATTCTTTGTTGTAGCGGAATTTGCTAAAAATAATCCTGAAATTATTGAGGCAATTAAAGGTGATGGACATGTCATAGGGTTACATTCACTAAATCACAAGAATGAAATTTTTCAAACACCAGAAAATACAAGAAAAGATTTTTCGGAAAGTATAGAAATATTGAAAGAGCTTGGTGTTCAGCCGAAGTTTTTTAGACCTCCTTGGGGGCATTTTAGCTTGGCAGCTATAAAAGAAATGAAGAATGCAAATTTAAATATTGTTCTTTGGGATGTAATTGTGGGAGACTGGAAGGCGAACATAGATGCAAGATCTATAGCAGATAGATTGCTTCGTGAAACAGAAAAAGGGGACATTATTTGTCTTCATGATGGACGAGGTAAAAATGACGCTCCCAAAAGAACTGTTGAAGCCTTAGAAATAGTTCTTCCAATTTGGAAGTCCCAGGGGTTTACCTTTGGAAGGGTGGATGAACTTTATGAGTAAGGGCACAAAGCTATTGAATATAATGAAAAATGGTGGATTGTTTATAATCATTGTTGTTGTAACCTTCAAGCTGCTTTTTTCAAGCGGTGATATTAAAGAGATTATAAAAACAGTGTCACAAGCAAACTTAGTATATATTGCCATAGGGATAGCAGCTATGTTTGTTGTGGTCCTTTGTGAGGCCATAAATATCAGGCGTAGTTTAGAGGTGTTTAAAGAAGAGTCAACTTTACTTCAATGTATACAGTATTCACTTACAGGAGTTTTTTTCAGTTCTGTAACACCGGCTGCCACGGGTGGCCAGCCAATGCAGGTTTATTTTATGCATAAAAAAAAGATAAATATTTCTAATGCTATGCTTGCTTTGCTAATATGTCTTGCAACCTATCAATTTGTTACTGTATCAATGGCAGTTATAGGCGTAATAATGAAATTTAATTTTTTTAGTGGAACCCTTGGGAAGTTTAGTGTGTTACTATTTTTAGGCATTGGACTAAATGTAATTTTATTAGTGCTGATATTGGCAGCTATTTTTTCGAAAAAAATTATTTTCAAAGCTGTAAACTTAGGGGTTAAAGTTTTAGAACGCTTTAATCCTCAAAAATCTATAATTTTCAAGGAAAAGGCCCTGATTGAGATAGAAAAGTATAAAAAAGGAGCAGATTATATTAAAAATGATAAAATCTTTATAATTAAAACCATCCTTATTACCATAGTACAGATTTCAGCATTGCACAGTATTCCATTTTGGGTTTATAAAGCCTTTGGAATGTCTTCCGGGTCTTTAATTCAATTCATTACTATTCAGTCTGCCTTATACATTACAGGTGCAGCATTACCTTTCCCAGGTGCAGTGGGAATAGGAGAGAGCGGATTCTTAGTATTCTTTAAGACACTGTTTCCAGCTCAGATACTTAGTTCTGCAATGCTACTCAGTCGAGGAATCAGCTTCTATCTAATGATAATCATTAGTGGTATAGGGATTATGTTTTTACAGCTAAATTCAAATAAAAATTCAAAAGTCATGATGAAAAGTATAACGGTGAAAAATAGGACACCATAAAATTTTTGGTTATCACAGCATTCAATTTAGATTATAATTTTAATGAAGACTTTGATATTTAAATCATAAAGTAAAATCAATTGAGTGAAGAGAGGTAGAAATATATGCAGTATACCATACTGATTGCGGAAGATGATAATGATATTGTAAAATTGCTGAAACTTTATCTGGAAAGTAGTGGCTATAGGGTATTGACGGTGGATAATGGAATATCTGCATTTGAACTTGTACTAAAGGAGCAAATTGATTTGGCAGTGGTGGACATCATGATGCCGAGGATGGACGGATATGAGCTGACAAAGAAAATCAGGGAAATCAAGAATATTCCTATTTTAATTTTGTCTGCTAAAAACCAAGATACAGATAAAATACTAGGTCTTAATTTAGGTGCAGATGATTACATGACTAAACCCTTTAGTCCTTTAGAAATAGTAGCAAGGGTAAAGGCAAATCTGCGACGTTTTTATAATCTTAACTATGGGGCTTCAAGTATCCAGAAAAATGCAGAGCTTATAATTGGAGAGCTAACTCTGGATACTGAAAAGCTGACACTTAGAAAAAATGATGTTGAAATTGTAATTACTCCCAATGAATATAAAATTCTTGCACTATTAATGAAGGCACCAGGAAGGGTATACACGAAATCTCAAATTTGTGAAGCTATGAACGGGGAGCTTTACGATAATTATGAAAATGTAATTACGGTGCATATCTCACACCTCCGTGAAAAAATCGAGAGTGACTCGAGAAATCCAAGATATATTAAAAATATAAGGGGGCTTGGATATAAAATTGAAAAGTAAGAAGAGAAAAAAAGGCAACTTTTTTACACTCCTTGTCTGTAATTACATTGTATTTACTTTAATCTTGGTTATTGTCTTAAGTACCTTTTTCGTAATAGGAATGTTTATGACTGGGAGAAAAGTAATGGAAGCTGACCCCGACCAGATTTTACAATATAAAAACGTTATATCAGAGGAAAGATATACGGAGATTCCATTAAACAGGATGCTTGGAAAAGGCAGCCATATTATTGTTTTAGATGAAAAACTTCAGGCCGTATATCAAAGTAATCTTGAAATTGAGAATCCTAATTTTGATAAAGATGAAATTGAATATATTCCTTTTTATACCATAGGATTTTACGTATATAAAGAAGAATTCACAAATGAAAAAAATGAAAAGTGTACGTCTATATCGGTATATTATTCAAATGATGATGGGCAAGTTACTCAGAAGTTATATGTAGTGGATGAAAATCTTAATATACTTTATCAGTCAAAGGACGATGGGAAGACTTCTTTAACTGCCAGAGAATATGGATTACTTACTAACACACTTTATAAAAAGTACAGCCTCACTAAGCATATATTTGAAAATGCTGATGGCAGTAGGTATACAATGCTCATTTATCAACCTTGGGAAAGTGAAAATATTTTGTTTTCTAAAGTAAGCTTAATAACTAAGAGCGTATTTTCAAGTTTTTTTGTGTTCTATTGTATTTTAATTGGAGTATTTATTATGTGGTTAAACCGCAAGGTAAAAAAACCACTGAATCTCTTGCATAATGCAATGGTGAAATTCTCTGAAGGCCAGCGCCAGATTTATTTAGATTACAAAGGACCACGTGAGTTCGAAGAAATTTGCGACAGCTTTAACAATATGTCCATGCAGCTTTACGAAAGTGAGGAAAATCGTAAGAAGTTGGAACAGGATAAGAAAAAAATGCTGGCGGATATTTCCCACGATTTTAAAACTCCTATTACTGTAATTCAAGGATATGCAAAAGGAATTCATGATGGAATGGTAAGTTTGGAAGAACAGTCGCAGTATCTTGAGACTATCTATAAGAAGTCAGAGGGACTTACAGAACTCATTAATGCCTTCTATGAATATAGCAAAATGGAGCATCCAGACTATAGTTTAAACTTGGAGCAGTTTGATATATGCATTTTCCTAAGAGATTATATGGCGGATAAGTATAATGAACTTGATCTTGGAGGATTTGAACTGGAGGTTGATATTCCAGAGGAACGTATTCTCTGCCAGATTGATAAGGTGCAGCTGAAACGTGCCTTTGAAAATATTATTAATAACTCTATAAAGCATAACGGAAGTGGTACAACACTCACCTGCATCCTGTCCCATATGGAAGGGTACGTAAGAGTAGTGATGGCGGATAATGGCTATGGTATTCAGGAAGAAATAAGTCATGATATCTTTGAGCCCTTTGTTGTTGGAGAAAAATCACGGAGTAAACACGGTTCTGGTCTTGGGCTGGCAGTAAGTAAAAAGATTATTGAAGCTCACGGAGGTAGTATCTCCTTGGTAATGCCACCTAATAACAATTATAAAACGGAATTTGAAATTCTGCTACCAATTGTGAAGGGGAAAAGGTAAAAGCTATCTTATAAAAGGAGATTTTGTACCATTTATGAAGGCTTAAGATATATAAGGTAGAAGACTAAAAGGACCATAGAAGAAAATTTTATTTTCTTCTATGGTCCTTTTTTACATTAATGCAATATCTAATTTAATATTCATTTCTATCAATCCTATTATTTTAATTCCTCACAACTAGTGATATAATTAGATAAATTTGGTACAAAAATTATACAAAAGGTATATATTTTACTAATGAAATTAGTATTAAATTAATAAGTGTACATAAATTTAAAACTATACTTAAGTACAAAAAGAGGAATATGTATGAAATATAGAGAATTAATTGAAAAAATGACCCTTGAGGAAAAAGCATCTTTAATGTCAGGGAAAGACTTTTGGAAATCAAATGATATAGAACATCTTGGAATAAGTAGCATGTTTCTTGCTGATGGATCTCATGGACTTAGAAAGCAAACAAAGTCCTCAGATATAATTGGTCTTAACACAGGTGACCCATCCACATGCTTTCCAACAGCAGCTACTATATCAAATAGCTGGAATGAGGAGTTAGCTGAAAGAATTGGAGAGTATCTAGGGGCAGAGGCTGTTTCACAAAAGATTAACGTATTATTGGGACCAGCTATTAATATGAAAAGAAATCCTTTAGGTGGAAGAAACTTTGAGTATTTTAGTGAGGACCCTTATCTTGCTGGAAAGTTAGCTGCAGGTTATATAAGAGGAATTCAGTCTAATGGAATTTCAGCTTGTGTTAAGCACTTCGCTGTAAATAACCAGGAAGAAAGAAGAATGGCCATTGATACTATAGTTGATGAAAGAACCCTTAGAGAGATTTATTTAACTGCTTTTGAGATTGCAGTTAAGGAGGGGAAAACTAAGTCAATAATGTCTTCTTATAACAAGGTGAATGGTACATATGCAAATGAAAATATCCATTTAATGAAGGAGATTCTTCGTGGTGAATGGGGCTTTAAGGGCTGCGTTATCACTGACTGGGGCGGAAGCAATAATCGTATAGAGGGATTAATTGCTGGAAATGAATTGGAGATGCCTACAACAGGCGGTGAGACAAATAAGGAAATCGTTGAAGCAGTAAGAAGTGGAAGGATTAAAGAAGAAGTTTTAGATAAGTGTGTTGATAGATTATTAGATTTAATCTTCACCACGGACAATGCTTTAAGTGAAGCCTATAAGAAAGTGGATGTGGAAAGACATCACAGAGTAGCTCAAAGGGTGGCAGAAGAATCCATAGTGCTTCTTAAAAATGAAGATAATATATTACCTATCAAACCAAGTAAAAAAGCAGCGGTGATAGGAAATTTTGCAAAGGAAGCAAGATATCAAGGGGCGGGGTCATCTATAGTAAATCCAACTATATTAGATCATACCTTAGATTGCTTTGAGCAATCAGGAATTGTTAGCATTGGATATGAACCGGGCTTTGAGAGATATGGAAAGAAGGATAAGAAGAAGATTGATAGAGCCTGTGAACTTGCTAAGAAGGCAGATGTAGTCCTTTTATATATTGGCTTAGATGAATATGTAGAAGTTGAAGGTTTAGACAGAACCACTATGGGTATTCCAGAAAATCAGTTGGAGTTACTAGAGGCTTTATATGAAGTTAATAAGAATATTGTTGCCATTATTTCTTGTGGATGTGCCTTAGAAATGCCATGGATTAATAAAGTAAAGGGCGTATTACATGGATATTTAGCTGGACAAGCAGGAGCAAGGTCAATACTTAGAGTATTATCAGGTGATGTTAATCCTTCAGGAAAGCTGGCAGAAACATATCCTATTAAGTATGAAGACACACCTTCTTACAAAAACTTCCCAGGAAAAGAAGTTAGTGTAGAGTATAGAGAAGGTATGTACATTGGTTATCGTTATTATGATACAGCCAATAAGGAAGTTCTTTTTCCCTTTGGATATGGATTAAGTTATACAACCTTTGAGTATTCAGATATACAAGTTAGGAAAAACTCAGTATCCTTCAAACTTAGAAATTCAGGAAAAGTGGCTGGTATGGAGATTGCACAATTATATGTAGGGTGTAAGTCAAATAATATTTTTAGACCTAAAAAGGAGCTGAAAGGTTTTACTAAGGTATTTATAAATGCTGGTGAAACAAAAACAGTAACCATATATTTTGATGATAAGACCTTCAGATATTTCAACGTAAAAACCAATAAATGGGAAGTGGAGACGGCTGATTATGAAATAAACATTGGAGCTTCAAGTGCTGATGTGAGATTAGTAGATACTATTTTTGTAGAAGGTGCAGAAGCAGAGGTGCCTTACGATAAGGACAAACTACCAACTTATTACACTGGAATAGTAAATGATGTAACCACAGAAGAGTTTGAAAATCTTATGGGTAGAAAAGTACCAGCTCCTAATTGGGATAAAAAAGAAAAGTTAGGTTATAACGATACTATTGCACAATGTAAGTATGCCAAGGGGTTAGCTGCTAGGGCTGCATATTATATGCTTGTTTTTATACATTGGTTCTTAGAGAAAATAGGTGAAAGAGACAAGGCTAATATTATGATTATGTCCATATATCAGATGCCATTTAGAGGGATAGCTAGAATGACAGGCGGTTCTATAAATATGCCTATGGTGGATGGAATGTTAATGATAGTAAATGGTGAATTCTTCAAGGGGACAGCTAAACTTATAAAGGAAAAAAATAAGTTAGTAAGGAGTAAAAGAAATAAATGAATACGGAATCATTAGAATATTTTATTAAGGTTTATGAGAAGAAAAGTGTTACTTCTGCAGCTAAAGATTTATTCATTACTCCTCAAGGCTTAAGTAAAACAATAAAACAATTAGAGATGGATTTAGAAACAGAATTATTTTATAGAGGTTCCCGTGGTGTTGAGGCTACAGAATATGGTGAACTATTATATGCTAGAGCAAAACATATCTGCTATCTTATTGAGGATATAAAAAATGAAATAAGTGTTATGAGTGGAAGTAAGAGGGTTCTAAATGTTGTAGTTACTTACTCATCAACGCCGGTACTTCCAATGAATCTGCTCTTTGGATTTCCCAAGGAATATCCAAATATACAAATGAAGTTAAAGGAAGTTCCAGATGAATATCCAATAGGGAAGTTATTTGAAGAGGAAGAAGTTGATGTTGGATTAATCATGGTAAATGAGGAATTTAATAATTGTGATTATGAGCTGATTTTGCCAGGGGAGGTTGTAATAGTGGTTTCCAAGGACCATCCTTTAGCTAATAAAGATGAAATTTCAATAATGGAATTAGAAAATGAGTCACTGGTACTGAAGGCTGTAGAAGCTGGGGGAGAGCATAAATTTGTGTCTAAATGCTTAGAGCATGGATTTACACCTAATGTGGAATATGAAATTGGTAATGCTGCAACTGCCCATATGCTGTGTAAAGCTAATGGACTTGCCTTTGTTTCCGTTGATTATATTGAAGATTCCTTTAAGGATCATAGCTTAAAGGTTATTAGATTAAAGGAAAAAATTCATCAAAATATTTATTTAGTTACAAGAAAAAGATCTATTCAATCCAAGGCGGTATCCTTATTTAAAAACTATGTAAATGAATATATCAAGTAGAGAACCCAAAGCAAAGCTTTGGGTTCTCTGAAGTTAAAGGAAACTCGACTCACATGCGTTCGCTGAGTAAGCGATTCACACCAAATTAAAATTTGGGTTCTCTGCTTAAACCAATAGTTTATGCCTCCTAACTTTTAGTTTAGGCGAACTTTTGGTTTATCCCCTGTAACTTTTGGCTTATAGTACTTTAAATTGAAAATGATTACAATTAATATGTAAGATAAGTGAGAATCTAAATCTCTGATTTAGTTGTTCGAAATTACTCATTTGAATGAATATGAGAATGAGTTTCCTTAATAAAGGAAGTATATCTTACTAAATATTAAACATATAATAGGGGGTTAACTCATGGTTAAAAAGATGAAGTTAAACAAAATCTTTGCTAGCTTAGCATTCATGTTATGTTTAGCACTAAATGTACAAGTTGCTAGTGCGGCAACTAAAAATTCACTCGGTTCAATGATTAATATTCCAAAGGTAACTAAAGGGATTTTTATTGCAGTAGTCATTGCTGCCGTTGCTATTTTGGCATTAGCGGTTTATTGGGCTATAAAAAATAAACCAGAGAAAAAATTGAGAAGAAATGTGAAGTATGCTTTTCTTAGTTTAGGACTTGTTATAGTTATTGTTTTAAACATGGCTATTAGCACAGCTGGTGTTTTCCTTGGACAATTCTTATTATCAATGAATGTTGATGAGGAAGAGGTAACGACAGCAATTGAAGATTCAAGGCTTTTAGTTGAAGAAATTGTAGATGAAGGTATTGTTCTTCTTGAAAACAAAAACAATACACTTCCATTTGATATGTCGAAGGATACTGAAAAGAATATCAACGTATTCGGACAATCATCTGTTGCATTAACTTATGGTGGAGGCGGTTCAGGTTCTGCTGATGAAAGTACAAACATTACTTTAAAAGCAGGACTTGAGAATGCTGGATTCAACGTTAATGGTGAATTAGCAGAGTTTTATAAAGGGGCAATGCCTGAAGCGGAAGCAACAAATATCTTTAACCTAATAGGTGGAGATTATAACTTAAGTGAACCTGCTACTAGTGATTTCTCTGAGGAATTAATTAATGGTGCAAAGGAATTTTCAGATGTAGCACTTATTGTACTTTCCCGTAAAGCTGGGGAAGGTGGGGATCTTCCATTTGATATGACAAACTATGGTGGAGATGCACAACATCATTACCTTGAATTATCAGAGGAAGAAAAAGAACTTATAAACATGGTTAAGTCTATGGATTTTGAAAAGGTTGTTGTGGCTATTAACTCAAGTAATCCTATGGAGTTAGGATTCTTAGAGGATGAGGGCATTGACGGAGCAATCTGGATAGGTGCACCTGGTTCAACAGGGGCAAACAGTGTTGGTAAAGTATTAGCTGGTGATGTAAATCCATCAGGACGTTTAGTTGACACTTATGCTTATGATTCAACATCAGCGCCATCTTACTATAACGTTGGTGATTTTACTTACACTAACAGTGAGCATATGGCTAAAGGTATATTTGGTGGTAAAGAGGAACCTAAATCGCATAAGTTTTTAAATTATAATGAAGGTATTTATGTTGGATACCGTTACTATGAAACTCGTTTTGTAGATAATAAAACAGGTCAGTGTGATGAAGAAGCATACCAAAAGACTGTTCAATATCCATTTGGATACGGTTTAAGCTACACAGACTTTAAACAAGAAATTGTAGATTATAAAACAACAGATGGAAAAATCCTTGTTGATATAAAAGTAACTAACAATGGAGATAAAGCTGGTAAAGAAGTTGTGCAGCTTTATTACACAGCACCATACTATGAAGGTGGAATTGAGAAATCTCATGTGGTACTTGGAGCTTTCGATAAGACAGAAATCCTTGAATCAGGTGCATCACAGAATATAACTCTTGAGATTGATATTGAGGACATGGCTTCTTATGACTATGAGAATGAAAAAGCTTATGTACTTGATCAGGGGAAATATGAACTTAAGTTAATGAAAAATTCTCATGAGGTTATAGATTCAAGAGAATATGAAGCTGGTGAAAAAGTTGTTTACAGCGGAGATAATAACCGTGAATCAGACGGAATTACAGCAATTAACCAATTCGATAAAATGAATGGAGATTTAAAATTTGTATCTAGAGCAGATTGGGAAGGAACACTTCCAACTGAAAGAGCACAAGATGCCGAGGCTCCACAAGAAGTGCTTGATGAATTATTCAACCTTGAAGTTGAAGATGACCCAAATGCTGAAGATATTGTCTTCGCAGATCATGGTTTAAAACTTAAAGATATGATTGGATTAGATTACAATAATCCTAAGTGGGATCTGCTACTTGAGCAGATTTCAGTTGATGAAATGTCTAGATTAATAGGTTATGGAGCATTTGCTACTCAATCTATTAAGTCTATAGACAAACCAATGACAATTGATATTGATGGTCCAGCAGGACTAAATGGATTATCTAACGGAATTCGTGGTGTTCAATATGCCAGTGAAGTTGTTGTAGCTTCTACATGGAATGTGAACCTTGCTGAAAAAATGGGTGCACAGATAGGAAATGAAGCACTTGCTAATGGTGTAACTGGATTATATGGTGCAGCAGTTAATATTCATAGAACTCCATACGGGGGAAGAAACTTTGAGTATTATTCAGAGGATCCTGTAATTGCAGGTAGCATTTCAGGTGGTGTTATTAAAGGTGCAGCTTCTAAGGGAGTTTACTATTACCTAAAACACTTTGCACTGAATGATCAAGAAACAAATCGTCTTGAGGTTACATGTTGGTCAAATGAGCAGGCTCTTCGTGAGGTATATTTCAAGGCATTTGAAATACCTGTTAAGGAAGCTGATGCTAGAGGTGTAATGACTTCTGTTAACCGTATTGGTGCTACATGGCCAGGAGCAAGTTATGAATTATGTACTACCCTTCTTCGTGATGAATGGGGCTTCGAGGGTATGGTTGTTACCGATAATTGTATGGGAGATTATGCAGATCCAGACCAAGCAATTCGTGCAGGAAATGATCTTATGCTTGCGCCACTTTCTTTAAGTGGAGATAAGCCAACTGAGAGAAGTACTGAAACAAATTCTGGTAGACAAGCAATGAGAAAAGCAACTAAGAACATTCTATTCACAGTTGCCAATAGTTCTGCTTTTGAATCAGCAGGGATGATAGGATTCCCAACATGGATTGCAATAGCAGGTGTTGTTGATGCTCTTCTATTATCATTAATCTGTTTTGGATTCTATAGAGCAGCTACTAAGAAGTATAAGAAAAAAGAGAAGAAAAATAAGAAGAAAGAACTTGTAGATGGTGTATAAAAATATATACATTTCAATATAAGTAACTCTTTATAAAAGGCAGAATTAGATAGAAGCATATTATAATATCAAAAATAAATTTAAAGTGTTTGGGCAGTACTTATTCTAGGTACTGCCCAAATATAAAAGAGGAATAAAGTATGAAATATAAAGAATTAATTAATAAAATGACTTTAGAAGAGAAAGCATCTTTAATGTCAGGAAAAGACTTTTGGCAAACGCAAGATATAAAACGTCTTGGAGTTAATAGTATGTTTTTTGCTGATGGACCTCATGGTATTAGAAAACAAACTGCGGCTGCAGACCATTTAGGACTTAATCCTAGTAACCCAGCTACCTGTTTTCCCACAGCTGCTACTGTATCAAATAGCTGGAATGAAGAGTTAACAGAAATAATAGGAGAATATTTAGGAGCTGAAGCTGCTGCACAAAAAGTAAATGTACTATTAGGACCAGGGATTAATATGAAAAGAAATCCTCTATGTGGAAGAAACTTTGAATATTTCTGCGAGGATCCATATCTTGCTGGGAAAATGGCTGCAGGATATATAAGAGGAATTCAGTCTCATGGAATTTCAGCTTGTGTTAAGCATTTTGCTGTAAATAACCAAGAAGAAAGAAGAATGGCTATTGATACAATAGTTGATGAGAGAACTCTTAGAGAAATTTATTTAACTGGCTTTGAGATTGCAGTTAAAGAAGGAAAAACTAAGACAGTAATGTCTTCATATAATATGTTAAATGGGACTTATACAAATGAAAATATTCATATAATGAAAGAAATTCTTCGTGATGAATGGAATTTCAATGGATGTGTTGTAACTGACTGGGGCGGATGTAATGACCGTGTAGCAGGATTAGTTGCGGGTAATGAATTAGAGATGCCAACAACAAATGGTGAGACTAATGAAGAAATTATTGAAGCAATTAAAACAGGAAAAATAAAAGAAGAAGTATTAGATCAATGTGTTGATAGATTACTTGACCTTATCTTTACAACTGATAAAGCCTTAAGTGATGCAAAATTAGAATTCGATATAGAAGAGCATCATAAAATGGCCCAGAGAGTAGCGGAAGAGTCAATAGTGCTTCTTAAAAATGAAGATGAAATATTACCTATTAAAGAAGGACAAAAAGTTGCAGTAATAGGTGACTTTGCAAAGGTCGCAAGATACCAAGGTGCAGGTTCATCTATTGTAAATCCAACAAGGTTAGACAATACTTTAGAGTGTTTGGATAAATCTAGAATTGTAAGTATAGGATATGAACCTGGGTTTGAAAGATACGGCAAAAAGAGTAAGAAGAAAATAGATAAAGCATGTGCCCTTGCAAAAGATGCAGATGTAGTTCTTTTATATATTGGTCTAGATGAAGTTACAGAAGCTGAAGGTTTAGATAGACAAAACATGAGGATTCAGCAAAATCAAATAGAATTATTAAACGCTTTATATAATGTTAACAAGAATATTGTAGCCATACTTTCTTGTGGTTCTGCAGTTGAGATGCCGTGGATAGGAAAGGTAAAAGGTTTATTACATTCATACTTAGGTGGACAGGCTGGGGCAAAAGCAGTTCTTAGAGTTTTATCAGGAGATGTGAATCCATCAGGAAAGCTTACAGAAACCTATCCATTAAAATATGAGGATACTCCAACCTTTAAGTACTTCCCAGGAAAAGAGGTAAGTGTAGAATACAGAGAGGGGCCTTACATCGGATATCGTTATTATGACACAGCTGATGTAAATGTACTTTTCCCCTTTGGATATGGATTAAGCTATACAACCTTTGAGTATTCAGATATTCGGGTTAACAAGAAGGGCGTAACCTTCAACATAAAAAATACTGGAACAGTTGCTGGTATGGACATTGCTCAGCTATATGTAGGATGTAAGTCTAAGGAGATATTTAGACCTAAAAAGGAGCTAAAAGGATTTACTAAGGTATTTATAAATCCAGAAGAAATAAAAACAGTAACAATACCTTTTGATGATAAGACCTTCCGTTATTTTAATGTGAAGACAAATAAGTGGGAAGTTGAATCAGCAGATTATGAAATAATCATTGGTGCATCAAGTGTAGATATAAGGCTTTCTGACAATATCTTTATTGAAGGAACTAATGCAGAGCTCCCATATGATAAAGCTAAACTTACATCTTACTACTTAGGAAAAGTAAATGACGTAAGTCTTGAGGAATTTGAAAATCTTATGGTCGGTAAAGTACCTGTTTCAACCTGGGACAAGACAAAAGATCTTGGGTATAACGATACTATTTCCCAATGTAAGTATGCCAAAGGGCTCTTTGCCAGATTTGCATATAACATGATAGTTTTTGCTCATTGGTTCTTAACTAAAATAGGTAAGAAAGATACCGCTAATCTTATTATGATGTCTGTATATCATATGCCATTTAGAGGAATTGCAAGAATGACAGGTGGTGTTATTAATATGCCAATGCTTGATGGAATATTAATAATGGCTAATGGTCATTTCTTTAAGGGATTATCTCACCTATTAAAGGAAAGAAAGAAGATAATAAAAGGTAAAAAAATAAAAGCAAATGAGAATCTAGGAACTAATTCAGGAGCATCAGAGGAGGCATAACATTGAGTGACGCAAAATTGAGTAGCAATAAAACAAGTAACAAAAGCTTAAGTGAAAATAAATGCCTGAAAGCTGACGGAAGCTTAAGTCAAAATAAAAGTTTAAAAAATAATAAAATAGTTGCGTCATGGTTAAGGTTTAGTGAAAATCATCCAGGAGTTTCACAATTCCTAGTATTTTTCATACTTAGTAATGGAATAACTATTTTACAAATGGTTTTAATGCCTATGCTTAAAGGAGTTTTTGAGCTTACACCTTTAGTAAATACAAATTTTCAAGTTCTGCAGGTTGGTCATAATTTTGATGGAAGTGCATATTATGTATTTAACTATGCAGCTGGTTTAATTGCAGCAGGGGGAGGGGGAGGTCTAGCATATTTCCTTGCAGTACAAATATCCATGGCAATTGCTCAAGTTATTAATTTCTTTGCTCAAAGAAATATAACCTTTAAATCTAAGGGCAGTATTTGGAAAGCAGCCTTCTGGTATGTTATTGCCTATATAATTATTACAATAGGAGCAGCGGCCCTTCAAGGACTATACAAAGCTCCAATATACAACTTATTAATGAATACATGGGGAATGGGAGCAACAGGTGAAACAATAGGAGACTTTATCACCATGATAATTAACTGCGGTATTTCCTTCTGGGTATTCTTCCCGATATTTAAAATAATATTTAAAAATGAAGATGAGGGAAAATAATATTAACAACAGATTTTTGATTTGGGATAAATAGGTGATTAAAAAAGACTTGACTATCTAAAATGTATCCAGTGTCAAGGACAGTTTGAAAAAAGACCATTTTAAGATAAAAGATGATTCCTGTATTAAGCAGGAGTCATCTTTTTTTAGTTCAAATGTCTTATATGATTATTAGGATAATCCATATAGTCATTAATTTCCTTTACAAGTTCTTCAAATGTTTCACATTCTTTTATATTTTATTACTGGATTTTTTATTAGCTTAGATTAGAATAGAAAGATATCTTTCTCCACTATCAGGCAAGAGAACTACTATGGTTTTACCTTTGTTTTCAGGTCGTTTTGCGAGTTCAGTAGCTGCGTGAATAGCTGCTCCAGATGAAATGCCAACTAATAGACCTTGAATTTTTGAGATGTCTTTAGATACTTTAAATGCATCTTCATTGGAAACTTGTATTATTTCATCATAGATATTGGTATTTAAAGTGGCTGGAATAAAACCAGCACCAATTCCTTGGATTTTGTGTGGTCCTGATTTTCCTTCAGATAGAACTGGAGAATCTGTTGGTTCTACAGCTACAACCTTTATATTGGGATTTTGGCTTTTTAGATATTCGCCAGTTCCAGTGATAGTTCCACCGGTTCCTATGCCAGCTACAAATATATCTACAGTACCATCGGTATCTTTCCAAATTTCTGGTCCAGTAGTTCCTCGGTGAACTTCAGGATTTGCTGGATTTTCAAATTGACTAGGGATAAATGACTTTGGAATTTTCTTTGAAAGTTCTTCAGCTTTAGCAATGGCACCTTTCATACCCTTTGCGCCTTCAGTTAAAACTATTTCAGCACCATAGGCCTTAAGAAGATTTCTTCTTTCGATACTCATGGTATCAGGCATAACTAAAATTGACTTATAACCTCTAGAAGCAGCAACGCAAGCTAATCCGATACCCGTATTACCACTAGTTGGCTCAATAATAACTGAGCCTTCAGTAAGAAGTCCTTTATTTTCAGCATCATCTATCATTGCTAAGGCGATTCTATCCTTTACACTCCCTGCTGGGTTGAAGTATTCTAATTTAGCAAGGATAGTTGATTCTATATTCATTTCTTTCATATAATTTGAAAGCTCCAAAAGGGGAGTGTTTCCTATTAATTGAGTTATACTTGTATAAATTTTTGTCATAATAATTCCTCCTAAAAATTTTTAATTGCTTGTTCTGTAACTTGATTTTCTATGGGGCTGTTAGTGATTTCTTTAGCTGGAATTCCAACCACCGTTGAGTTTTCATTTGTAGATTTTAAAACTACGGAATTGGCTCCAATTTTGGTTCCAGATGATATATAGATATTTCCAAGAACTTTAGCGCCAGCTCCAATTAAAACATTGTTACCAATGGTAGGATGCCTTTTTCCAGTAGCGGATCCGGTACCACCGAGAGTTACTCCATGGTACATAATAACATTATCTCCAACTTCAGCTGTCTCACCAATAACAACGCCCATACCATGGTCAATAAATAGTCCTTTACCAATTGTGGCACCAGGGTGAATCTCGATTCCACTTAGAAATCTTGCAATGTTTGATATGAAATGAGCTGTGAAAAACCATTTTCTTTTATGAAATATATGAGCAATTCGGTAGCATAATAAGGCTTTAATATGAGGATATAGTAAAAATACCTCTAATTTATTTCTGGCCGCTGGATCGTTTTGTAGAACTACCTCAATGTCATATTTAATCATCTTAATATAATTTGGCATAATATTCCTCCATTACTAATTTTGGGTATAAAAAAACGCCTCTAAGATTAAACTTAGAGACGGCATATATCCGCGGTTCCACTCTATTTGGCTACAAGAAATAGCCCAACTCATTCAAGTACATACATACTCAATTAATATAACGGTTAAAACCGCGATAGCCTACTAAATTTCGGTATCGAACTCCAAAGGGCACTTCAGATGTAACTCCAATAAATCTCCTTCCAGCTAATGGAGACTCTCTCTGTAAATTTATTACAAATTACTTTCCTTTTTCAATGTTTTTCTGTATTTATTTATTATAGTTTATTATATGCTATTTTTTATAAATGTCAACTGTTATTAAAAATAATTTAATTGACTTTTCCTATCGTGAAGCAATAGATGAATCTAGAGTATGCTTATCTATAAAATCAATTACGTTACCGTAAGAAGATAAAACAATTTTTCCATCTTTATCAATGCATTCTGGGCATCTATGAGCTATAAGCTTTTTAAAGATAGTCCAAAGTTGATTGTGTATAAAACTATTTTTTATATAGTCAGATTCTCCCTTAAGGTGAAATAAATGAATTTTATCTTTCATTTCATCCGTAAAAGATTTTTCTATAAAAGGTATTACTTCTTCGCTGATTGGAGCACATTCCATTCCAACTGTGAATACAACTATTGTTTTATTTTTTATGACGTCAAAGTTTTTTGTTATAGTAGAAATACCCTCAATGGCATGATTATAAATTCCACCACCATAAACTATAATATCATAATTCAAAAGTTCTTCTGCTTTAACCTTATAGCTCTCAAACAAATCAGCCCCAAATTCAGCAGCTATCCACTGAGCATAGGCTTTTGTATGAGAATATTTGGATTTGTACGCTATTACAGCCATCCTACACATTAATTAGTCCCCCCGAGCATTAATAAAAGTGCTTCTTAAATAATATTAAATAAATCCCATATATAGGTACATATATGGTCACCTATGTATTATAGTACAAGGTATAATTTATTACAATATCAATAAAGGCTATTTTCAACGATTTATCGAAAATAGCAACTGTTAATGGAGTTTATCTTGCAAAAATGAAAATTCTCATAAAAGAATAATCTACTATATGTGACAAATAATATATAGATATATATAGCATTAAGGGAGAGAAATATGACTAATAAATTCATTAAAAAAACAAAGTTAAATGTTCATTCAATGATTAGACATGGTTCTGTAGCAGTCATAACTCTTTTCAGTGTAGGGATATTATTTGGAATGGAAAATGTAATGCTTGCATTCCCTATAGCATTAACCTCTACAGTTATGGGGAGACAAAATTTTCATGTTAAAACTATGAGTAAGGCTTTAAGAATAATTTTACTAGATTTAACAATAGTTATAGCAGCCCATATATCATCTTTAAATTTATTGTTAGCAATACCAATAAATTTTACTGCAATATTTTTAATAATGTATACGATTGTTTCACCCTACGACTTAACCTTTTATAAACCATTTCTAATGCTTTTTATATTCACACAGTATACGGCAGTGCCAACTTCTCAATTATATTTGAGAGTTATGGCTGTAATTTTAGGAATTGGTATTGTAATATTAGCAAGCATAATTAAAAAAGTTAATGAAAAATCAGTTTTGGGTAATAGTGTTATGGTTTCTTTAGGCTATATAAATGAACAACTTGAGAAAATTTTAAATAACGCCTATGATGATGAGCTTCAGGATAAAGGTTCTAAAGCGATGAGAGACCTGGCATATAAAATATATATTACACGCCATAGAGACTATTTAACTACCAATTTAGGGAAGATTCAGTTTGGGTTGTTTATATCTATTGAATACTTTAACATTTCATTAAGATTGCTAAAGGATAAATTTGATAATGGAGGAGTTAATAGGTGTGATATAGATAAAATCAAAGAAATAATAGAAGATATTATTAAATATGAAAAAAATGAAATTCAATTGGAAAGTATAAAAAGTAAGCTTAGAATTTATATAACTTTAGAGGGTCAAAGGCTGAGTAATATATTATGTGAGATGGATTCAAGGAAGAAAGAAAAACATTTTGAAAAAGAAAATTTTGATATGAATGTGGATTTAATAGGGGCTTTGAGTGTTATTTTAAATTGTATAGAGGAACTAGAGAGTCTTGGAAATAGAGAAATAAATAAAATTTATGATCAGTGGGAAAGAACCGATATAGATAGGCCTAGGGTAGCATTTAAAGAATATTTGGATAAGGATAGTATAAGGCTTAAGTTTGCTATGAGAATGTCATTAACTATGACGGCAGCTTTATTTCTTGGAGAAACACTTGGTTATTATAAGGTAATCTGGGCAATCATCACCATGATGTCTATTATGCAGCCCTATTATGAAGATACAATAGCAAGAACTAAGGAAAGAGTTATTGGTAATATTTTAGCCATAGTAGTTACAGGGGTAATAATAAATATTGCAGACTCAAAGCTAGTTACTATTATTATTCTTGTAGCTTCCCTATATTTACTTTACGGTTTTAAAGAGTACTATAAAATGTCACTCTTTGCAGGAATAGCATCGATTTGTATCTCATCTTTAACCTATAATATAAATCAGTTAATTATATATAGAATTGTTTATGTAGTTATAGGTGTAATTGCAGTGATTTTAGTAAATAAATATGTATTTCCTTATAGACTTAAGGACGGCATTGATGCTCTTGTAAGAAAAATTTTAAGATTAAAGAAGCAGCTTATTAAAGATGTTCAAGATAGTGAGAATAAGAAGTTCAAAGAACATGATATAAGGGATATTGTAATACATTCTACGCTTTTAAGCCAAAAGCTGTATTTGAGAAATTTGCAGTATGGTGATGAAAGTATTGAAGAATTTATTTGTGAAAATAATAAATTTGTTATATTTTTGGCTTATGATTCTTTGAAAATTTAGAATTATGATATAATATATTAAAAATAAAAATAAAAGAAGGTGTATTAGTGTGAAGAAAATAGTTTTAGCTGGAGGATGCTTTTGGGGAGTTCAAGAGTACTATAGCAGAATTACAGGAATAGTGAAAACAGAGGTAGGATATGCCAATGGAAGAACGGAGAATCCAACCTACGAGAAGATTTGCAACGGGAATACTGGATTTGCAGAGGTATGCTATGTAGAATTTGATGAAAATACTATTTCGCTTAAAGAGGTTTTAGATAAATTTTGGGCAGTAGTTAATCCAACTTCTCTAAATAGACAAGGAAATGATGTGGGAAGTCAATATAGATCAGGGATATATTATTTTGATGATGCTGATGTGTCAATAATTAAAGAAAGTATATCGGAACTTCAAAAGAATCATGAAAAGAAAATAGTTACAGAGGTTAAGCCTCTTGAAAATTATTATAAAGCTGAAGAATATCATCAGGATTACTTAAAGAAAAATCCTAATGGATATTGCCATATACAATTGGACTAAAGTTCAATTAATGCGAATTAATAGTGAAGAATCATGGAGAGAACTCTGAGGAATTCTTTTTCCTTGAAAAACGGGAGGTTTATTTTGGGCTGGATTGAAGATATTAAAAACTATATACCATACAATGAGCAAGAGATGGCGGATAAGAAGGTTATGGAGTTTTGCATAAGTCAGTTTGATAACTTGCTGACTAGAGAAAACCCACTAGCACATATAACTAGTTCAGGATATATAGTTAATAAAGATAGAACTAAAGTGTTAATGATACATCATAATATTTATAAGACTTGGGCTTGGACAGGTGGCCATGCTGATGGAGATGAGGATTTGCTGCATGTAGCTGTTAAAGAAGCTATGGAGGAAACTGGAGTTAAACATATTAAACCTGTGACAGATGAAATATTATCTTTAGATGTGATTGAGGTTATTGGTCATGTTAAAAGAGGTAAGTATGTTTCAGCCCATTTGCATTTAAATCTTTGCTACCTTTTAGAGGCTGATGAAGGTGATGAGCTAATAGTTAAGCAGGATGAAAATAGTGGAGTTAAGTGGCTTCCAATAGATAGGCTTCATGATTATAGTAATGAACCACATATGGTGGAGCTTTATAATAAATTTAATGAGAAGATTGCATCTAGATAGACCTAGTACAATATAAAAATTTCATTTAATTAAATATAAAAATAGAAGATGGAGTTATCCATCTTCTATTTTTGTCTCAATGTAAAAAATTATTAAATTTATGGAAAGGAAAAATGAGGGCTTTAAAGAATAATTAAAGTTACACTCTCAATTTTACATTTATCTACAGTAAATTAAGGATAAAAATATGTTTGTAATGATAAGAGGGAATAATTGATGAGTAAAAACTATATAAATATTTATAAAGATAAGTGCGGGAGGTAATTTATGAAATATGATGTTTTTAGAGAGCGAGTTTTGAAAAGTTTAAGTAAGTATAAAGAAAACGTTTTACTATGTAACCAGCATGGTACTTATAATGGTAGAGAATATAGTCATATACTTCCTGAAAATAGAAGACAGCTTAATTTATTACCTACAGTTAAGCATCCTGGAAGAGGGTTTATGTGTCTTAAACAATCACATCATTTAAATTCTTCACAAATGATGTGTTATAACTTTTTTAAGCCATTTATTGAAACTGAGGAAGGACGGGGGATCCTACTAGATATTTTAAGGCAAGGTATGAAAGTTAATATTCCTGAAGGAAGTCAGATTATTAATGATGAGGATAAAGGGGAATATTTTTTTGAATATACTCAGGACCAAGTTGAAAGAACAAAATTTGATTTGTTTTTAAAAATGTCAACAGGTGAAAGAATATATGTAGAAGCTAAGTATACAGAGGCTGAGTTTGGAAAGACAAAGAAGGATGAAAGTCATCCTAGCATGTATATTGACAAGTGGAATGAAGTATATAAATTCCATTTAAAGAAAAGTCTATATTTAAAAGATATATCTATAGATGAATTCTATGGTGAATATCAGCTTTATAGAAGTGCATCCTATATTCGAGGAAATAAGGACTATGTGATTTTAGTTTTCTGCTATGAGAATGAAAAAATCAAAAAAGAAGCAGAAGAGGTTCTAGTAGGTCTTGAAGCAAAAGGGTGTGAAAATATGATAATGGTAGATTGGAAGAAGCTTTGCATTATTGGTAAGAATAGATGTGAGGGCACAAGATACTATAAGCACTTTGATGAGTTTGAGGAAAAATATTTAAATTTTTAGCTTTATTGAACATTACATTTTCGTAACCTCCATGTAATCTAATTCAATATGAGTAGAATGATAGTCCCGTTATAATCATATAAGTAGATTACAAATCAAGGAGGAAACAAAATTATGAGGAAATTAAATTCATTTACATTAAAAATTATGGCTATGATATTTATGCTTATGGATCATACACTTACTTATATAGGTAACCGTGGAGGCGCAGATATTCCAATGTGGTTTGGATATTTTGGTAAGGTTGCAGCACCAATCTTCTTCTTTCTAATAGTAGAAGGGTTCTTCCATACTAAAAGCAGAATGAAGTATATGACTAGATTATTTGGTTTTGCAGGTCTAATGATATGTATTGACCTAGCTTTAGGTATTCATAATAATATCTTTTTATCTTTAGGATTTGGTGTATTAATGATGACAGCTATTGAGAAGGCAAAGGGAAGACGTGAGGTTGGACATAAGTCAGATTTTTGGATTGCAGTTGCAGTTATAGCTGGAGTTGCAGGGATTTTCACAGAGGCGTCAATTTATGGAGTAGTAATGATTTTAATCTTCTATTTCTTAAGAGATAAAAAGATATTGATGCCGTTAGTTTACGTGGTTTATAGCATTTTACCTGTGATTGCGGCTTTGAGTCAGGGACCCATGTTCCTAGAATCTATCATGATGTGGGATTATCAATGGATGATGGGATTCTCTATAATTCCGATTTTAATGTACAATGGAAAACAAGGAATACACAATAAGTTTACTAAGTGGATGTTCTACGCATTCTATCCACTTCATTTAATAGCAGTTGTTTTAATTGGAAGGGTTATATAATAAAGCCTCGATACTTCAAATTTTTTTGAGGTATCATTTTTATTTTATATAAGTAAAATATTTCTTGCCAAATCTGAAAAGATTAGGTTAAATTAAAGAGGTGTTATAATTATGAAAATTTGCATAGTTATTATTTTTACTATGAAAGAAGGAAATTTTATGAGAAAATTATTTAAGATTGGTACAAGCATTCTTTTAAGTTCACTTTTACTAGTTGGATGTGGACAGAACTCATCAAAGGACGATGGCGTAAAAGAACCACAGGTTGATGGAACAGAGATAGTTGAGAAAATTGATATTAATATAGGTTCTTTAAAGGGTCCAACTACCATGGGAATGGTAAAGCTTATGAATGATTCAGAAGAAGGAACAACAGATAATAATTATGTGGTATCTATGACAGGTACTGCAGATGAAATAGTTGCTTCAATTGTTAAGGGAGAACTGGATGTGGTAGCAGTGCCAGCTAACTTAGCATCAGTTCTATATAACAAAACTGAAGGACAAATTAGTATAGCTGCAATAAATACTTTAGGAGTACTTTATATAGTTGAGAATGGAAATGAAATAAATTCTATAGAGGATTTAAAGGGAAAAACTATTTATAGTACAGGAAAGGGAACAACTCCTGAATATGTTTTAAATTATGTTTTGGCTGAGAATGGAATAGATGTTGAAAAGGACCTTACAATTGAATATAAATCAGAAGCTACAGAGGTAGCGGCTGCTTTAGCAGAGGATTCAACTGCCATTGCAATGCTTCCACAACCTTTTGTAACCACAGCTCAAATGAAAAATGAGAACTTAAGAATTGCTCTGGATATGACAGAGGAATGGAATAAAGTTCAAGGTGAAGATGGAAGTGCTTTAGTAACTGGAGTAGTTATAGCACGTAATGAATTCATAGAAGAAAACAAAGCGGCTTTTGATAAGTTTTTAGAGGACTATAAAGCTTCTACAGAGTATGTGAATACTAATGTTGAAGATGCATCAGCTCTTATTGAAAAATATGATATAGTTCCAGCACCAGTAGCAAAAAAAGCAGTTCCACTATGCAATATTACATTCATAGAAGATCAAGAAATGGAAACAAAGGTCAACGGATATTTAAATGTTCTATTTGCACAAAATCCAAAGGCTGTAGGTGGAACTCTTCCTCCTGAAACTTTCTACTATGTAAAATAATAAAGTAATCATTAGAAATTTAAAGTAATTGAGTATGAGTTTCCTCAAGGAAAGCTATGAAAATTGTAGCGTATACTTAAGGAAATATACTATAGACACCACAGTGAGGAGGTTAAAATTTGGGGAAGATTAATATAAAAAATAATTGGAGAAGAATTTTTTCAATTGTATTTTGGATTATGTTATGGCAAGGGGCAAGTAACCTAATTGGAAAAGAAATACTTATAGCGGCGCCAACTACTGTGGTTAAAACTCTTATTAATATGATAACTGAGGGAAGCTTTTGGGCTTCCCTATGGTTTTCTTTCATGAGAATTTCTACGGGATTTTTCTTAGCGTTGGCAGTTGGCATCATTATGGCAGTTTTGGCAGCTAAGAGTTTTCTATGGAGGGAGCTTTTATCAGTACCTATGTCCATAATAAAAGCAACACCAGTAGCATCTTTTATTATTATTGCGTTAATATGGATAAGCTCTAAGAATTTATCAATCTTTATTTCGTTTTTAATGGTGTTGCCAATTATATATACAAATATTCTGAAGGGAATAGAGGGCGTAGATAAACAGCTATTGGAAATGACAACTGTATTTAAGTTAGGGTTAATAAAAAAGATAAGGTATATATATATACCAGAAGTAATGCCATTTTTCATCTCAGCCGCAACGGTATCACTAGGACTATGTTGGAAAGCAGGAATAGCAGCAGAAGTTATTGGAATCCCGACAGGATCTATAGGAGAAAGTTTATATCAGGCAAAGATATTTTTAAACACAGGGGAATTATTTGCGTGGACAATAGTCATTATTGTTGTTAGTGTAGTGTTTGAAAAAATTTTTATTGATATACTGAAGAATATTGAGAAAAAGATTTATTATTAAAAGGCGGTGTTACAGATGGATATCAAAGTAAATAACTTAACTAAAAGTTTTGGTGATAATAAAGTTTTAGATAGAGTAAATGTAGCCTTTTTACGTGGTAAGATAAATTGTATTATGGGTCCTTCAGGTTGTGGGAAAACTACACTATTTAATATTATTCTTGGACTTATCAAAGCCGATGGAGGTACAATTCATGGACTAGAGAATGAGAAGATTGTGGCGGTATTTCAAGAAGAACGTCTTTGTGAAGGTTTTTCAGCTGCAGCTAATGTAAAGCTAGTATGTGATAAAAGCGTATCTGTAAAGGAGATAGAAATACATCTTAGTGAGGTTGGACTTGAAGAGGTAGAGAGGAAATCTGTTTCTAAGCTGAGTGGTGGTATGAGGCGTAGAGTTTCCATTGTTAGAGCAATTATGGCGAATTCTAATGTGATTATTATGGATGAGCCATTTAAAGGCTTAGATGAAGATACAAAGATTCGGGTTATAGACTATGTGAAAAACTATGCTATTGGCAAAACGATAATAGTAACAACTCATAGTATTGAGGAAGTTAAAATGTTAAAGGCTACATTGATACAAATGTAGCCTTTAAATATAATAAAATTAGAGTGTTAAAAGAAATATAAGATTTAATAGGTGTAGAAGGTTAACTGCCACATAGAAAGCTATAATCAAATTAGTTGTAATATTTATGAGTTTTAAGCCTTTAGGGTTTGACGATTTGATTCTATACTTTAAGTAGGCAAGGACTATTAAAACAATTGATATCTTTATAAAAAGTGATAGAGGTAGGTCGTTAATTATTCCTTTGGCAAAGGGGTTAATTTCTATAAATAAATTATGATGCTTAACTATAAAAAACCAGGTGAAAAGAATATCACTTACATTTAAAAAGAAAATAGCCTGGAGTTTATTAATAAGTTTTTTAACAAATAAACTACTATCATCACGTTTATAGAAGGACCCTACAATAAGTAGCTTAGGATACTTTATATCGGTTAAGGTACCGTTTTTAGTTGGAGCTTCTTTAGAGCTAAAATTAATTACACTCTTTTGATTATTATTGGATACTTTTGAAAACCACATCATATAGCAACACCTCATAAAAGTATTATACAATAAATGGTAATTTATAGGAATATTTATATGTTGTTAAATTTCATTATAATTCTTAGGGTATCAACATTTTTAGTGATTCCATAAAAGATAAATCTGTATTTTCATGAAATAGTGAAAGGTAAAAGAATACCTCATAAAGAATTTTAAAAGATTAAAAATTAAAGTATGACATAAAAAACTTACCATCATCTTAGAGGATGGTAAGTTTGTTTATTTTAGTTATATTATTTGTCCCAATTTTCCATATTTCTTAATATAGTGGTCTTTGTTTTCAATAATACGAGTTAGAGCGTAAAGAAAAGCATTAATTTCTCCGATAGTATTATATAGTCCAAAACTAATTCTCACCATACCGGGTTGTAAGTCTTTAGGCGTGAAAGCCATTTTTTCAACCATATCATTTGGTATTTTCAAAAGTGATTGAAGATATGGATGGGCACAGAAACATCCACTTCTAACAGCTATTCCAAATTCGAAAGCTAAAGCTTTGGCTACTATAGAGTGATGCATTCCTTCTATATTAAAAGGAATAATACTAACTTTATTATCTAAGTCGTCATAGTTACCATATAGAACTATAGATTTTATAGACATCATATTTTGTGTAGCATAGAGGGTCAGCGAATGTTCAATTTGCTCAATTTCATACATGTCTATTTTAGAAATTTCTTTTATGGCAGAAGAAAGAGCTATTGAGCCAATTACATTTGGAGATCCAGCTTCATCTTTATCTGGCGAAGGTGACCAAATAACATTATCATGAGATACAAAGGTGATTGTTCCACCTCCAACATGGTCAGGAGGATTTGAATTAAAAAAATCCTTTGGTCCTATGAGTACACCGCAACCAAAGGGAGCATACATTTTATGCCCGGAAAATGCTACAAAATCTATGGCGCCATCATGAATTTCGAGTCCCATGGAAAATGTTGCGTGAGGTATTAGTTGAGCACCATCAACTAAAAGCTTCGCACCATAGCTGTGGACTAATTTAGCAATATCATAAATAGAGTTCTTCATTCCAGTTACATTAGAAGCACCAGTTATTGTTACTAATGATACTTTACCTCTATACAGATTTAATTTATTTTTCAGGTCACTTATGCTAAGACAGCCACGCTCATCCACATCTATATATTTAACATTAAAATTTTCCCTCCAAGGAAGGTCATTTGAGTGATGTTCCATAAAAGTGGAAAGAACTGTGGAGCCTTTATAGCTATAAGCCCAAATTCTAGCTAGTTTGTTAATTGCTTCGGTACAGTTTTTTACATATATTACTTCATAATTATCTTTATAATCATTAATAAATTGCTTAACAACAATTCGTGATTTATCATACATCGATGTGGAGAATCTGGATTTATACCCCTCTCCTCTATGAATGGATGAATAGTAAGGTGCAAATTTTATTACATCCTCAAGCACAGATTTAAAGGGCGGTGTAGTAGCTGCGTTATCAAAATTAATTTCAACGCAGGTAGTCTTGTCTGGTAATGGTACTTTTTTATCTACCCCATAGATTAATGATCTATAAGGATTATGGGTAAAGCTACTCATTTTATACCTCCTTATATTGATGTTAGTATATAATATTATAAATTTGATTTAACGGTTACTTTTTAGTAAAAAAGATAGTTGACAAGTTTACTCGGATTCGTTAAAATAAAATCATAGTAAAGTACTCAAC
Organism: Clostridium sp.; assembly: GCA_032005505.1. Lineage (GTDB taxonomy): Bacteria > Bacillota > Clostridia > Clostridiales > Clostridiaceae > Clostridium_J. The sequence goes on along the minus strand of DALZNT010000005.1, from coordinate 21,122 downwards.
ATTACGGTTGCTTTTTAGAAAAAAGATAGTTGACAAGTTTACTAGGATTTGATAAAATTAAATCATAGTAAAGTACTCAACATTAAGGAATGATTTTTATGAAATTATCAACAAAGGGACGATATGGAGTTAAGGCTATGGCTGACTTAGCTATTAACTATCAAAAAGAACCAATATCCATAAAGAGTATTTCGGGACGACAAAATATATCAGAATATTATCTAGAGCAACTTTTTTCAGCCCTTCGAAAGTCTGGACTTATAAAAAGTATAAGAGGTTCTGGTGGGGGCTATATCTTAGGAAAGGATCCAAAGGATATAACTGTCTATGAAATCCTTGAGGTATTAGAAGGACCAATTGAAATATCAACATGCCTAGATAATAATGAATGTAACAATATAGAATGCTGTGCTACAAGGGCAGTATGGAAGAAGATAAAGGATAGCATCGATTCGGTGACCTTATCAATAACATTACAAGATATAGTAGATGACTATAATAATATTGCAATAATTAAAGGAGTGAACACACATGAATAAACCAGTTTATATGGATTATGCTGCAACAACTTTTACAAAACCAGAGGTACTAGAGGAAATGTTACCATATTTTACAGAGTTTTATGGTAATCCTTCATCAATATATTCAATGTCAAGAGAGACAAAGAAGGCAATAGATAAAGCGAGACTTAGAGTGGCAAAAGCTTTAAATGCAGACCCACAAGAAATATATTTCACTGGTGGAGGTTCAGAAGCTGATAACTGGGCGATTAAGGGAATAGCTTTAGCTAATAAGAATAAAGGAAACCATATTATAACTTCTAAGATTGAGCATCATGCAGTACTTCACACATGTGAATACTTAGAAAAGAATGGATTTGAAGTAACTTATTTAGATGTAGATGCAGATGGATTCATCAAATTAGAAGACTTAAAAGCAGCTATAAGACCAACTACAGTTTTAGTTACTATCATGACTGCTAATAACGAAATTGGAACAATCCAGCCAATAAAAGAGATTGGCGAGATTTGTAGAGAGAATAAAGTATTCTTCCACACAGACGCTGTTCAAGCAATTGGACACATCGAAATGGATGTTAAGGATATGAACATAGATGCACTATCATTATCAGGTCACAAAATTTATGGACCTAAGGGGGTTGGAGTTTTATTCTTAAGAAAAGGAATAAAAATTCATAACCTAGTTCATGGTGGAGCTCAAGAAAGAAATAGAAGAGCAGGAACTGAGAACGTAGCTGGGATAGTTGGGATTGGAAAAGCTATTGAACTTGCAATAGAAAACCTTCCAGAAGAAAAAGCGAGATTAACTTACCTTAGAGATAAACTTATCAAGGGATTACGTGGAGCAGTAGAATATTCTAAGCTAAACGGACCTGCTGGAGATAAAAGACTTCCAGGTAACGCAAATATTAGCTTTGAGTTCATCGAAGGTGAATCAGTACTTCTAATGCTTGATGCAAAGGGAATCTGCGCATCTAGTGGAAGTGCATGTACATCAGGATCTCTAGATCCATCACACGTGCTTTTAACTATAGGACTTCCACATGAAGTTGCTCACGGTTCTTTAAGACTTACTATTGGAGCTACCACAACTGAGAAAGAAGTAGATTATGTAATAGAAACAGTACCAGGAATAGTACAAAGATTAAGAGATATGTCACCGCTATACGATAGTTTCGTAAATGGAAAAGTGAAAAATTTCTTTGAAAAGTAATAAATAATTGAGATTAACATAAATAAAGTTTTTTAAATTTAAGGAGGATAATTATTATGATATATAGCGAAAAAGTAATGGACCATTTCACAAACCCAAGAAACGTTGGAGAAATCAAGGATGCTAACGGTGTTGGAGAAGTTGGAAACGCAAAATGCGGAGATATAATGAGAGTTTATTTAAAGGTTGAAGAAAACGTAATAGTAGATGCGAAATTTAAAACTTTCGGATGTGGTTCTGCTATAGCATCTTCAAGCATGGCTACAGAACTTATAAAAGGAAAAACTGTGGATGAGGCTTGGACTCTTACAAATAAAGCGGTTGCAGAAGCACTAGATGGACTTCCACCAGTAAAAATGCATTGCTCAGTACTTGCAGAGGAAGCAATTCATAAAGCAATTAATGACTATAGATCACAGAACGGTTTAAATATGTGGGATTATGAAGAGCACGATGATATTCACGATCACGTACACGGAGAAGAATAGGTGAGATAGCATATGAAGAAAAAAGTTGTAATAGGCATGAGTGGCGGAGTTGATAGCTCCGTGGCGGCTTACCTTTTAAAGGAGCAAGGCTATGATGTTACAGGAATAATGATGAAATTATCTCCTGATAATCCAGAGTATGCGGAAAATGAAGGAGGATGTTGTTCTCTTTCAGCAGTAAATGATGCTAGAAGAGTGGCGGATGTTCTTGATATACCATTTTATGTTATGAATTTCAAAGAGCCTTTCAAAAAATATGTAGTAGATAATTTTGTGGAAGAATATTTTAACGGAAGAACTCCAAACCCATGTATCGAGTGCAATAGAAAAATAAAGTTTGAAGAATTTTTAAGAAAAGTTCAAGGACTTGGAGCAGATTGTATTGCTACAGGACACTATGCTACAGTAGAGCAAGATGAAAATGGCAGATATCTTCTAATGAGATCAGAGGATGATAGAAAAGACCAGACATATGCTTTATATAGCTTAACACAAGAGCAATTAGCTCATACAGTAATGCCTTGTGGACAGTATTCTAAGACAGAAATAAGAGCTATTGCTGAAAAAATAGGTCTTGATGTATTTAGAAAAAAAGACTCTCAAGAAATCTGCTTCATACCAGATAATAATCATGGTAGCTATATAGAAAGATTTAGTGGCAGAGAAGTTGTACCTGGAAACTATGTAGATAAGAATGGCAAGGTTTTAGGACAGCATAAAGGAATAGTTTACTATACTATAGGTCAAAGAAAAGGTCTTGGAATTGCCCTTGGAAAACCTGTGTTTGTAACAAATATTATTCCAGAGAGAAATGAAGTAGTATTAGGTGAGGAAGAAGAAATTTTCAATACAACATTAATTGCTAAAAATATAAACTTAATACCTATGGATAAAATTGAGGGAGAAATAGAGGTTGAAGCTAAGGTTAGATATTCAGCAAAACCAGCTAAAGCGAAGCTTACTCAGCTTGATGAAGATCATATAAAGCTTGAGTTTGAAATTCCTCAACGTGCCATAACTAAAGGTCAATCAGTAGTTTGCTATCAAGGAAATCTAGTTATCGGTGGCGGAATTATTGATGAGGTTGTAAAATAGAAAATACAATATGAAATTGTAAGACCACTGAAAACACATAAAGTTTTCAGTGGTCTATTTTTATAGGACTAATGTTTCTTTTTCAATATCTTGTATTCTTTTTTTAACACCCCATTGTAAAAAAATAATAAAGTTTATGTCTTGCTTATATATTATTATAGTACTTTTTCTATCTTTTCCTTGTCGAAATTACATGGCTATATAGTGGGAGTTAAAGCTAATTATAGACTATTTATGCATACTAGTGCTAATTATAGCCTTATACATATATAGTGAAATTAGTGGAATTAAACATTAAAGGTTAAGTATTATATTACCAATAGTTATTGTTCAAAATTATTGGAAAATTTCATCTATAAGTGATATCTTTATAATGTAATATATAGAAGTATAATATAGAGGTGAAGAATCATGGAGTATAGCGATAAGGTTTTGGAGCATTTTTATGCGCCAAGAAATGTGGGAACATTACCAGATGCAAATGGGGTAGGGGAATGTGGTGATGCTAAGTGTGGAGATATAATGAAGATTTATCTCATAATTAAGGACAATGTAATAAAGAAAGCAAAGTTTATGACTTTTGGATGTGGTTCAGCAATAGCTTCATCAAGTATAGCAACGGAGCTCATAACAGGAAAGACTGTAGAAGAAGCTTGGGCAATAACTAACGAATCAGTAATAGAAGCACTAGATGGACTACCTTCCTCAAAAATCCATTGTTCAGTTTTAGCGGAACAGACAATACATAAGGCTATTAATAATTATAGAGAGAGGAGCGGGTTAGGACTTTTTGAAGATAAGTGGAATGGTTAGATTAATACATATTGATAGAAGTGGTAAAAGTGAAGGAGATTGGGTAATTAATTCATTGAAAGATATTATTAATTATATCAAGTCAAAAGAAGAAAGCTATAAGTATAAGGAAATAGAAAATAGAACAAGAAATGTTAGTATACTATAAAGAGATACATTGAAATAAGTAAGAATAATATACTAAAGCAAGGGGCGATTTTATTTTATCCCTTGCTTTTTTCGTCCTTCGCTAATTTATATGGGGGGATGGGGGAAAAGGATAGTATATAAGATAAAAGTTAAACTACTAAATAAGTATCCTGTCCTTAGTATAATCTTAAGAAAAAAGGGTAAGGATAGAGTTATAATTTTCTTAGGAAGGTGTTTGAATTATGGCTAAAAGTAGGGATTATATATACATGGATGTGCTGAATATAAATGGCGAGAAAATAGGATATATAAAGGACTTACTTGTAGATTTTGAAAAATGTGAAGTGGTAGGATTCAAAATTAATCCATATAAGTTAATGAGAAAAGGGTTTAATGTACTAAAGGAGGATGTGATTTATCATAAATCTCAATTAATTGTGAGAGATGTGGTGAAAGAAAAATATTTGGAGTTATCAAATGTAATGAATATGCACGTTGTGGACAAATATTCAAATATATTAGGACTTGTAAGTGAAATAGTATTTGATGCTGAAGATTATAAAATTAAAGGGATTTCAGTAAGAGATTATAATTTATGGAGTATGTTTAAGAGTAGACGAATATTTCTTCCCAAAGAGTTAATAATTGGAGAAGAATACATTTTTTATTCTGGAGAAGACGGAAGGATTTCCATGGAGTGTTTACCAACGGTGGGAAGCAGAAAAAATCCTTATAGGGATACATATTATGAAAAAATTTAAACTAAACATGAAGTTAATTACCAGATTGAGTCTTGTTATTTTAGCATTGATAGTTGGAATATTTTTAGTGAATAGATATCCTATTTTCAAACAACTTACAGGACTTTTAGTAATGTCTTTTATTATAAGTTATAGCATGAGGCCTTTTCAGAAGGTTCTTCAGGATCGTGGAATAAATAGGAAGATTAGTGCTATAGTAATTATATTAACTATTGTAGCCTTTGTTTTAATAGTGGTAGCGGTGCTGGTTCCTTGGATTTATAATGAGGGGTCTACATTTGTTGATATTCTGGAAAGAATTCAAGGATATTATGAAGAAGTTACTAGAGATTTGATTCATGCCTCAGAAAGTTCTTTCATGAAAGATATTATGGGGAATTTCACAGACAAAATACAGGTCGTACTTGTAACTTTAGCAGAGCGGTTTGTTGAAGAGGTAATAGCTATAAGTGACGATATATTTCTAATGTTTACTATGCCTGTGATTATATATTTCTTTTTAAGTGATGGAGAAAGTATTTCTAGAGGAATAATGAAGTATTTGCCTATTAACAATAAATATGCAATTAAAAGGGCTTTAAGACATATAGATAAGGTGATGGAAAGATATATCATAACCCAGTTTGAACTTTGTGGTATCATAGGTGTATTAACATTTATAGCTTTAACAATTTGTGGTGTTAAGTATGCCTTTGTTCTTTCACTAGTTAATGCAATTTTTAATATAATACCTTATTTTGGACCTATCATTGGAGCTGTACCTATTATATTAATTTCCTTGGTAATATCTTCAAAAAAGGCACTTATGGTGGCTATTCTTCTATTTGCAATTCAGCAATTAGAAGGGGATATAATTTCTCCTAAGATAGTGGGAGAAACTGTGGATTCACATCCAGTAACAATCCTTTTGTTACTTATAATAGGAGGAAGTGTAGGAGGAATAGTGGGTATGATTTTAGTAATACCTATATGGGTAATGCTGAAGATTGCAGTAGAAGAGGTAGAATATTATTTATTTTAAAACTCAGTCATTGACATTCTGAAAAATCATACATATAATTTATCTTATAAGTGAGAATCTAAATCTGTGATTTAGTTATTCGAACTTGCTCAGTAGAGCACTTATTCGAATACATATGAGAATGAGTTGCCTTAAATAAATATTAAGCAATGACAAGAATGAGTAGTTGTGAGAAGCCTGCAGAGAGAAAGTGGTTGGTGAAAACTTTTGGTGAAACATAATGAAGCTATCTTTGAGCTGTGGTAAATTAAGAGATATTAGCTTTGGTTAATATAATTAGGGTGGTAACGCGGATAAACTTTCGTCCCTTTGTTTTGGGGTGAAGGTTTTTTTTATATGTTTTTGGTAAAAATAGGTTTTTTAACTCGAATGAATAAAAAACTTAAGTTATAGAAATAATTAGGAGGAGTACACACATGAAGAACATGGGTTTAAATGAAATTAGAGAAAGTTATTTAAAGTTTTTCGAAGGAAAGGAACACTTAGTATTAGGAAGCTTTCCATTAGTTCCAAAGAATGATAAGAGTTTATTACTTATAAATGCAGGTATGGCACCATTAAAGCCATATTTCACAGGGATTCAAACCCCACCGAATAAAAGAATAACTACTTGTCAAAAATGTATAAGAACAGGGGATATCGAGAACGTTGGAAAAACGTCAAGACACGGTACCTTTTTTGAAATGTTAGGAAATTTTTCTTTTGGAGATTATTTCAAGAATGAGATTATAGTATGGGCTTGGGAGTATATCACTGAAGTGCTAGGAATTCCAAAAGATAAATTATATGTAACTATTTATCTTGAAGATGATGAAGCATATGATATCTGGACTTCTAAAACAGATGTTGATCCATCAAGAATATTTAGATTAGGTAAAGAAGATAACTTTTGGGAGCATGGTGCTGGTCCATGTGGTCCTTGTACAGAGATTCACTACGATAGACGATCAGATCTTCCACAAATTAAAACTGCTGAAGAGTTTGTTGAAGCTGGAGATGCAGACAGAGTTATAGAGTTCTGGAACCTTGTATTTACTCAATTTGAAGGTGATGGAAAAGGAAATTATGAAAAATTAGCAAGCACTAATATAGATACTGGAATGGGACTTGAAAGAATAGCTACAATAATGCAAGGGGTAGAGAATATTTTTGAAGTAGATACTATGAGAAACATTATAGATGAAATCTGTAGAATTTCAGGAACAACTTATGGTAGTAGCAAAGATTTAGATGTATCTATTAGAATTATAACTGACCACATTAGAAGCGTTACTTTCATGATAGGCGATGGAATTTTACCATCAAATGAAGGCAGAGGATACGTTTTAAGAAGACTTCTTAGAAGAGCTGCTAGACATGGAAGAGTTTTAGGTATAGAAGGAACTTTCTTAAACAAGCTTTGCGATGTAGTTATTGAGTGTTCTAAGTCAGCTTATCCAGAACTTGAAGAAAAGAAAGATTACATTAAAAAAGTAATATCACTTGAGGAGCAAAGATTTGCTGAAACTATTGATCAAGGCATGGAGATCCTAAAAGGGTATATAGATGAAATAAAGGACTCTAAAGAGAATACTTTAAGTGGAGAAAAAGCATTTAAACTTTACGATACTTTTGGATTCCCAGTAGAGCTTACAGAGGAATTACTTGAAGAAAAAGATATGAACATTGACTTTGATGGATTCCATAAAGAGATGGAAAATCAAAGAAACACTGCAAGAGCTGCAAGGGGAACTTCAAATTACATGGGTAATGATGAAGGTGCTTTAAACAATATACCAATGGAAATAACTACAGAATTCTTAGGATATGAGACTATTTCATGTGAGAGCAAGGTAGTTTCTATGATAAGTGAAAATGAATTTGTAGATGAAGCCATCGAGGGACAAAGATTTGTTGTTGTTACTGAGAATACACCTTTCTATGCAGAAATGGGAGGGCAAGTTGGAGACGTAGGAACAATTAAAAATTCTAATTTCGAAGGAAAAGTTTACGATTGTAAAAAGAGTACTAGAGGTCATGTTTTACATTTTGTAGAGGGAATTAAAGGTCAACTTAAAGCTGAAGATACTGTAAAGTTAACTGTGGATGCTACATTGAGAGGGAATATATGTAGAAATCACACAGCAACACATATGTTACATGAAGCTTTAAAGGAGATTCTAGGAGATCACGTAAACCAGGCAGGATCTTATGTGGATGGAGATAGATTAAGATTTGACTTCACTCACTTCTCTGCAATGACTGCAGAACAACTTAAAGAAGTTGAAAAAATGTTAAATGAAGAAATTCTTAAGGCTTATGATGTTAACACAGTAGTTATGTCTATAGATGAAGCTAAAGCTAATGGTGCAGTGGCTCTATTTGATGATAAATATAAGGAAGATGTTAGAGTTGTATCAGTAGGAAATTACAGCAAAGAACTTTGTGGAGGAACTCACGTTAATAACTCTGGAGAAATAGGATTATTTAAAATTCTTAGTGAAACTGGAGTAGCAGCAGGAGTTAGAAGAATTGAAGCTATCACAGGAATGAAGTCTGAGAGCTATGTAAATGAGAAGGAAGATCTTATTAAAGAAGTATCAGGAGCTTTAAAATGTGGAGAAAAAGATTTATTAAATAAGGTAGTAGGATTATTAGCAACTCTTAAAGAAAAAGAAAAGGAAATTCAAAGCTTAAAGGAAAAGTTAACTAGTGGTGTTGAAGATGAAATTCTTGCAAATGCTATGGAGGTTAATGGAATTAAGGTTGTAGTAGCAGCTCTTGATGATATTGAAGGAGATGCACTAAGAAATCTTTGTGATAAGCTTAGAAATAAAATTTCTGAGGGTGTTGTAGTTCTTGGAAGTAGAGTATCTGGAAGAGTGCAGTTCGTTGTAATGGTGACTAAAGAAGCTGTAGCTAAAGGAGCTCATGCAGGTAAAATAGTTAAAGAAGTTGCAATCATCGCTGGCGGTGGCGGTGGTGGTAGACCGGATATGGCTCAAGCTGGAGGAAAGCTACCAGAAAAACTAGATGAAGCAATTTCTAAAGTAGGAAGTATAATAGAAAGTTTAGTAAAATAGTATACTTTTTGCCTGCGTTAATGGTATAATATAAAAAAAGTAAGGTTAAGAGGGTGATTAAATGGATAGAGAAAATACAGTTCAGTTTGATGTGATGAAGGATAAGAAGGACATGACAAAAGTTATTTTAACTGATGTATATAATGCCCTTATTGAAAAAGGCTATAATCCAGTAAATCAGTTAGTTGGATATCTTATATCTGGTGACCCAACTTATATAACCAATTATAACGGAGCAAGAGCATTAGTAAGTAAACTAGAGAGAGACGATATATTAGAAGAAGTTTTAAAATCTTATCTAGAAATAAAATAAAAATGCCTATATAGGCATTTTTATTTTAAAGTTACACATAATAAGAAATAAATTCTAGATTTAGGTGTTGTAATAACTCACCATTTTTGTGTGATTAACTGTAAAATATGAATGTGATTAAGAGAATAATCATATTAAGGAGAATTAAATGAGAATACTTGGATTAGATGTGGGAGATAGAACTATTGGAGTTGCTATCAGTGATCCACTAGGTTTTACAGCACAAGGTATAACAACTATTAGACGTAAAAGTTTAGAGATGGATATTGAAAAAATAAAAGAAATTTGTAATGAATATCAGGTGGAAACTATTATTTCAGGATTACCTAAAAATATGAATGGTACTATTGGAGAACAGGCTGAAAAGGTTCAGAAGTTTTGTGCTGATTTAAGTGAACATGTAGATATAGAAATTAAGTTTTGGGATGAAAGACTTACTACAATTGCTGCTCATAGAGTAATGATTGAAGCTGATATGTCTAGAAAGAAAAGAAAAGGATTAGTTGACAAAATTGCAGCAACATATATCCTTCAAGGGTATTTAGATAGAATTAGCAAGTAATATTTCAGAGCTTTAAAAAGTAATATTATACATGTAATACATAGAGTATGATGGAGACTAAATGGAAATAAAAACCGCGTAATATGTGGTCGTTTATAGAAAAATATTATACAATTAAGGAGGAAAAAATTATGGATAATTTATTTGAAAACATAACACTTACTGATGAAGAGGGAAAAGATGTAGAATTTGAAGTTATAACAAAGTTAGAAATCGAGGGAGCAGAATATTTTATAGTAGCTCCAGTAGAAGATAATGGTGAAGATGCATTAGCACTTAAGGTTGTATTAGATGAATCAGGTGAAGAATACTTTGCTACTGTTGAAGATGATGAAGAGTTCAACATGGTTAATGAAGCTTTTGAAGCTTTATATGAAGAGGGACTTATAGAATAATATATTTTATATTTCACCGTAGTTAGAAAGGGGTTGTAATTTATGTCTAAAGAAAAAATAGAAAACCTGAAACTTTCTTTGAAGGAAAAAGGTTATAAATTAACACCTCAAAGAAGATCTATACTAGATGAAATTATTAAAAATGAAGGTAGCCACCTTACAGCAGAAGAAATATATGACCTTGTAAAGGTCAACTGTCCAGAAATTGGACTCGCAACTGTTTATAGAACAGTTCAGTTACTTGAAGAAATGGGCGTAGTATGCAAGCTAGACTTAGATGATGGATGTAGCAGATATGAGCTTTCTGATGATGAAGAAACTCATCAGCATCATCATTTAGTATGTCAAAATTGTGGCGCAGTCATTGAGGTCGAAGGTGATCTTTTAGAGGAGTTAGAACAAGTAATAGAAAGAAAATATAACTTTAAGATAAGAAATCATAGCTTAAAGTTTTATGGAATATGTGATAATTGTTCTTCACATTAAAATGAGAAGATATTTATATAACAACCTATAACCAAGAGAATTTAATTTGGTGTTTAAATTTGCTAAATTGAATATCTTATTGGTAGAGGGAAAGTGGGCTTTATTTTTCGTATTATGAGTTAATATGAAGATAAAGTAATAATTGAAAAAAGGAGGGTAGAATTTTGAAAAAAGAAAAAGATAAAATCAAAATAATTCCACTAGGTGGATTAAATGAGATAGGAAAAAATCTTACGGCTATAGAATACAAGGACGACATAGTTGTCATTGATTGTGGACTTAAATTCCCGGATGATGAAATGTTGGGAATTGATGTAGTTATACCAGATATAACCTACCTTGTTAAAAATGTTGATAGAGTAACTGGGATATTTTTAACCCATGCTCACGAAGACCATATTGGAGCACTTCCATATGTTCTAAAACAAATCAACGTACCCATCTATGGGACAAAACTTACACTAGGGATTGTAGAAAGTAAATTAAGAGAGCATGCATTACTAGGAGTAGTAGATTTAAGAGAAGTTAAAGCTAAAGATATAATAAAATTAAATAATGTATCTGTAGAATTTATCAAAACTAACCATAGTATCGCAGACTCTGTGGCAATAGCTGTACACACACCATTAGGAGTTGTACTTCACACCGGAGATTTCAAAATTGACTTTACACCTATAGACGGTAAGGTAGCTGATTTAGCAAGATTTGCTGAATTAGGGAAGAAAGGTGTTACATTGCTTCTAGCTGATAGTACTAATGTTGAAAGACCAGGATATAGTATGTCTGAAAGCATAGTTGGGGAAAGTTTTGAGAAAATTTTCCACCGCGCAAAAGGAAGAGTAATAGTTGCTACCTTTGCATCTAATATTCATAGGGTTCAACAAATAATTACTGCAGCTAGAAACTATGGCAGAAAGGTTGCACTTTCTGGTAGAAGTATGGAAAATATTATAGCAGTAGCTATAGAACTAGGATACATTACTATAGATGAAGATGCACTAATCAGCATTGATGCAATAAATAAGTATAGAGACGACGAGATAGTTATGATAACCACTGGAAGTCAAGGCGAGCCAATGGCTGCTCTATCTAGAATGGCTGCATCAGAGCATAAAAAGGTTAACATCAAAGAGGGTGACCTAGTTATAATTTCAGCTACACCAATTCCAGGAAATGAAAAATTGGTATCTAAGGTTATCAATCAACTTTTCAGAAAAGGTGCAGATGTAATTTATGAATCGTTAGCGGATGTTCACGTTTCAGGTCATGCTTATCAAGAAGAGCTTAAACTTATGCATACTTTAGTAAAACCAAGATTCTTTATGCCGGTTCACGGTGAGTACAGACATTTAAAACAACATGGAGAACTAGCAGTTAAGTTAGGTCTTCCAGAGAAAAATGTGTACATTGGAGAAATTGGAGACGTTATAGAAGTCAATAGATCATCTATAAGAAAAGCTGGAACTGTAGTTTCAGGTCAAATATTCGTAGATGGACTAGGGGTTGGAGACGTTGGAAATATAGTTCTAAGAGATAGAAAACATCTATCCCAAGATGGTATTTTAACAGTTGTAGTTACAATGGGTAAGGGTACAGGAACTGTTATAGCAGGACCAGATATCATATCTAGAGGTTTCGTATATGTTAGAGAGTCTGAGGATTTAATGGATAAAGCTAGAGAAGTAGTAAGAGCAGCACTAGTAGAGTGTGAAGAAAAGAAAATTACTGAATGGCCGACTATAAAATCAAGTATTAGAGAAGCGCTTAGAGTTTATCTGTACGAAAAAACTAAAAGGCGTCCAATGATATTACCTATAATTATGGAAGTTTAAGAAGTAAAATCTAATAGAAAATTAAAGTTTTAAGCTTCAGGTGGAATACAATCCTGGAGCTTGGGGCTTAATATATAAATGGAGTAACACTACAAAAACTTAAGTTATATAGTTAGGAATATTGTAATAAGGTAGCCAAGGAGTTATGCTCCTGTATTCAACAAATAGGAATTAATGTTAAATCTATTCTATGTTGGAAGTGAATAACATTTTATTTACATTGACTTTTTACCGACATAATATTAGAATTAAATAGTTGATTTGAATTGGATACTTAAGTATCCAATTTTATTTTGTAATTAAATAAGACAAATAAAATTTTGGAGGAAAAATATGAATTTATATACAAGAGAAGACATCAGAAATATCGCTATTATAGCCCACGTTGACCACGGTAAGACTACACTAGTTGATGCCCTATTAAGACAAAGTAAGGTCTTCAGAGAGAATGAAGCTGTAGAAGAGAGAGTAATGGACTCTAACGACCTTGAGAGAGAAAGAGGAATTACTATCCTTTCTAAAAACACTGCAGTAATGTATAATGACGTAAAGATTAACATTATCGATACTCCAGGACACGCGGACTTCGGTGGAGAGGTTGAACGTGTACTTAAAATGGTAGACTGCGTTCTTCTTGTTGTTGATGCATACGAAGGTGCTATGCCTCAAACTAAGTTCGTTCTTAAAAAAGCTCTTGAGCTTGGATTAGAGCCAATGGTTGTTATTAACAAAATAGACAGAAAAGATGCTAGACCAGAAGCAGTTATCGATGAGATATTTGACTTATTCGTAGAACTAGGTGCTAATGATGAGCAGTTAGACTTCAAAGTAATTTATGCATCTGCTAGAAACGGTGTTGCAACTGCTGATTTAGATGATGAGCCAGTGGATATGATACCACTATTCGAAGCTATAATTGAAACTGTTCAACCACCAAAGGGATATATAGACGAGCCATTACAAATGCTTGTAACTTCATTAGATTATAATGAGTATGTAGGTAAAATAGGAATAGGTAAAATCGAAAGAGGAGTTATCAGAAAGAACCAAGCTGTAGCACAAATAGCTAAAGATGGAACTAAGAAAATGGTAAAAGTATCTAACGTTTATACTTATGACGGATTAAAGAGAGTTGAAGTAGAAGAAGCTAGACTTGGAGATATCATCGCTATATCAGGAATTCCAGCTGTTCACATTGGAGAAACTATAGCAGATGCTGCAAATCCAGAAGCTCTTCCATTCGTAGAAATTGACGAGCCAACTCTAAACATGAACTTTATTGTTAACAACTCACCATTTGCAGGTCAAGATGGAGACTTCGTTACATCACGACACTTAAGAGACAGACTTATGAAAGAGCTTGAAACTAACGTAAGTTTAAGAGTTGAAGAAACAGATTCTGCAGACTCATTTAAAGTTAGTGGAAGAGGAGAACTTCACCTTTCAATTCTTATAGAAACAATGAGAAGAGAAGGATACGAGTTCCAGGTTTCTAAACCAACAGTTATATACAAGCACGAAAACGGTGAACTTCTAGAGCCAATCGAGAACTTAACAATGGACGTACCAGAAGAGTACATGGGTGTTGTTATGGAGAAAATGGGACCTAGAAAAGCTGAAATGATAAACATGACTAGTGCAGTTAATGGATATACAAGACTTGAGTTCAAGGTTCCTTCAAGAGGATTAATTGGTCTTAGAAATGAATTCATGACTGAAACTAGAGGAAACGGAATAATGAATCACGTTTTAGATGGTTATGAGAAATATAAGGGTGATATAGTTGAAAGAAGTAGAGGTTCATTAGTTGTATTTGAAGCTGGAGAATCTATAGGATACGGTCTATTCAACGCACAAGAAAGAGGAAAGCTATTCATCGGACCTGGAGTTCCAGTATATGCAGGAATGGTTTGTGGAGAGTGTTCTAGAAGCGGTGATATCGAAGTTAACGTATGTAAGAAGAAACATCTTTCAAACACAAGATCTTCAGGAGCAGATGATGCACTAAAATTAATACCAGTAGCTCCAATGTCACTTGAGCAATGTATTGAATTTATAGGTTCAGATGAGCTTGTTGAGGTTACGCCTAAGACAATCAGACTTAGAAAGAAAATCTTAGATCCAACAATGAGAAAAAGAGCTGCTGCTTCAAAGAAATAATTAAGTGTGGATATCATGGGGGTGTAGTATGAAGAAGGTATTAGGAATAATTGGAGGAACAATAGCAGGTCTATTAATTCTCGCAATTGTTTCATCGATTTTATATTATGGTTACGCTACAAAGAAACCTTTAAAAGGCAAAGGGGAAGTAACGGTAGTGGTAAATGAAGGAGATTCATTATATAAGGTAATAGATAATCTTGATGAAGAAGGTACCCTTAAAAGCAGAGTATGTATGAATATATATATGAGACTAAAGGGTACACCAGCCAATATTTTACCAGGAACATTTGAGGTGCCGGCTGACTCTTCTTTAGAGGAAATGGTTGCTATTTTAGAGGAGGAGCCAGATGGAAGTACAGTATCTGTAACAATTCCAGAGGGCTATGATATTGAAAAAATGGCTGAGCTGTTTGAAAGCAAAGGTTTGTTTACAAAGGATGAATTTATTGAAGCTGTAAAAGCATATCCAGTTCCAGGTTATATTCCTGAATCAAATGAAAGAAGGTATAACTTGGAGGGATTCTTATTCCCAGATACATATAAATTCAACGTAGATGTATCTCCTGACCAAGTTATTAAGGCTATGCTTGATGTATTTGAGCAAAGAGTTGTTAGTATTATTGGAAATAAGGAAGATATCTATAAGTATGTAACCATGGCATCTATCATTGAAGGTGAAACTAGAGCTGACGATGAAAGAAGTATAGTTGCTTCTGTTATAAATAACAGGATAACACAAGGTATGATGCTTCAAATTGATGCTACAGTTATCTATGCCTTAGGTGAACACGTTGATACTGTTCTAAATAAGCATTTAGAAATAGACTCGCCCTATAATACCTATAGAAATTATGATTTACCAGTGGGACCTATATGCAGTCCGGGATTAGAGTCCATAAAAGCTGCAATGAATCCAGCAGATACTGATTTTTTATTCTACGTTCTGGGAGAAGATGATATACATCATTATTTTACAAAGACTTACCAAGAACATTTGGATAAAATGAAAGAATTAGGATACTAAATTAAATAAATAGGTTATAAGCTCAAAAGTTTTGGGCTTATAACTTTATACTGAGATTATATATATGTTAAGTGGAGGTAAATATGAGCGGTATTACCTATGATTATATGGAAAAATACCTTAGAGAACTTATAGGTGACTCAAAGGGAATATTAAAAGAATTAGAAGTGTTTGCAGAAAAAAATGGAGTACCAATAGTGCAAAAAGAAACGGCTAGATTGCTTGAATTTATGGTTAATGTAAAAAAACCTAAGAAGATATTAGAGCTGGGCACAGCCATAGGGTATTCATCCATATTAATGGAATTAGCAGCAGGAAATAATGTTGAAATTACTACTATTGAGCGAGATGACAAAATGGTGGAATATGCAACAGAAAATATAAAAAATGCAGGGCTTAGTGATAGAATTACTATCCTTCATGGAGAGTGTTTAGAGATACTTGAAACTTTAAATGATGAATATGATTTAATTTTTATGGATGCAGGAAAGGGTCACTACAGTCACTTCTTACCACATTGCATAAGAATGTTAGCAAAAGATGGAATGATCATAGCTGATAATGTTTTATTTAGGGGAATGGTTGCTTGTAAGGATCTTATGATAAGAAGAAAGATAACCATTGTTAAGAGAATGAAAAATTATATGGAGACTGTATCCCAGGACGAAAGCTTACTTACAACAGTACTACCAATGGGAGATGGAATAGCATTAACAGTTAGGAGGAATAAAAATGAAGAGACCGGAACTACTAGCACCAGCAGGTAATTTAGAAAAGCTTAAAGCTGCTATAAACTTTGGAGCAGATGCAGTTTATATAGGAGGAAGCAAGCTTAACCTTAGAGCTTTTGCAGATAACTTTACAAACGAACAATTAATAGAAGGGGTAGAGTTTGCTCATTCTAGAGGGAAGAAACTTTATGTTACATTAAATGTATTCCCACACAATGAGGATTTAGAAGGTCTTGAGGACTATCTTATAGAGCTTGATGAATCAGGGGTTGACGCTATTATAGTTTCTGATCCAGGAATAATAATGATAGCAAAAGAAACTGTACCAAATATGGAGATACACTTAAGTACTCAAGCTAACACTGTAAACTGGAAGACATGTGAATTCTGGCATAAAATGGGTGTTAAAAGAGTTGTTTTAGCGAGAGAATTATCCTTAGAAGAAATTACTAAGGTTCAAAATAAAATACCTGAAACTATGGATTTAGAAATCTTCGTTCATGGTTCAATGTGTATGGCTTATTCAGGAAGATGTGTTATATCAAACTACATGGTGGGAAGAGACGCTAATAGAGGTTCTTGTGCTCAACCATGCAGATATAAGTACAGCTTAGTAGAAGAAAAGCGTGAAGGTGAATATTATCCAGTAATAGAGGATGATAGAGGCAGTTACATAATGAACTCTAAGGACTTATGTATGATAGAATATATTCCAGAGCTTATGAGCACCGGAGCCCTTTCTTTCAAGATTGAAGGAAGAATGAAGAGTGTTTACTACGTAGCAAGCGTAGTTAAGGCTTATAGAGAAGCTATTGATGAGTATATGAAGTCACCTGAGGATTATAAATTTAACCCTAAATGGTTAGAGGACTTAAATAAGCCTAGCCATAGACAATATTACACAGGTTTCTATTTAAATGAAGAAAATAAGCAAATCCAAGAGAGTTCAAATTATATAAGAAATTATGATGTAATTGGAGTTGTTAAGTCTTTTGATAAAGAGACAGGAGTTGTAACTATAGAACATAAAAATAAAATCGTTGAAGGGGATAGAGTTGAAGTTTTAAGACCAGTAGGACCTAATGCTGAGGTAACTTTAAATGACCTACACGATGAAAAAGGAAATAAGATTCCGACAGCACCTAGTGCTAAGATGATTTATACTGCAAAGGTTGAAGCAGAGCTAGAAGAAAATGATATTTTAATTAAGGCTAAGGAGGAAGTTTAATGAAACGTCCAGTTATAATCGGGATAACAGGGGGTACTGGATCTGGGAAGAGTACCATTGCAAAGGAGATATGCACAAGCTTCGATAAGAATTGCATAGCTATGATAGAGCAAGATTGTTATTATAAAGATCAAAGTCATTTAACTATGGAGGACAGAGTTAAAACAAACTATGATCATCCTTATGCCTTCGATACTGAGTTATTAGTTAAACATTTAAAGAGTCTAATTAATGGAGAAGCTATTGAAAAGCCACAATATGACTTTGAAGTTCATAATAGAAAGACTGAAACTATAACTGTAGAGCCTAGAGAAATAATCATTGTAGAGGGAATTCTTGTACTTGAAGATGAATCTCTAAGAGATTTGTTAGAGATAAAAATTTATGTTGATACTGATGCTGATGTTAGATTTATAAGAAGACTTGTTAGAGATATTAATGAAAGAGGCAGAACTATGGATACTGTTATAAATCAATACCTTGGTGTAGTTAAGCAAATGCACGAGCAATTTACTGAGAATACAAAGAAATTTGCAGATATTATTATACCAGAAGGTGGACACAATAGAGTTGCCATCGATGTAATAAAAGGTAATATTCATCAAATATTAGCAAGAGAAGAATAAAATGTATGAAACACCTTTCTTTAGTCAAAAATGAACTAAAGGAGGTGTTTTTTTATGAATTTTAATAATGGGAAAGAGTTTAAAAATCATATTAAAAGAAGGAATTATATATCGTTTGGAATTATTATGATTGCATTTATATTTTTATCAATAAGGCTCGCTTATTTGCAGCTAACGGAAGGCCCATCTTTAGCAGTATCAGCAAATAATCAATATTATTATGAGGAATACACTGATAATTTGACATTTCAGCTTCTTGATAACAGAGGTGAGAATTTATTTAATTATGTTTCTAGGTATTATGTGGTAATAGATCCTATGACTTTCTATACATTAAATGATGATAGTTCATTTATACCAATGAGAAATGTTCTTTATATATTAAGAGATTATGATAAAGATTATGATATTTCACTTCTGCAAAGTGAAATGGACAAGGGCAATCATAAGTATGAAGTAGATAAAGAAACCTTTGATAAGATAAAAGAACTTAAAAATATAAAAGGAATTTATGCTTATGAATACCGTGATTATGACAAAGTACAAAATTGGAACATAAAAAATATTTTATCCACTTCAGTTAAGTATTCTGATAATAAAGTTTTAAAAGATGAAGGAACATTAGAAAGAGATATCTATGAATATGTTAAAGATAACTATAAAGAAAAAATAAGATTTGAAAAAGATGTTAGTGAAAATATAGTATCGGAAGGTATAGTAACCAATGATGCAAATAATAATGTGGCAACTACCCTTAATAAGAGAGTTCAAGAATCAGTAGAAGAAACATTAAAAGATGAAGCATTTAAGGATTACAATCAAATTGGTGCAATTCTTATGGAAAGTGATAGTGGGAAAATATTAGCCATGTCACAAAAGGATGATTGGGAATCAAATCCTAATATCGGAGTAACTAGAAGTGATGGATATCTATTAGGTTCTACTTTTAAAACTATTGTTTATGAGGCTGCGTTAGAAAACAACTCTGTAGATGAGAGTAAAATCTTTGAAATAAAGGATAGGATTTTTCCTAGAAGTATAGAGAAACTGGATGAATATACAATACAAGAAGCTTATATTGCATCCTCCAATGAAGCTTTTGCCCAAATTGGAGTTGAGGTAGGTGTAGATAACATATACGATATGGCGAAAGCCCAAGGACTTTTTGATGAAGTTTTGGGTTTAGAAAATGAAGCAAAAGGGACTATAGAAGGCTATGGGGATGAGCCGAATATCAATATTGTAACTCTTACCTCCATCGGACAGACAGTTCGAACTACTCCTTTAGCAGCATTAGCAATTGCGAATACAGTAGTTAATGGAGGTACTTATGTTAAGCCGATAATACTAGATTCAATAACGAAAAATAGTGGAGAAATAGTGGAAACTTTTCAGAGTGAAAAGAATCAAGTTCTAAGTGAATATACCTCAAAGGTTATAAAAGAAGGAATGTTAGCTGTTGTAAATGCAGATTTAGGAACAGGAAGTAATGCTAGAATTCAAGGTGTAGAAGTAGGCGGTAAGACTGGAACAACAGAATATAGTGATGGTGAAAAAGACCTTTCTGATGGCTGGTTTATAGGTTTTTTTGAACATAAAGGGAAATACTATTCTATGGTGGTTTTCGTACCTCAAAGTGAGGATATATCAGGGGAGAGTAGAGTTGCATGCTCTGTGTTCAAGAACATTGTTGAAAAACTATTAGTGGGTGAACTTCTAGGTTAATAAGATCTTGTGGAAGAAGGAAAAATTAATTGCATATAAAATATGACAGATTCGAAGAAAATAAATATAGAAAAAGTTAAACTATAAGAGCACTTTTTTACATTTTGAAACATATTATATTAGTAAGCATTATTAGGGGGAGCATAAATGTTTTGCTTAAGTTGGCTGTTAAATATAATTAGCGAATATGCTTTACTGACTGGATATGTTTCAGGGAATAATTCATTCCCACAACCACTTACTGAGGAGGAGGAAAAAGAGTGCTTGCAAAGGCTTAAGGATGGAGATCCTGAGGCTAAGGGAGTTTTGGTAGAAAGAAATTTAAGGTTAGTGGCACATATAGTTAAGAAGTATACTTTTCCAGGAAAAGAAGTAGATGATTTAATATCTATAGGTACAGTAGGATTGATTAAGGCCATTGATTCATATAATATGGACAAAGGTACAAGGTTAGCCACATATGCAGCTAGGTGCATTGAAAATGAAATACTTATGCTTATTAGAAACAATAAGAAAACAAAGGGAGAGGTATATTTACATGATCCAATTGGATTGGATAAAGAGGGTAATGAGATATCTTTAATGGATATACTAAGTAGTGATAAGGATTCTATTTTAGATGCTGTTGAGAAAAAAATACAGGTGAAAAAGCTGTATTTTGTTTTAGAAACTGCGCTTCAGGAAAGGGAGAGAAAGATTCTACAAATGAGGTATGGATTGATTGATGGGAAGCCTAAAACTCAAAGAGAAATAGCTGAAATACTTGGCATATCTAGGTCATATGTCTCAAGAATAGAGAAAAGAGCACTAAAAAAACTTTTAAAGGAGTTTAATGCAGGGGAGACTCATTAGCCTAATGCAAGGGAGAAAGCTTGCAATGAAGTATACAATAAACATAAATATTTTATAGAGTGTTAAATTTATGAAATAAAAT
>DALZNT010000004.1:0-80082 GCA_032005505.1 Clostridium sp. | reverse complement strand
AGAGTTAAGTGCAATGTTCATATAACTTAACAGAACGATAAGAAGAGTGGGGGGAACTTATATGAAAGAAGTATCCTTAGATAATTTGAAGTTTAGGAGAGTGTATAAGTTTATCATTTTCGAAGGAATTGAGATAATTGGAAACATTGTAGGTGTAAAGGATGATGTAATATATGTGGACATTAGCTATCATGATGATAGATCTGCAGTTGTAAAGGGTATTCACATTGATGGTATAGATAAAATATATATAATAAATGAAATTCCCATTAAAAAGGATTATAAACATATAGATGTAAAGTGGGAGATGCAATATCAAAAGGAGCTAGTCACGGATGGATATAATGTCTATGAAAGTTGTATAGTTGAGGGAATTAATACGGGGTGCATATATGAGTTTATTTATAAGGGAATGAGTATTCGAGGAAAGGTAATTAGTGTTAATGGTAATGAACTAGATGAAAAAACTTATGTTTTATGTGATATGTCATATGATGAAGAAGGGATATGGCTTTATGTGTTACTAGATTTAGAGTATTTGAGTGAATACGAGATACAGGATGAAATTCCAATCCATAAGATAGATAATTTTGATATGGGTATAAAAATGCTTTAAGAAATGAAAATATAAAAGCAAATAAAGAAAGTGTGAAAAATAGGTAAAGTATACTAAAGAAGAGTGTGGAGAACTGTTATCATTCAAAATATTTGTTAAAAGGTAACATATATTGTAAGAAAATATTGTTTCTTAATCGATTACATTATATAATTATTTATATAAAATGCATTATGGCTACATCATCAAGAGATATTTTATTTATAGACTTAATAAATAGAAAGTGGGATGGAGATATGACAAAGTTTGGTGAACAACAAAGCATGGGGAATCAAGGATTAGAAAGTTTTATTGCAAATGATGGAGTGATTAAGACATGGCCATCCGATAAGGAAGAAAAGTTGAAAGTTCTAAGATATTTAAGCACCAAGTTTGAGCATGGACGAGAGTATACAGAGAAGGAAGTAAACTATATAATTGGTAGATGGCATAGTTTTGGAGATTACTTTCTTTTGAGAAGAAATTTACTGGACTATAATTATTTATATAGAACAGTTGCAGATGATTTTAAGTATTGCAGAGATGATATTTATTAATAGCATAGGCAATTAATAAGTAGGAGGTATAAACAACATGAAGAAGATAAATCTTGAGGGTTTTATAAGAGAAACAAAAGATTCAAATATATATAGCGTAATAATATTGCAAAATGGGGAGAGAGTTGGGGAGTATCATAGTGAGCCGGAGAAGGTTAGAAATCAGTATTCGGTATCAAAGAGCTTTACATCTACAGCTGTAGGCTTTGCAGTTCAGGAAAGATTAGTTTCTTTAGATGATAGAGTTATAGATTATTTTCCAGAGAAAGCTCCAGAGAGGCCTTCAGTGAATCTTAAAAACTTGAGATTAAGGGATTTACTAGTTATGGCAACAGGAGAATTCAACGGTCATCTTATGTCTGAGCATAAATTTGGTACAATACCAAGACAGGAGCTTTTAGAAGATGATTGGGTAAAATATTGCCTTCACCAAAGCTTTCCACTAAAACCAGGGGAGAGATTTGTTTACAGCAATGTAGGAGCTTATATTGCTGGAGTTATGATTCAAAAAAAGGCTGGTATGGATTTAGTTGATTATCTAATGCCAAGGCTATTTGAGCCACTAGGAATTAAAAGACCTAGTTGGGAGAAGTGTCCTAAAGGATATACTTTTGGAGCTGGTGGTATGGAAATTTCAACTTTAGAGTTAAGTAGATTTGGACAACTATATCTTCAAAAGGGAATGTGGGAAGGAAAGCAGCTTCTTTCAGAAACATGGATAAATGAAGCAACCTCAAAACAGATTGACTCTGACAATAGAGGGGATTGGGGACAAGGGTATGGTTATCAATTTTGGAGAGGGGAGCATGATTCCTACAGAGCTGATGGGAAATATGGTCAATACTGCATCATAGCTAATAATAAAAATGCAGTAATAACTATAAATGCTTATGCTGATAGAGTAAGAAGGATAATGGAAGCTGTTTGGTCAGAAATATGGCCACAACTATAGTCACCAAAAATGGATACCACTGAGGTGGCGATGAATTATGAAGAATAATGACAATGGAGTTTGGCATCAGAGAATAGTGGAATATATGAATTGGGGGAAAATAAATGAACGTATGTGATGAAGAATGCTTTGTTAATGAGGAAAAGCTAGATATTTATGAGATAAACCCGCTTAATACACCAATGGATCTATTATTACTGGCTGATCCATCTTTGAAAAGTATAAATACATATATTAAGGATAGCAGAGTTATGGTTGCAAGAAAAAAATCAGCTATTATCGGAATCATAGTATTTATAAGAAGAACACAAACTACTTATGAAATTGTAAATCTTGCTGTAGAGGAAAGATGTCAACAAAAGGGCGTTGCAAAAAGTCTTCTTAAGTCAGTAGACGCTAAGATGGAACAATTAGGAGCCACTAAGCTTATAATTGGTACAGGTAATTCTTCTCTAAGAGAACTTGGATTGTATCAAAGATTTGGTTTTAGAATTAGCACTATTGAAAAAGATTTCTACTTAAATAATTACAAAGAACAAATTTGGGAAAATGGTATTTTATGCAGGGATAGAATTATTCTTGAGAAGGAATACTAAATTTAATTTAGAATAGAGAATTATAGAGGAAATTCCTTTGGGGATTTCTTCATTAATTTTAGGATATATAAGCAAAAGAGGAGAGAAACTTTAGATGAGGATTAATAAATTACTTAGTAATTTTGGGGTTTGTTCTAGAAAGGATGCTAGCAGATTAATTGAAGATGGACGAGTTAAGGTTAATGGTGTTTTGTGTATTCCTGGACAATGGGTTGAGCTTGAGGATGATGTTTTAATTGATAATGAGCCCATTAAAGAACGAAGAAAAGTTTATATTGCACTTAATAAACCCGTAGGGATAACTTGTACTGCGGCTAAAGAGGTGCAGGATAATATCATCGAATTTATGAAGTATCCAGAGTACATATTTCCAGTAGGGCGGTTGGACAAGGAATCTCAAGGCTTAATTATAATGACTAATGACGGAGAGTTAGCTAATAAAATTTTAGAAGCGGACAACCATTATGAAAAAGAATATGTAGTAACAGTAGATAATCCACTTAGTTCAGAGTTTCTTTATGGGATGTCACAGGGAGTTGAAATTTTAGGAGTAAGAACAAGACCTTGTACAATAATTATGGTTGATGAATACACTTTTAGAATAATTTTAACTCAAGGATTAAATAGGCAAATTAGAAGAATGACTAGAGTCTTTGGTTATACTGTAACAAGACTAGAGAGAGTAAGAATTTTATCAATTGATTCAAAGGGAATAGAAGAAGGAAAATGGAGACATTTGACTGAGAAAGAGTTGGAAAGTTTAAGATTAAATAATTAAAGGAGGTAGCTTATCTTATTAGAAATAATAGGGTAAGCTATTTTTATTGACCACAATTATATAAAATGTTATATTTAAATAATAAATTACTAAAGGAGAATGATTATCATTTTAGTGTAGAAGCTCAATTCTGAATTGATATTAGGTCCTGAAATAAGGGGGAATTAACAAATGAAGAAAAAAAACATATCAAGAATATTAGTAATACTGATTATGATGGTTAGTCTTATAAACATAGTTCCTTGTCAACAGGCTAAGGCGGATAGCAATGAAAAGCTCGTGGTAGCAATGTCAGGAACGTATTATCCTTTTACGTTCTCTACGGGGAATGAGGTCGAAGGCTTTGATGTAGACGTGTGGAAGGAGATTGGGAGAAGATTAGGTCGTGAGGTAGAGTTTACTACAGCATCTTTTAGTGGTCTTTTTGGACTATTAGATTCAGATAAGGTAGATACTATTTCAAACCAAATTACAGTGACTCCAGAAAGATTAGAAAAGTATTATTTTGCAGATCCTTATGTTTACAGTGGGGCACAGATAATAGTTGAAGAGGGAAATCCTAAGAACGTAAATGGACTTGAGGATTTAAAAGGAAAAACCGTTGGGGTAGATTTAGGAAGTAACTATGAGCAGATACTTAGGTCACAGGATAAAAATGATGAGATTAATGTGGTTACTTATCAAAGCACAGATGCTGCCTTTAATGACCTTTTAATTGGAAGAATAGATGGAGTTGTAATAGATAAGATTTCAGCCCTTGTGACTATAAACGAAAAGGGATTAGCTTTAGAGTTAGCTGGAGAACCTATTGAAGAGATTGAAAACGCATTTCCTTTTAAAAAGACAGAGGAAAATTTAGAGCTGATTAAACAAGTAAATAAAGCCTTAGCTGATATGAGAGCTGATGGAACCTTTGCTGAGATATCAGAAAAATGGCTTAATACTGATGTAACATCAAGTGGCTCTACTAGTTACTTAAAAACTCTTATAGGAGCAGTTGGGCAGGGATTAAAAACAACTTTATTTCTGTCTATTATTTCTATGATAATAGGATTAATTATAGGAATACTTATTGCTATGATTAGGGTATTTAATATTCCTGTACTAAGACAGCTTGCGGAGGTACATGTTTCCTTCTTTAGAGGAACGCCACTTCTAGTACAGCTATTTCTACTATACTTTGGACTTCCGCAGATATTTCCTGCGATGAAGGCTATGACAGCATTTACAGCAGCTTATATGGGATTGGCCCTAAATGCTTCAGCTTATATTGCAGAAGTTTTAAGAGCCGCTATAAATGCCATCGATAACGGTCAGATGGAAGCTTGTCTATCTATGGGAATGACTAAGGCTCAAGGAATGATTAGGGTTGTACTTCCACAAGCTTTTAGAATAGCAGTACCATCTTTAGGAAATATATTTGTAGATAATGTTAAGGGTTCATCATTAGCCTTTACCTTAGGGGTTACAGAGATTTTGGCGAGAGCTCAGATGAGTGCTGCAGCTAGCTATAGATTCTTTGAAAGTTATATAGTAGTAGCTATAGTATACTGGATATTAATTAGTATATTTAACTATTTACAAAAGCTAGTTGAAAGAAAGATATCTGTGTACTAGGAGGGTAAAGATATGATAAGTGTAAAAAATTTAAAAAAGAACTTTAATAAACTTGAAGTTTTAAAGGACGTAAATTTAGAAGTTAAAAAGGGTGAAATAGTAGTAATTATAGGGCCTTCAGGTTCAGGGAAATCTACATTTTTAAGATGTTTGAACTGGCTAGAGACTCCAACTTCTGGAGAAATCGTTGTTGGAGATGTAACAATTAATGCATCAAAGGCTGCTAAAAGTGAGATTAATAACTTAAGAAAACAGTCAGCTATGGTTTTTCAAAGCTATAATCTATTTAATAACAAAACAGTTTTAGAAAATGTAACGGAAGCTTTAATTGTAGTTAGAAAGCAGCAGAAGGCGGATGCAGAGAAACTGGCAATAGATATGCTTAAAAAGGTTAATATGGATGAGAAGAAAGATGAATATCCTAAAACTCTTTCTGGTGGACAAAAACAAAGGGTTTCTATAGCAAGAGCTATGGCAATTAATCCAGAGGTAATTCTCTTTGATGAGCCAACTTCAGCCTTAGATCCAGAGCTGGTAGGAGAGGTCCTAAGTGTAATAAGGAATCTAGCTAAAGAGCATAGAACTATGATTATTGTTACCCATGAGATGAAGTTTGCTAAAGAGGTAGCAGACAGAGTAATTTTTATGGCAGATGGAATAGTTATAGAAGAAGGAAATCCAAAAGATATATTTGAAAATCCTAAAAGTGACAGGCTTAAAAGTTTTCTAGGAAACTTTTGAAATCATTTAGTTACTGTATTTTAAAGTACAAATAAATTTTATAAGACTATGATATCATATGCCTAATTCTTTATTTATTAAGGAGTTAGGCATATATTTTTAAATTAAACATAGATTTAGTATTGATACTTATACAAATTATGGTAATGTGGAATTTGTAATGCAATATCGTTTTATTAATATGGCTAAGTGTAATTATTTATATAAGGGAGTGAGTCTGAAATGACAGATTATATTGATGCTCATAAATATAGTTCAAATCATAAAGAGGAGCTTACTGAAGATAAAGTATGTGGATGTTTTTATTGCTTAAGTATATTTGAAACTAAGGAAATTGGAGAGTGGTGTTCAGATATAACAGGCACGGCAATTTGTCCTTACTGCGGAGTTGATACAGTTCTAGGGGAGAGCTCAGGATATCCTATGACTCTGGAATTTCTACAAGAGATGAATGATTATTGGTTTTAAATCTATTACTGATTATCTAATAATGTAAGTAGGAAAACTAGATTATACAACCTAAAATTTAATGGCTTAAGCAATAGAAATGAAATAAATAGATTTATATATGATAATACAGTGGATTAAAAACTAGGAACTTAAAATGAAGCTGTTGTTAGTCCTTTAAAATTAAGGATCAACAGAACCGTTGGTCTTTGGGATAGAATTGAGCATAAACCTAATGAACTCTCTGGAGGTCAGCAGCAAAGAGTTGCTATTGCAAGGGTTAGTTACAAAGCCGGCACTACTTTTAGCTGACGAGCCTACTGGAGCCTTAGATTCTGCTACAGGGAAAGAAATATTAGAGCTTTTCAAGACGCTTAATGAAGCTGAAAATACAATAATAATGATTAGCCATGATGTTAATGTTGCAAATGAAAGCAAAAGAATAGTTAACCTTTCAGATGGAGTAATGACAGTAAAAATAGCATTATAGATTAATAGAAGAATAAAGATCGCTGACTAAAAAGATTTTTCTAAAGTTGAGATGAAACAATGATATAATTTTATCAATAATAAAGCTGTGAGTTTATAAAAAAGTTAGAAAAATCATCTAATATACAAAAGAAATAGGGCTTGGATGGGTGTAAAACAAGAATTGATTTAGTTGTAATTGAAAAAAATAGGCAGATGAAAAATGAAATTAAAAAAATAGATTATTGACTTTGTTAAAAATTTATCTTACAATGAGTTCGAAAAGAGATTGTATTCTAATTTATATGAATATAAAAAATATTATATTGTTGGACAAGATTACATAAAAGAGCATTATTTTAGGGGGAATTCAAATGAAGAATTTAAAATTATTAAGCTTAGTACTTGCTGCATCTATGGTGTTTGCTGTAGGATGCTCATCTAATGAAGCAAAATCAGGAACATTTAGTGCAAAGGCAAACGGTTACGGTGGAGAGTTAACTGTTGAAGTTGACACTGAGGGAGAAACTATTAAGGATATCAGACTAGTAGCTGACCACGAAAGTTCACCAGTTATAAAAAGAGCTTTCCCAGTTATAAAAGAGAGAATTATAGAGGCTCAAAGCCCAGTAGTTGATAGTGTATCAGGAGCTACTTTCTCATCATTTGCTGTTAAAAGTGCAGTTGCTGAAGCTATGAAAGAAGCTGGAAAAGAGTTTGATAAAATAACAATGACGACTCAAGGACCTGCAGTAGAGAAAAAAGAATTAGAAGAAGTTAAAACTCAATTAGTAGTCGTAGGAGGAGGTCCTGCTGGTCTTTCTGCTGCAATCGAAGCTAAAGAAAATGGAGTAAAGGATGTTATATTAGTTGAAAAATTAGATATATTAAGTGGTAACGGAAAGTTTGATATGAACTTCTTTGATATGATAAATTCAGAAGCTCAACTAGCTAATGGAAATGAGACGACTGTTGAAGAGTTCGTTAACGAGATGAAAAAATCTGCTTGGGATACAGAAGAACGTTTATATGCTCAAGCCGAAGGTGCTAATGAGGTTGATGCATGGCTTAGAGGAATGGGAATTGAATTAAACCACAACTATGGTGCAACAGGGCATATGGCTGAAGCTGATGCTTATGCTGGAGAAGAAGTTCAAGATGGATTAGAAGCTAAGGTTAAAGAGCTTGAAGTTGACGTTAGAACAGGAACTAAAGGTCTTGACTTAATAATGGAAGATGGAAAAGCAATTGGAGTTAAAGTTGAAACTAAAGAAGGAACTTATGACATAAAGGCTGATGCTGTTATAGTTGCAACTGGTGGATTCTCTCACAATAAAGAGTTATTAGCTAAGTATGCACCAGGTGCTGAAAATTTAGCAACTTCTAACCAAATGGGAGCTACTGGAGATTTTGTTCCAGTATTTGAAAAACACGACATTGCTATGGACAAAATGGATAAATTAAGCATATTCAAAACTATCATTAGTGGTAGAAGAGACTTAACAGGTGCTGGAGATGGATTCATATTTGTTAACAAAAACGGAGAGAGATTCGTTGATGAAACTAAGAGCGGAATGGATATGGGTAATGCTATATTAGAGCAAGAAGGCGGAAAAGCTTACTACATCTATGACCAAAAATTATATGATTCAGCTTACAGACTTAAAAAGCACAATGATTTAGGATACCACTTTAAAGCAGATACTTTAGAAGAATTAGCTGAAAAGTTAGGTGTTAATGCTGAAAACCTAGTTGCATCTATTGAAACTTACAACAAAGCAATAGATGGTGAAATGGCAGATCCATTCAGAGAAAAACAATTCGACGCTGATAAGAAATTCAATACTGAAGGACCATTCTATGGAGTTCAAGTTGAATCTGCTATCCACATGACTAAAGGTGGAGTTGTTGCTGACGAAAAAGCACAAGTTCTTAACACTGATGGTGAGGTAGTTGAAGGATTATATGCTGCTGGAGAAGTTGCCAACACAAGTGGAGCATATAGTGCATCTGTAATCTTCGGAAGAGTTTCTGGAGAAGAAGCTGCTAAACATATTTTAAAATAGCTTTGTACAAAATTTAAAAGTAAAAATAATTAAATGTTTTCATAAAGAGGTCTTGAAGTATAAACCAACGGGTTTCGTTTCAAGGTGTAAAATAATAAAACCATAAAAAATCACATGTGTTTTCGCAAGAAAATAGCATGTGTTTTTTTATGATTAAAAGCCTAATTTTCATATATGATTTTGTGGCTAGAATCATTGAATTGGGAATTATTTTTTTTAACTCTACTTAGAATAGTAACATTTATAACCAATTATTCATATTCTGTAATATGACAAGTTATCTTGTTTACTTTATAGGAGGAAATATATTATGTTTGAACAAACAGAATTTAATAAAGATAAGTCTAAAGAACCTTATTGCCCAAGTAATGGTCAGTCTCACGTACACGAATATCTAGGCAGTACAAGAATTGCCGAAGAAAATGAAGATCCTCATAACCATCGTTTTGCTGGAGTCACTAGTGAAGTGATCCTATGTGGTAATAGCCATGTTCACAGACTACTAGGAAATACAGATTTTTATGAAGACCATCATCATGAAGTTGGTGCAACAACAGGTCTAGCTATACCAGTTGGTGAAGGTAGACACATACACTTTGTTTCTGGCAGAACTACATTAGATGATTGCCATTTTCATGAATTTATTTTTGCTACACTAATTAATAACCCTATTGGTGATTAATATTTTATATAGAGCTGTCATACTTGGCAGCTCTTATTTTATTTAAAGTATTGTTACAAGTGGATATACACTTAGCTATATCAAAAAATATGAAGTTGTTTGACTTTGATGCTATTTTGTGTTTTGCACCTCAATATGAAAGTAAGTGGCTATAAACTCAGGGTGTTATTTACATATGTTATAAAATTTTGATGATATGTAATTTGATAATGAATAAACAAAGGTCAACGGAGTAGAAGATACTGCTGAAGCTTTAGTAACTGATTTAAAAGAAGAGGGAGTTTTAGATACAGTTAGAGTATTACCAACTGTAATAAGCGGAAGAAGAGACTTAACAGGTGGTGGATATACTATATTCGTTAACAAAGAAGGTAAAAGATTCATAGATGAGACTAAAGGTGGAGTTACTTATTTCAAAATTGAAAACATTTAAATAACAATTTACTAAATTTATACTTTACTTTGTCCTATTTGCATTATATACTATATAAAAATCGACAAATAAATACGAAGTAGATAGAGGTTGCGAGATTTAAGAGTATGTTTGCAGAGTTAAGCACTGTGAAGCAAACAAAAAGGAGAGACCGCCGAAAGATATAGCTCATGCTTTAAGGCTATATTTTGGGGTTATGTATAAGATATATAACACTGTCACAAAGCTGATTTGTGAAGAGCTATTACGACAGATATATTTTTACTACAATAAGCGTGTTTTCAAAAAAAGTTTAATGTTTTAAAGTGTGAAATATAGCCTTGAGTAATATGCTCAAGGCTTTTTTATTTTTCTTGGGTTAAAGAATCCATTTAGGTGTAAAACAAGTCTAACAAATCAGAAGTGTGGGGAGCTATCACTGAAGATGAAAGAAGTTAGACGGTAAAAGAATGACCTTCTATATTTAAGCTGCTTTTGGTCTTGAGTGATAATCACTCAGGACCTTTTTTAATTGACACTCTAAATCTATACCCAAAGGGCACGTGTGATTTAGTTAGTGGAAATTACTCCACCGAATGGATATGAGGCGGAGTTTCATTAAAATGATAGCTGTTTAAGTGCGCAATTAAACAGAGCATTATCAAGAGCAGAGTTAGCTTTTCAACTCATTTGCTTCAAGAAAGTTGTCAAATAAAATTAAGGAGTTTAAGGTATGTTAAATTTATCAAAATCAAGAGAAAATAAGTCCACTAGAAAATTCGGTGGCGAAATAAAGATTCCGCATACATTGGTTATAATATTTTCGATAATTCTGCTAGTTGCAATTGCTACATATATAGTTCCAGGTGGAGCTTATGAGAGAGCTGTGAACGAAGCAGGTAAAACTGTAGTTGTGGATGGTTCATTTGGATACATTGAAAGCCAGCCACAGGGTATATTTGAGGTTCTTCAGGCACCGGTTAATGGTATTGTAGGTGCAGCTGAAATTATAGCATTTTTATTTATTGTTAGTGGGGCGTTTAATTTAATTACTAGAACTAAGGCTATTGATGGAGGAATAGTTCGTATAGTTCATCTGTTTAAGGGAAGAGAGATTTTAATTATTCCAGTTGTTATGTTCATATTCTCTTTAGGCGGAGCTGTATTTGGAATGTCGGAGGAGGCAATTCCTTTTATCGCTATATTGGTACCATTGTCACTTGCTCTTGGATATGACAGTATTGTAGCAGTAGCTATTAGTTATTTAGCTTGTATAGTTGGTTTCTCATCGGCTATGTTAAATCCATTTACTGTTGGTATTGCTCAATCCATTGCGGAGATACCAGTATTTTCAGGAGTTGGATACCGTACAGTTATTTGGGTTATCACAACTATTGTAGCCACAGCATTTATAATGCTTTATGCTTCGAGAATTAAGAAAAATCCAAAGCTTAGTCCTGTTTATGAAATTGACCAGAAGAAGCGTGAAAAATTAGGAAATATTGAAGAAATGACTGTAGAGTTTACTAAATCTCACAAAATTATTCTTAGTTTAGTTGGAATTTGTTTAGCTATTATTGTATGGGGAGTATTAACTCAAGGCTTCTGGATTCCACAGATTGCAGCAGTGTTTTTAGCAACCGGGATTTTAAGTGGAATCGTTGGAGGGTTAAGCACAGATGAGATGGCGGAAGCTTTCATTGAGGGGGCAAAAGCTATGATAGGAGCTGCCTTAATGATAGGTTTTGCAAGAGGAATTGTAATCATTGCTGAAAATGCTCAAATAATTGATACTATTTTATTCCACTTAGCATCATTCATTGGAAGATTACCTTCACTTATTGCAGGATATGTGATGCTTATAGTTCAAATGTTTATTAATTTCTTTGTAAGTTCAGGTTCAGGACAAGCTGCTTTAACAATGCCGATTTTAGCACCTCTTGGGGATTTAATAGGAATATCACGTCAAACAACAGTTTTAATTTTCCAATTAGGAGATGGATTCTCAAACGCATTATTCCCAACTTCGGGAGTATTAATTGCCTGCCTAGGAATAGCGGGAATTCCATATACAAAATGGTTCAAATGGGTTATTAAATTACAAATTATTTTATTCATCCTAGGGATTTTATTTATTACACCAGCAATTTTAATGCAGTGGGCTTAATAAAGGGATATAATCTAGGATATAGAATCAATAGAATATAGGGGAAAAGATAGAGGATATGAAAAATATGAAAGCACAATTATTAAAAACAGGTCAACAACTTAAAGAGCAGTTATTAAAACAAGAGCAAGAGTTAAAAAAACAGTTATTAAATGAAGGTCTTCAAATTAAAGAGCAATTATGTGAACTCAGTGATTATATTTACGATAATCCTGAACTTGGAAATCAAGAATATAAAGCAGTTGAGGCATTAACGGGATTTTTAAAGGACAATAACTTTGAGATTGAGCAGCCATTTTGTGGTTTGGAAACAGCTTTTAAAGCAACTTTCGATAGTGGACAAACTGGACCTACAGTTGGTTATTTATGTGAATATGATGCTCTTCCTGAAATCGGACATGGATGTGGGCATAATATGATAGGGGTTATGTCTGCAGGTGCAGGTGTAGTTTTAAGCAAGGTATTATCTCAAATTGGAGGACGTGTAATTGTATTTGGGACTCCTGCTGAAGAAACCGATGGTGGAAAAGTTATTTTAGCTGAGGCAGGTGCATTTAATGAATTAGATGCAGCGATGATGGTTCATCCATCGGGGAAAACTTGTGAAAGTGGCTCATCAAGCGCTTTGTATCCGATTCAATTTACATATAGGGGGAGAACTGCCCATGCTGCAGATTGTCCAGAAAAGGGCATTAATGCATTAAATAGTATTATTCAACTCTTCAATGGAATTGATGCACTACGTCAGCATGTAACACCAGATGTTAGAATGCACGGAATAATTACAAAAGGTGGAGTTGCTGCAAATATTGTTCCAGAGGAGGCTACTGCTCAGTTTTATCTCCGAGCTGCCACAAAGGAAACATTAAATCAAGTGATTGAAAAGGTGAAAGGTATTGCTGATGGAGCTGCTTTAATGACAGGAGCAACTCTTCAAATAGAAAGATTTGAACTGCCCTATGATAATTTAAAAACCAATGAATCTTTATCAAAGGCTTTCAATGAAAATTTAAGATTGCTTGGCATTACAGACATTGGAGAAGGCGAGGAAGGCGCAGGTTCAAGTGATATCGGAAACGTGAGCCACGTAACGTCAACAATTCATCCCTATATTGGCTTAACAGACTGTGATTTAACTGGCCACACCCGTGAAATGGCAGCGGCAACAATAACTCCAATGGCTCATGAGCGTTTACTTATAGCTACTTTAGCTTTAGCATATACAGGCTGTGATGTTATAACAAATGGCATAAAGCTTAATTGATCTAAAAAGTAGATACTGTTAAAATAAATTATAGATTTATATAATTGGATTATGAAGAAATATTAATAAAAGCCTTGGATGATTTAACCCATCCAAGGCTTTATTGTAAACTTTATATAGTTTGGATTACTACTTTTTATATTTTAATACTCTATGTATTTAGATAGTAGGGGTTATTAATTGGTGGACGTGTTATAATAGGGAACTGAAATATATTAACTAATGATAAAATATATTTAAATCATGCTATTTAGGTTATAATTAACATAAATAATATTTAAAGGAAGGTGAAGTAAATGGAAATGTACATTTTACATGCTATACAAAATATACATACAAGTTTGCTGGATTCAATCATGGTTTTTATAACTACATTGGGAAATGCAGGAATTATATGGATTGCTATTGCAGTTATATTTTTATTCTTAAAGAAGTACAGAAAATGTGGAATTGCTATGATTGGGGCATTAATACTGTCCGTTGTTTTTGGAAATATAATTTTAAAAAATCTTGTTGCAAGACCTAGACCGTGCTGGATTGATAATACAGTTCCTTTGCTGATAAAAAATCCAATAGATTATTCATTCCCATCAGGCCACGCTTTTGCATCATTTGCAGGTGCAATGAGTATATATTTATATCATAAAAAAGAAGGAATAGCAGCCCTTATTTTAGCAGCACTAATCGCTTTCTCAAGATTATATTTATTTGTTCATTATCCAACAGATGTACTATTTGGAGCTATATTTGGAATAGTTACAGCGATTATATCAGCTAATATTGTTAATAGATATATAACAAAAGAATTATAGATTTTATGAAAAAGAACTGTGATTATTATTTTAATAAGGTTGAGGAACTTAAGAAGTTTTTATTTGAATAGAGAAAATAAATAATAGTAAAATATAATGTTTTTATCTGCTTTAAATTGGAAGAAAAGATTATATATATAAACATATGATTGGAGAAGTGTATATGGAAATTAATATAGTGACTGGAACAGCTGCTGATATAGATGAATTAGAAGCACTTTATAACGACATAAACGACGCTTTAGAGGTTGGAACTAATTATCCAGGGTGGAAAAAGGATGTGTATCCTATTAGAGAAAATGCTGTGGCAGGGGTTAGTGAAGAGAATTTATACATAGCAAAGTATGATAATAAAACGGTAGGTTCAGTGATTTTAAACCATAAACCTGAGAATGTATATAATAGTGTGAAATGGAAAATTGATGAGGAGTACAATAAGATTTTAGTGGTTCGTACGTTTGTGGTACATCCTAAATTTTCAAGACTAGGAATTGGTGAGAAGTTAATGGAGTTTACATCAGAACTTGCAATACATTTAAATATGAAGTCAATTAGGTTAGACGTCTATGAAAAGAATGAACCTGCAATTAAACTATATGAAAAATGTGGCTATGAATATATTGGTAAAGTTGATTTGGGCTTGAGAAATTATGGATTAGAATGGTTTAAATTATATGAGAAGGTGTTATAGTTTATTCAGATAATTTTATTTATGGGGAATAAAAATGAGGGGGAGAAAATACAATGGTACATTTAGTTTATTGTGATGATAAAGAGAAAGTTTTAGAAAAAATATTGGATGGTAAAAAGACTATGGTAGTTAGAGGTGCAGCAGGAAGAAAGTTGCCTCATAGCAGAGTTTTTGATGGCGAGACACTATACTTTATGAAAAAGGGAACAGGAACAATTTCTGCTTTAGCTACGGTTTCTAAGGTTGAAAACTATGTGAAATTATCAGAGGAAGAAATAACAAAAATTTTAGAAGAGAATCAAAGTAAGCTAAACTTAACTGATAAGCAGAAAACTAGATGGCATAAAAAGTGTTTATGTCTAGTTGAATTTATGGATGTTAAGGCAATTAAACCATTAGAATTTGACCATCAGAGCAATATGGATGACTGGTTAATCATTGAGAAAATTGAGGACGTAGTAGTTGGTACAAGCATTCCCTATAATTATGATAAAACAAAGCTTAAATAGGTGATTTTAAATGAAGTAGAAGCAGAAAATAGTCTTGTGTTTTTAAAGAATTCTAGGGGACTTCCTAAAGATGCTAATAAAGTATTATAGATATGTTAATTAATAGAGGGAGACTAAAAGTCACCCTCTAATTTTTTTATCAAAAGATAGAAATCATAATAAACTTACATACCATATCAGAGTATATAAAGTGAAGAGAAGCGATATTAGGCCTAAGCCTTGCTAGCACTTTTTTGTTTTTTCAGTAAGCATAGTCTTTGAATTAATCTACTTAGTGTAGAAACTAGGATTATACCTAGAGCTATTAGGCCAGCTACAGATAAAGTTTCTATTCCCTTGTTTAAGGATTCCATAACATCTCCTTGAACTGCAGCAAGGATTGTGTAGTACATTCCGCTTCCAGGAGCTAGAGGTATAAGAGCACAGATTAAAAATAGTGTTACTGGGTTCTTTAAAACTCTAGAAGCAATCTCAGAATATATACTTATGACGATAGAGGCTATAAATGTTGATAGCATTACAGAGCCATGAAGGTTTTGTGTAATGATATATACTAGCCATCCAAGGGCACCGCCTAAAGCAGCATAAAATAGGTATTTATCTCTAACATTAAATAATATTCCAAAGCCTAAAGTAGCTATAAAGGCACATATTACTTGTAAAATCATTTTAACCTCCTAAAACATGTACATCCAAAGTTTAAAGCTAAAGGCTGTTCCAATGGCGATAGCTCCCGCAATAACGATAGCCTCTAGACCACGAGAAAGACCAGAAATCAGGTCTCCAGCTATGGTGTCACGAATGGCATTAGTAATAACCAAACCAGGCACTAAAAGCATGATAGAGCCTATGATAATTTTATCCTGATGAAAAATAGGATTTATTGTAGAAGCTATAAGACCTATAAGACCAGCTAAAGTTCCACCCATAACATTTATAAAGAAATCATTAACTCTCAGCCTTGCAAGAAGGGCACATAGTCTATTTATAAGCATCCCTGCAATAAAGGCTACGATAAAGTCATAGATGGTTCCGTTAAAGAGTATGGTGAAGGCTGCTGTATTTAATCCAGCAAAAAGCATTTTAAGATTTCTGCTGTAGCTTGGGTATTGTCTGATTCTATCTAACTCCTTAGAAAACTCATCGAAGGGTAGAGGATTACCTTGTAGTTTTCTGGAAAGATCATTAACCAGGGCAACCTTATGCAAATCTATGGAACGAGCAGTGATTCGCTTAATTATGGTACTGTTTTTTCCCTCTTCGCTAGTAGTAGAGGTGATAATAGCAGTAGGCGACACAAAACTTTCTGTATTTTTAATGTTATAGGCGCGGCATATCATCCCTATAGTTTGCTCAACCCTATAGGTCTCTCCACCGTTTTGTAGCATTATTTTTCCTGCTTCTGCAGCAAGATTTACAATAGTATCATAAACCATAATAATACTCCTTATCTAAAAAATTATATCTAAAATTATCTTATCACCTTTATATTATTAATAATAGTGCATAAAAATATTAAACTATATTATATATAATGTTGGAATATTATGATAAATTATTAATATAGTAAGTAAAAGTGAAACTTAGGTTTTTCTTGGGGGGATTTTATGGATGGGAATAAGATGCTTTTAGAGAGCTTGATTGATAATCTAAAAGAGGGTATACATATTGTTGACGCTGAAGGAAAGACCATATATTACAATGAGGCAATGGGGGCTATTGAAGGAGTTTCCAAAGAGGATGTTATGGGAAAGGAAATTCAGGAATACCTTAAGGGATTAGAGGAGAAATCTACAATTGTTCACTGCTTGAAAAGTGGAAAGCTTTGTAAAGATAGTGTGCAAAATTATAGTAATAATAAAGGCAAGGTTATTACAAGTATAAATTCTACAATACCAGTAAAGGAAAATGGTAAGATTAAGGCAGTTATAGAGATAGCCAGAGACATGACTCAGATAAAAAAGCTAAATGAAACAATCTGTACCCTTGAGAGTAAGAATAAATCTGAAAGGCATTACTATATCTTTAAGGATATAGTGGGAAGCAGTAAGGTGCTTCAAGATGAAATTCTAAAGGGGAGAAGAGCTAGTATATCCAACTCATCTGTTCTCATATATGGTGAGACAGGCTGTGGGAAAGAGCTTTTTGCTCAAAGTATTCACTATGAGGGATTGAGGAGAGACGAGCCTTTTATAGCTATAAACTGTGCTGCTATACCAAGTGCGCTTTTGGAAGGGATGCTCTTTGGAACTGTTAAAGGAAGTTTCACTGGAGCAGAGAATAAAAAAGGACTCTTTGAAGAAGCTCATAGAGGAACAATTTTACTGGATGAGATAAATGCCATGGATCCATACCTACAGTCAAAGCTTTTAAGAGTACTCCAGGATGGCTACATCAGACCAATTGGCAGTAATAAGTATATTGATGTAGATGTAAGAATAATTGCTACCATAAATGAGGAGCCAAAGAAGCTGATGGATGAAGGTAGGTTAAGAAAGGATTTTTATTATAGGCTTAGTGTAATAAGGTTGACTATTCCACCCCTTAGTGAGAGGCGAGAGGACATAAGGCTTTTATGTAAATACTTTGTTGACTACTATAATAAGATTCTCTTTAAGGAAGTGAATTTTATAAGTGAAGATGTAATGGAGGGATTTTTAAGCTACAACTGGCCAGGAAATGTTCGTGAGTTAAAGAATTCCATTGAGGGAGCTATGAATATGATAGAAGATGGACATATCTTAACTAAAGAGTCCTTTGGCCATAAGATAAATATGATAATTGAGCACGGATCAGAGCGGGAGTATAAGGAGCAAGTCAGCTTAAATGAATACCTGGATAACATAGAGAGAGACATCATTGAAAGAGTTTATATAAAGAATAGAGGAAATGTAAGTAAAGCAGCTGAAGAGCTTATGATATCAAGGCAGAATCTGCAGTATAAGCTTAAGAAACATGGGTTGGTTAGTTTGGATAATAATTTTAAAAGTAATGTATAAAATGAGTATAATTTCGAAGTCATTATTCATTTGAAGGGAGATAAATATAAAATATGAGAATTGAAAAATCATGTACATTATCGAAAGATAAGGTAGAGGAAATTTGTGAATTAGAACTACGCTGTAATAAAGAAGAAAATTTAAAGAATCGAGCATATCTATCTAATGAAATTAATTTTGATAAAGAGATTCCTTGCTTTTTTATGGGATATAAAGAAAATCGGTTAGTAGCATTCTTAACAACATTTATGCCTACATCAGAGGAGGCAGAGATTATTGCATTTACAGATAATGAGGAGAGAAATAAAGGGTATTTCAATAGTTTATTTACTACAGCAGAAGGGGTTCTATTAGAAGCGGGAGTAAGAAAAGTATTGTTTCAGGTTGAACCTCAAAGTATGTCAGGATTAAAGAAGCTTAAGAAATTTCAGCCAAATCAATGGGAGCGTTCAGAATATACCATGAGCTGTAGTAAATGTGAAATTAGTTCGCTGTCTAAGGATTTAAAATATATATTGCTAGAAGAAGGAAACAAGGACATATATGTAAATCTAAGCAATGATATATTTGATGAGGATGAAGACTATAGCAATTTAATAAATGCAATTCTTAACTCGGAAATGAGGGTGGCATATATGGCTTATCATGAAAGAGAACCCATTGGGGTGTTTAATCTCGCCTATGAAGATGAACAAGCCTATTGCTATGGAGTAGGAATTTGCAATAAATATCGTGGTAAAGGCTTTGGAAAACAGCTTATGAAGTTTGCATTAGAAGAAGGACTAAATCATACAAAGAAGATAGTTCTTGATGTAGATTCTAATAATTCGAGAGCTTATGAGCTCTATAAAAAGTGCGGCTTCAAGGTGGACTTTCAAGTAGATTATTATGCTTATAAATTAGAGCAGTGAGACATGGATAGGAGGACATTAAAATGGGAAATGAAAAAATAGTTTTTCTAATAGTTACATTTTTGATGGGAGGTATGTTAACATTCTTCGGATGGGTAATAAAAACACAAAATGCAGGAGATATGCTTAACGGTTTTGATGATCAAAAGGACGATAAAGAAAAAGTATCAAAAATAATGGGTAAAAATCTTTTAACTATAGGTATAAGTGTAACTGTTATAGGACTGATAGGTGTAATTTTTGTAAATAAGTATCTTGAATATATTGCATATATTCAAATTGCAGTAACAATTATTGGACTTGCTATAGGTTATTATAAAACAAATAAGTATGGGAGAAAGTGAAGGAAAATGTTGATAATTAGTGGTTAGATTAAGTTTAAGGAGAAAGATAGAATGAAAAATATATGTTATAGAGAATTAAAAATAGATGACATTGAAAAGTCATTGTTTAAAGATTTTAATAGATTTCAGGAAGTGAAGAAGTGTTGGAGAAAAGAAGATGGGCAGTGGATTTTAAAGGACATTGCATTTACTGAAGAGTGGAGCTCAAAAGAGTATGATTTTTTAGTAACCTGTTTACAAAATACTATAAAGACAGGAGGAGCAGTATTTTGTGCTTTTCTTAATGATAGTCTTATTGGATTTGCTTCAGTTGAAAATCAGTTTTTGGGTTCCAAGAGGGAGTATTTACAGTTGTCATCAATTCATGTTTCCTATGAAGGCCGTGGCATGGGCATAGGTAGGAGACTCTTTGAACTTGTAGCAGAGATAGCAAAAGAGATGGGAGCAAGAAAGCTTTATATTTCTGCGCATTCTTCAGAAGAATCACAGGCATTCTATAAAAAGCTAGGCTGTAAAGAAGCAGAAGAATATAATGAAAAGCTAGTGGCTGAAGAGCCTTGTGACTGCCAGTTAGAATATGTACTATAGCTTTAAACAAAGACTATAGTCAACGAAACTTATTTAGTATGATAAGGTAGATAATGTGGTAAGTTGCTTTGAGATTTGAAGAGATTATCTGTAGAATAATCTGTGGAACATTTATCAAATTTAATAACAATGGATGATTTATGGACCTCTCATATTTGTGCATGAAATGAGAGGTTTTTAAGTTGAGGATTTACTATACTTTAGTTGTAGGGAGAGAAAAGTAATGGAATGGTTAGAGAGATTAAATGAAGCAATAGTTTATATTGAGGCAAATTTAGATGGGGAAATTGAATATGAAAAGGCAGCAAGGATTGCATGCTGTACTGCCTATCACTTTCAAAGGATGTTTTCGTATATAGCGGGAGTACCTCTTTCAGAGTATATAAGAAATAGACGTTTAACTAAGGCAGCTCTGGACCTACAAAGTGGAGATAAGGTAATTGACGTGGCATTACGCTATGGCTATGAATCTCCAACGGCCTTCAATAGAGCTTTTCAGAAATTGCATCAGGTATCACCTTCAGTTGCGCAGAAGGAGGGAACCTTCCTAAAATCATATTCACCTATTAGTTTTAAGATAACAATAAAAGGAGTGGAAGAAATGAAGTATAGTATTGTAAAAAGAGATAAAATGAGAATCGTAGGAGCAAAGCTTTTATTAGAAAAGAATGTTGAGGAAAACTTCAAGCGTATACCATTGTTCTGGCAGGAGGTAGCTGTAAGTGGAAAGCTTAATGATGTAATATCCTTGATGGATTCTAACACAAGGGGTGTATTAGGCCTTTGCTGCTGTATGGATAATTCTGACCAATGGGCATATTATATCGGTGTTGAAACTACAAAGGAAGTACCAGAAGGTTTAGAGGAATATATAGTTGAGCCATACACATGGGCAGTTTTCCCAGGAGAAGGTCCAATGCCAACTGCAATCCAAGAAATCGAGAAAAGAGCTATAACAGAGTGGCTTCCAACCTCGGGTTATGAATATGCAGACGGACCAGACATTGAGGTGTATTTAAATCAAGATCCTGCCAATTCACAGTTTGAAGTTTGGGTACCAATAAGAAAGATTTCTTAGTATTTGTAGGGTAGTGATTTTTTACTTATTACAAAAAGAATCATATGAAAAATATAAGGATACTTATTAAGCTAAGTATCCTTATATTCTAAAATATCACCAGGTTTACAATTTAATTCTTTATAATATAGAAATTTACAAGAGTATTCTCTTAGAGTTAAAAGAATATTTACACTGTAACATTCAGTTATAGTAAAGCATTTTATAGAAATTCTATTTAATAGCTTAACTTTTGTTCTACCATTTTTAAATAAGTATATAGTTTTAAAATTACAAAGTAGTATCACCCATGTTTACATACTATAAACTATTAATAGAGATAGTAAATATAAATAAGTTTGGAAAAAATCCTAATATATTAAGAAGTGTAAATTAAGTGAAAATATATTAATACTAGATATATTAATAATAATGAGATATAATGTGAAGCGATAGGATGTTTTATGTGGCATCTATTTAAAAGTTAAATTCTATGAAGAGAAGAGTACTTATTTAAAGTTATCTGCCAGCGAGTAAGAGTAGAGTGGAAGTCTTACAAGATATAGAATAAGGAAAAGGAACTTGGAGAAGCTATCTGAGCATTTTAGAAATTTAGTTCTGAAAGTAAAGGGATAATTTACTATTTTGAATGAGTTTTATAATATGCAAGGGTATGTCGTTAACCGCGTTAAGGTTTTGAGTGAACTAGTTATTAGTTAAATTGAGTGGTACCGCGGAATATCCGTCTCTTTATATAAAAGAGGCGTTTTTTTTATTTGCAAAAACAGGAGGAAAAGTATGGATATATTTATCAATCAAATTAGTAGTGTGGTTAAAAATGCTTTTGAAGAACTTGGATATACAAGAGAAAGCGGCAAGGTTAATACATCCAACAGACATGATTTATGTCAATATCAATGTAATGGTGCTTTAGCTGATGCAAAGAAGTTTAAAAAAGCTCCATTTGTTATAGCAAATGAGGTTGTTGAAAAATTAAAGGGAAATGAAATTTTTTCTAAATTAGAAGTTGCAGGACCTGGATTTATTAATATAACTATGAATGATGAGTTTTTAGTTGATTATGTTAATAAAATAAAAGGTGATGAAAAGTTAGGTCTTTCAACAGTGACAGAAGTTAAGAAGATAATTGTTGATTATGGTGGGGCAAATGTTGCAAAACCTCTACATATAGGGCATTTAAGATCAGCAATCATTGGTGAAAGCATAAAAAGAATAGCCAAGTTCTTAGGGCATGATGTAATTGGGGATGTTCACTTAGGAGACTGGGGACTTCAAATGGGTATGGTAATATCAGAAGTTCAAAGACGTAACCCAGAACTTCCTTATTTTGATAAGGACTTTGAAGGAGAGTATCCAATGGATGCACCTTTTACAATTGATGAGCTAGAGGACATATATCCTTATGCTAGTAAGCTTGCAAAGAGTGATGAAAAAGTTATGGAAGCAGCAAAGCAAGCTACAGTTGAACTTCAACAAGGAAGAAAAGGATATATGGCATTATGGAAGCACATTTTAAATGTTTCAGTTAATGACCTAAAGCAAAACTATGGGGCATTAGATGTGGACTTTGAATTATGGAATGGTGAAAGTGATGCACAAAAGTTTATTCCAGATATGATACAGAATTTAAAAGATGGTGGATATGCTAAAGAAAGCGAAGGCGCTTTAGTTTTCGATGTAAGTGAAGAGTCTGATAAAAGTGCGGTTCCACCACTATTATTATTAAAATCAGATGGAGCATCATTATATGGAACTACTGACCTAGCTACAGTTGTAGAGAGAGTTAGAGATTTAAAGGCTAATGAAATAATATATCTTGCTGACAAAAGACAAGGGCTTCACTATGAACAATTCTTTAGGGCTGCTAAAAAGTCAGGCATTGCAGGGGAAGACGTGACACTAGACTTTATAGGTTTTGGAACTATGAATGGAAAAGATGGTAAGCCATTTAAAACTCGTGAAGGTGGAGTAATGAGACTTGCAGATTTAATAAATATGATTAAAGAAGCAGGTAAAGAAAAGCTTAAGGATAATAAAAATATATCAGAAGAGGATGTTGAAGAAATTTCATCTAAAGTAGGTTTAGCTGCATTAAAATACGGTGATTTATCTAACCAGGCTTCAAAGGACTATATATTTGATATAGATAGATTTGCTTCATTTGAAGGAAATACAGGTCCATATATTCTGTACACAATAGTAAGGATTAAATCTATATTAAATAAAGCTAATATAACTACTGAATTAGGTGATGTGTTAGCACCTCAAAGTGATGCAGAAAGAAACTTAATGCTACAACTAATTAAATTTAATGAAGTAGTTGAGCTAAGTTACAGAGAACGTGCACCACATAAGATATGTGAATATATTTATGAGTTATCTAATAACTTTAATAAATTCTATAATGATACAAGAATATTAGCTGAAGAAGACGAAAATAAAAAAGCGTCTTGGTTAAGCCTAATAAGTTTAGTTAAGAATACATTAGAGCAATGTCTAGATTTATTAGGAATGGAAAGCGTT
Source organism: Clostridium sp. (assembly GCA_032005505.1). Lineage (GTDB taxonomy): Bacteria > Bacillota > Clostridia > Clostridiales > Clostridiaceae > Clostridium_J. The sequence continues at coordinate 56,285 of DALZNT010000004.1, read as the reverse complement.
GAGAGAATGTAAAAGCATAACTAGGCTGTAGATAATTATCTATGGCCTTTTTATTTTGTTAATATATTTCTTGAAATCATTTTGTTTATAAATAACCGTTGTAATTATACTTGGATAATTTTATTAAATTAGGTAAAATGATTAAAGATGATAAATATGAAAAGAGATGAGAGTTATATGGCAAAAGGGAATGTTTTAATAGTTGAAGATGATAATGATATAAATAATTTATTATATGAAATGGTAGTGGATTACGGCTATGAGGCTAAATCAGCTTATTCTGGAACGGAAGCCTTATTGTATTTAGAAAACAATAAGTTTGATTTAATATTGCTGGATTTAATGCTTCCTGGAAAATCAGGTGATGAATTAGTAAGTATAATTAGAGAAAAAGAAGACATGCCTATTATTATAATATCTGCTAAGGAAGAAAAGGGATTAAAGGCTAAAATATTAAGGGCTGGAGCAAATGATTTTATAAGTAAACCCTTTGATATAGATGAGGTTTTGGCTAGAATAGAAGTTAATTTAAGAAGATATTCCAAAACTCCAGATATAAAAAGTGATAATACATACAAAGAAATAGAAGTGTGTACTGACAGCAGGTTAGTTAAGGTAAATGGACAAGAAGTTAATCTTACCAGTATTGAGTTTGATATATTGGAGCTTATGGTTAAGTATCCAGACAAGGTATTCTCTAAAAACAATCTTTTTAAAAGCGTTTGGGGAGAGAACTTTATATGTGATGATAATACTATAACTGTTCATATAAGCAACCTTAGAAATAAAATAAAAAAGGCGGGAGCTAAGGAGCATTATATAAAGACTATATGGGGAATTGGTTATAAACTAAATACAAATTAAGACTTTCTTAAGACTTTCTTTGAGATTATTTAGAGTTCTATGTTTATTATAAAAGCATAGAGGAGGTTGAGGTTTTTATGAGTAATTATATAGTAAGAACTAATAAAATAAGTAAGAAGTATAAGAATAACTTTGTTTTAAGTGATGTAAGCATAAGTATTAAAAAGGGTGATATTTATGGACTTATTGGTAAAAATGGAGCGGGGAAAACAACCTTAATGAGGATACTGACAAGCCTTATTTCTGAAACCAATGGTAGCGTAGAGTTATTTGGAGAAAGTAAAAGCAAAATAAAAAACAGAAAAAGAATAGGAGTTCTAATTGAAACACCTGCTTTCTTTGATGACATGGATGCCTATAAAAATTTAGAGTTTTTAAGGATTTATAAGGGTGTACCAGGTAAAAAGTGTATTGATGAAAAGTTAAAGCTGGTTGGCTTAGAGAATGTTGAGGGAAAACCAATAAAGGATTATTCCCTTGGAATGAAGCAGAAGCTGGGACTTGCCATAGCACTTTTAGGAGATCCTGAGCTATTAATACTTGATGAGCCAACCAATGGACTAGACCCAGTTGGAATAGTTAAAATGAGAGAATTGCTTAAAAAGCTTAATAAAGAAAAAGGATTAACTATATTAATTTCAAGTCACATATTAAGTGAATTAAGTCAATTATCAACTACCTATGGAATAATGAATAAAGGAAAACTTATTGAAGAGATATCTATGGAAGAGTTAAAAGAAAAATCTAAGATAGCTCTTGAAATCAAGGTAGACAATATAGAGAAGTGTACATGGGTCCTAGAAAATATATTGAAAATTAATGATTATAAGGTCCTTAATGATAATGTGGTTAATATATATGAAAGTCTGGATAAAGCTAGCCTTATAACAAAGGAATTATCTAAGGAAGAGGTTTTAATAAGTCAGATGGTTACCAAAGGTGAAAGCCTAGAAGATTATGTTATGAATGTAATGGAGGGTAACTGTGATGATTAATTTAATAAAAGCAGATTTATATAGATTATTTAGAAGCAAAACTTTCAAGAGCTGTTTAATAGGATGTCTAGGAATAATTATTTTTGTTTTAGGGTTAAGTATTTTTACAAATTCAAACTTATATATTATGTCAATTCCAGGGAAAGATGGAATACACAGAGCCTTCCAGATAGGATTAAACCAGGGAGATGCCTATAGTCAATTTATTAGAAATGCTTTAGGCTCAGGAGCTGGAATTTATGTGGTGGGTATATGCTTAACCTCTGCTACCGTAGTTTCTAGAATAAAAAGTGGAATAATGAAAAATACAGTTCCTTATGGATATGAAAGATGGAAGATATATGTGTCTCAATTAATTTCATTAGTTATTGGAATTTCAATATTAGTGAGTATAACCTTTGTATCTATAATTGTAATTTCTATAATAGCCTTAAAACCTGAAGCCATTAATTATGAAGGAGTTTTACTAACCATAAAAGCTTTGATATTATATATAAGTGTAATAGCTGCCGTTGTGAGTATATACCTACTGCTTGCAACAGTGATTGGAAGTTCAGAAGCTGTATCTGCCATAGCTATGTGTGAAATATTAGGAGTAGGTATTTTGGGAGGGTCTTTACCAACAAAGGTTAATGCTGTTCTGCCATATTCAATGATAAGGACATTGGCAAAAAATCCTGAAAGTGTTGAATTTGTACCTTATTTATTGACAGGATTATTAATAATTGGGGTGGCAACATTCTGTGGAGTATTGGTATTTAATAAAAAAGAAGTAAAGTAATTTAGAAAATTAGGAGGTAAGTAGAGATGATATTTTTAGTTGGAGGTTTGATAATTATAATAGCATTTTTACTTGCCTATATTTTTTATTTAAATAAAGAAATGAGTAATATTGCCAGTCAACTAAATGAGTATAATGACTTTAAAACTGAGAAAAAAATAGATGTTAACCTTATAAATAAAGAAGTGGAAGCTTTAGCAGAAAGTATAAATAGACATATTGAAATAGCTAATGAACTTAGGTTAAATGAGATAAAAGGAAAAGAAGAGTTAAAGGAAATGATAGCTAATATATCTCATGACTTAAGAACACCGCTTACATCAATAGTTGGATATATACAGATGTTGAAAGTGAAATGTAGTAATGATACTAAAAATATGGAGTATCTAAATAGGGTGGAAAATAAGGCAAAGGATTTAGAAGTTATGCTTGAAGATTTCTTTACACTTTCAGTTGTGCAGAACTCTGACTATAGTTTAAGTCTTGAATATTTAAATATAAGTGAATTATTATGTGATACTTTAATTGGATTTTATGAACAGCTAGAAGAGAAGCAAATAGAGCCTAAAATATCTATAAATGAAGTTGGAAGAGTTGTCGGAGATAGAAAAAGTGTAGTGAGAATAATAGAAAACTTGATGAGTAATGTTATGAAATATTCTAGTGAAGAGGTATCCGTTGAGTTAATTGAAAAAGAAGGTAAAGTGAATTTAATAGTGATGAATTCCTTAGATTCAGATAAAAAAATAGATACTGAAAAGATGTTTAATAAGTTTTTTAAGAATAGTGATAAAAGCAGAACCAGCAAAAGCACGGGCCTTGGGTTATCCATAGTAAAAACTTTAATGGAGAAAATGAATGGCAGTGTGAAAGCTAAGCAGAGAGGTAATAAATTATATGTTATCTGTCAGTGGGAATTAGTATAAATACAAAAAGTAGCCCTAACCATTGATATAAATTGGTTAAGGTTATTTTTTATAAGTAAATATAGCTATCAGGAGCAATAGATAATAAGACAGGAGGATGTCTTATTTGAGTTGGTATAATACATAGTAAGGGGGCGATGAAAAGTGGAGATTATTAAGATAACAGAAAGCAATATTGATAATGAACATATATGTTGTGCCATTTCTGAAAAGAAGGGTGAATGTTGCATAAAGGCTAAAAAGCAGTGGATGAAGGCCAGATTAAAGGAAGGGTTAATATTTAAGAAATTAAATGTAAGAGGAAAGGTGTTTATTGAATATATACCGGCCGAGAATGCTTGGTATCCAATTGAAGCAGAGGGATATATGGTTATAAATTGTTTTTGGGTATCGGGACAATATAAGGGGAAAGGTATTTCTAACTTATTATTAGAGGAATGTATAGAAGACAGCAAGGAGCAAGGGAAAAAGGGCGTTGTGGTTTTATCATCTCATAAGAAAATTCCGTATTTAAGCGATGGAAAGCATTTAAAGTATAAAGGATTTAAGGTTGCAGATACTGCAAAACCATATTATGAATTATTATATCTTCCCTTTAAAGATGAGGAAATCATACCTAAGATTAAAGTCAGTGCTAAAGAAGGAAAAATAGAAGAAATGGACTTGAAGATATATTATAGTAATCAATGCCCTCATACAGAAAAATATGTTTATCTTATAAAAGAAATAGCAGATGGCAGAGGAATAGATTTAAAGATAGAAAAGTATGAGAACAAGGAAGAAGCTCAAAATGCTCCATCACCATTTACAACCTATAGCTTTTTCTTTAATGGTAAGTTTATTACTAATGATATTTTCAGTGAAAAAAAGTTTATCAAGTTTCTTGATGAAAACAATCTTATATAAATTTGTGCTTTTATTATTGAGTTATTCCTATGATGTAAATCAATTTATAAAATAATGCATTTGAAGATAAATATATATTTATGTATTTTAAGGGTTAATATATAATTAAGAAAAAGGTCAAGGAGCACATTATATGAAAAGATTGGTATATTTGAGCTGATTAAAATATCTCTGAAAAAATCTATGAAGATTGTATATCCTAAAAATACATTATTATTAATCTTTGTGCTATTGATAATCCCTTTAACTAATCTAACTTTATCATCGGGATTTATAGGAAAGATAAAGTTACCGGAGTATATATTAGATTTTATTAAATCCAATAGTGTTTTAAATATAGTATATATGGTAGTAATGCTGATTTTATATATATTGGTTATAAGGTGGATTTTTAGTGTACATGAAATGACTTTAAATACTGGTGGTTTTAAAGAAGCTAGGAAAATAAGCAGTAGAGTTACTAAAGGTAAAACTATTCATATATTTTTCTATTCAGTAGCAGTATTTCTTATGTCTATAGTGTTAGGATGGATTATTTATTACTCTATAATTATATTAATAGGATTATGGACTAAAAACTATACATATCATGGAAACTTAAGGGAAGTGTTTATTTCAAGATGTATAATGTTTAAGGATTACTCACTATTAATTTCAACAATAGCTGGATTTATAATTAATCTTGGATTTATATCAGCAATGTACTATGAGTATAATAATATTAATTTCTATAATTATACAACCCAAAAGAAAAAGAATTCAATTTTTAAGACAACTAACAAGGTAATAGTTATTTTATTACTTGTGCAGATTGAATCTTTGGCTTTTTCAACACATAATAATGGATTATTTAATATAGAGTTTTTTTATAATACTACAGCAACAGCCCATAGGGGAGACAGTATAACAGCACCAGAAAATACTTTAGCTGCCTTTGAAGAAGCTATTATTAGTCAGGCATAATACATAGAGACAGATGTTCAGGAAACAAAAGATGGAGAGTTAATATTACTTCATGATTACAATTTTAAAAGGACTACTGGTATAGATAAAAATGTCTGGGAGGTTAATTTCGAGGAAATTAAAAACTATGATGCAGGAAGCTTTTTTAGTTATAAATTCGCTGGAGAAAAAATACCAACTCTTGATGAGGCTATAAAATATGTTAAGGGGAAGAGCAAGTTATTAATAGAGATAAAGCTTAACGGAAATGAAAGTCCAGAAATAGTACAGAAAGTTATATATGTAATTAAATCAAATAGATATGAAAATCAATGTGTTATAGCATCTATGGATAAAGAGGTGCTAAAAACTGTGAAAAGTATTAACTCAGATATGGTAACCTGCTATTTAACTGCACTTGCATATGGAGATTTATATGATTGGGATTATGTTGATATATATGGTATTGAATCAACATTTGTAAACACAAGCATGGTAGATGATATCCATAAAAAATGAAAACAGATATTTGTGTGGACAATTAATGATCAAAAGCTAATGAGTAAGTTTATTGATTTAAATGTAGATAGCATAATCACAGATAATCCTTTCTTAGTTCATAATACCATATATTTCAAGAAAAATGATTTTGTTAATATGTTAGCTAATTATTTATTTTAATCTAATAGATGATGAGACTCAAAATGAAGTGAAATACATATCAATAGAAAATAATATAAGCAAAACACAAGCAGATTATTTTATAGAAGTTGTTAAAGATTATAATAAAAAATCAAATATTGAGAATTAGATACATCACAAGAAGGATTTAAATCTATAGATACACAACAAGTACCAATGGGTAGATTAGATGTTAACTTGACTGAACTGTGCCAAAGATTTGGTACAGTTTTTTTATTTCCACAATAATACATCAATAATATATGGTATAGACTCAGGAATTTAGGAGATAAAATAACTATATATTAAATATTAGGACGGTGAGCAAATGAATAAGACATCTGATACAAATTGGAAGTTTATAACGGTGATGTTAATGTTGGTAATAACATTAATACCAGTAGTAGCAGTATTCACAGTAATGAATAAAGGTGTGGGCATTGCACAGTCAGCTTTTATGTCAGACAGCACTGCTAATACTATTATTCCGAAGCCTTTAAGTTACGAAGCTGGTGAGGGGAAATTTATCCTTACAAAGGACTCTTCAATTTATATTCAAGGAAATAATGCAGAAGAAACAGCTGAGATTAGAAATGTTGCGGAATTTATAAGAGGAAAGCTAATGACTTCAACAGGTTTTGAATTAAATATTGTTGAAGGAGATAACCCTGCTGCTGGAAGTATTTTTTTAACTACTGTGGGAGGAGAAGAAACACAAGGTAATGAAGGATATACAATGACTACCACTCCTGATGGCGTAAAAATTGTAGCACATAAACCAGAAGGGCTTTCAAGGGGAGGCCAAACCTTAAGACAGCTATTGCCATCAGATATTGAAAAGAATACTGTAGTTACTGGCGTAGAATGGAGTATTCCAGCATCTACAATAACCGATAAGCCAGAATATAGCCATAGAGGCATGATGATTGATGTGGTTAGGCACTTTTTTACTGTGGATGAAGTTAAGCGTCAAATAGATCTTGCAGCTCAATATAAGATAAATAGAGTTCATTTGCATCTTAGTGATGACCAAGGGTGGCGTTTAGAGATAAAGAAATATCCAGACTTAACTTTAATCGGTGGAAGCACAGAAGTTGGTGGAGGACCTGGAGGGTATTATACCCAAGAAGAGTTTAAAGATATAGTTGCCTATGCAGCACAGCGATATGTAGAGATAATTCCTGAGTTTGATATGCCAGGTCATACCAACGCAGCATTGGCTTCCCTTGGATTTTTAAATCCAGATGGTGTAAGGAAACCGTTGTATACAGGTACAGACATAGGGTTTAGTACTTTAATGACTAATAGTGAAGAGACCTATCAGTTTATAGATGATGTATTTATGGAGGTTTCAGCAATATCACCTTCAGAATATCTTCATATAGGCGGGGATGAAGCAGATGCAACTCCAAAGGCAGATTATGATTATTTTGTAGGAAGAGTAGCTAAAATAGCTCAGAAGTATGGAAAAACTCCAATAGGATGGGATCCAATTGATACATCTCCAGAAATAGGACCTCCAGTAATACTTCAAAATTGGAAGGATTCCAATGAAGCAGCCAGAGAAAAAAAAATGAATATGATTATTTCAATTGCCTCAAAAGCTTATTTGGATATGAAATATAATGAGAGTACACCATATGGATTAAACTGGGCAGGATATATTCCAGTAGATGTTGCATATCAGTGGGATCCTACTGATTATGCTCCAAGGGAATTAGTATTAGGTGTAGAATCACCATTATGGACAGAAAACATTGAAACTCAGGATCAGATGGATTTTATGATATATCCAAGGTTACCAGGTTATGCAGAGATAGGATGGACTCCTAAAGCTTTAAGGAATTGGGAGGAGTATAAGATAAGACTAAGAAGTCAGGGCGAAAGAATGGATAATGAAGGAATAAATTATTATAAGGACCCCAATATTTGGGGAACTGGACAATAAATAAAGTATATATTAAAAATAGAGGTTATATTATCACAAATATCATAGTAGTAAGTAAATATTGCCCAATTTTAGGCAGTAGGTGTGCAAAATTATTTGCACACCTTATTTTTGTGGAGATAATAGTTGAGATAGGTGCAAAATTATTTGCAGTATTTTTTAAAATGTGCATGAATTATCATGAAAATTCTACTAAATCACGTATAAGTCAGCTTAATGAGAGGAAAATGTTGGCATTGTAATTGCTATAAAGAATAAGTATAAGAATGAAAAAAATATAAAGTCATAGGGGGATTAAAAATGGAAAATGTTAAGGTAGCAATATGGGGATTTGGAGCAATGGGAAGTGGAATGGCTAGAATGCTTCTAACCAAAAATGGTGTAGACATAATTGGAGTATGTGATATGCATCCAGAAAGAGCAGGTAGAAGTATCTTTGAAGTTTTAGGCGTTGAAAGAGGAGATAGAGAAGAGATAATTATAAAGGCTAACATAGATGACGTACTTACTGAAAAATGCTGCGATGTATGTCTTTGTGCAACAGATTCTTTTACTAAAAATGCATTCCCAAGATTAAAGCATGTTCTTGAGAAAAAAATAAATGTTATCTCTACTGCTGAAGAGATGTCTTATCCTCAAGCTAAAAATCCTGACCTTGCAGCTGAGCTTAATAAGCTAGCTAAAGAAAATGATGTTACAATCCTTGGAACTGGAATAAATCCAGGCTTAATCATGGACTTATTGGTTGTTTGCCTAACCGGATGCATGACTGATGTAACCCACATTGAAGCTAAGAGAGTAAATAGTTTATCACCATTTGGACCAGCTGTTATGGAAGAACAGGGCGTTGGAATGAAAGTAGAAGACTTCATGGCTGGCGTTACAAGTGGAAAATTAGCAGGACACGTTGGATTCATAGAATCTGTAAATATGATAGCTAATGCACTAGGCTGGTCAGTTAATAAATTTGAACAGCAAATGGCTCCAATAGTAACTTCAGTAGATAGAAAATCACCTTATGGATTTGCAGCTGCAGGAGATGTAGCTGGAGTTAATATGACAGGACAAGGATATGTAAATGATGAGCTTATGATAGACATGATTCACCCACAACAAATCGAGCCAGAAATGGAGGGAACTCATACTGGAGACTATATTACAATCAAAGGAACTCCAGAAGTTAATATGTCAATAAAACCAGAAGTTGACGGCGGACTTGGAACTATAGCAATGGTAGTTAACATGATTCCTCACGTAATTAATGCAAGAGCTGGACTAAAAACAATGATAGATTTACCAGTACCTAGAGCTATAATGGGTGATTTTAGAGATATGATTGAAAAATAATAGGGAAGTGAAAGTAATGATAAAAAAAGGAACTTTTGTGGAAATAGAAACTTTAGTATTAGACTGTCCTGATCGTTCTCCAGCAATTCCAGAGGATACAAAGAAGACTAAGCTAAAAATGTGGGTTAGGGGCTTTGTAAATTCTGATTGTGAGTTAGGTGATGAGGTAGAGATAACCACTGCTATTGATAGAACAATTAACGGGTTAGTTACAGCAGTTGAGCCGGGTTATGACCATAATTTTGGAAGATATGTTAGCGAGATAGCTTATATTGGCAAGCAAGCGAAAGAGATGCTTGGAGATTAAAGGTGAAGGGGGTGACGATATGAATAAGTATGAAGAAGTCATGAGTAGGAAAAATGAGATTATGCTTAAGTCTGTTGGCATGGACTTCGATAAGTATGAAGAGGGGGCTATAGCTTTTAATTATGATGAGATGATGAGAGATATAGGTTATTCCCTTCAGGATATTATGAAGATTCAAAGTGAGGTTGGAGTTGGAAATACGCCACTTCTGGAGCTAAGAAATATTAGTGCTCTTGCTAGAAAGGTTTCTAAGACTGGTAAGGCAGCTAGAATTTTTGTTAAAGATGAGAGCTGCAATCCATCAGGCAGTTTTAAGGATAGAAGAGCTTGTGTTTCAGTTTATGATGCAAAGGAAAAGGGATATAAAGGGGTAGCCTCAGCTACTTCAGGCAATTATGGGGCGGCAGTTGCATCTCAGGCAGCAATGAGAGGTTTAAAATGTACTATCGTTCAAGAGTGTTATGATTCTAGAAAGATAGGACAGCCAGAGATTATTGAGAAGGCTAGAAAGTGTGAATATCTTGGAGCAGAGGTTTTACAACTTACGGTAGGACCAGAGTTATTCTTTACTTATCTTCAAACCTTGGAGGAAACTGGCTTTTATAATGCATCACTATATTCAGCTTATGGAATAGCAGGAGTTGAAACCCTGGGCTATGAAATAGCTACAGAGTGTAGAGAGATGCTTGGGAAAGATCCAGATGCCGTGGTAATTACTCATGCTGGTGGAGGAAATGTTACGGGTACTGCGAGAGGACTTATAAAAGCTGGGGCAAATGGTACAAAGATAATTGGAGCTTCTGTAAATTTATCAGGACTTCACATGGCTAGTGATGATGCCTTTAATAGAAAATCCTTTACTACAGGACATACTGGCTTTGGAATTCCGTTTATGGTTTGGCCAGATAGAAGTGATGTTCCAAGAAGTGCAGCAAGACCACTTAGATATTTAGATAGATATGTAACTGTGGCTCAAGGACAAGTATTTTATATGACTGAGCTTTTATCTAAGCTTGAAGGACTTGAAAGAGGACCAGCAGGAAATACTTCTTTGGCAGCAGCTTTTGTGATAGCTCAAGAGATGGAAGATGATGAAATTCTTGTAGTTCAAGAAACTGAATATACAGGAGCGGGAAAGCATATTGTACCTCAGTTAACTTTTGCAAAAGATAATGGGATTAAGATTGAAAAAGGAAATCCAATAGATGAGGTTCCAGGTGAAAATATAATTCTTCCAGAGGACCCATCTTACCTATGTATGAAGAATATGGACTTAAATGATTATAGAAAATCTCTTATTAAAAATACGGTTAAGATTTTAGATGGAAGAGAGCTTCAACGAGTAGATATGGACTTCCTATGTGCAGAGACTAAATTAAGCTACTATGATGTTGCAGAAATTTTAAAGGAACATGGTATTTCTGTAAAGCTACTCTAAAAAATATAGATAAAAATGGGGGGAATTAATAGTGAAAAGAGAAGACGACTTTGAAATTAGAAGAAAGCATCTTGCAGATTTAAGCGACGAAGAATTATATAATAGATTTTGGAAATTAACTGAGGAAATAGTTAATCCTCTAATAGATCTAGCATATCACAATACCTCATCTTCCATAGAAAGATCAGTACTTCTTAGAATGGGATTCTCTAGTTTAGAGGCTCAAGCTATAGTTGGAGAAGGCTTGAAAGCTGGACTTCTGGGTAAAGGCATGGGAAATATAGTTTTAAAATATAGTGAACTTAAAGGAATGCCATATTTAGAGGCTGGAAGAGAGCTTGCACAAGGGAAGGGCTGGAATGAAGTTACTGCTTTATTTAAGGGAGGTGTAGTAAATTGCTAGAAGTTAATAAGAAAATTGATGTTGAAGAGATTCTTAAAGATTTAGATAAATATGAGCCAAAGAGACGTGGATGGCACTGGAGAGAGCCATATCATGAGACAGTAGGAGAATTTGATTATAAGGAAATTTCTAAACCTTTAACTAACAGCAAAGCATTACCAGGTTCAGCTGGATTTGGAAGTATTGACCCTCAACCTATGCCTGTAATTACTTCTGAGATAGCGTCAGGAAGATTTGAAGATGATATTAGAAGAATGAGAATGGCTGCTTGGCATGGGGCAGACCATATTATGGTTATCAGGACTGCTGGACAAAGTCACTATGATGGATTAATTGAAGGAAGCCCAGAAGGAATTGGAGGAGTACCTATAACTAGAAAGGAAATTAGAGCTACAAGAAAGGCTCTTGACCTTATCGAGGATGAAGTAGGAAGAGAAATAAACTTCCACTCCTATGTATCTGGTGTTGCAGGTCCTGATATAGCTGTAATGTTTGCAGAGGAAGGGGTTAATGGAGCTCACCAAGATCCTCAATACAATGTTCTTTATAGAAATATAAACATGGTCCGTTCTTTCGTTGATGCAGCTGTTGCTAAGAATGTAATGGCTTGGTCAGATATGCTTCAAATCGATGGAGCTCACAATGCTAATGCCACAGCTATGAAGGGATATAAAGTAATGCCAGAGCTTATGGTTCAACATGCTATTAACTCTAAATTCTCAGAGTTAGCTGGAATGAAGCCAAGCAATATTTCTCTATCTACAGTACCTCCAACAGCACCTCCAGCACCATGTATGAGACTTGACTTACCTTATGCAGTAGCTCTTAGAGATTTATTTAAGAACTACAAGATGAGAGCACAGATGAATACTAAATATATGTCTTCTTGTACTAGAGAGGCTACAGTAACTCACGCTCTAAATCTTCTAATTTCTGAGCTTACTTCTGCTGATATTCAAAGTACAATTACTCCTGATGAAGGCAGAAATGTACCTTGGCACTATAACAACATTCATGCAGTAAATACTGCTAAACAAGCTCTTTTAGGTATGGATGGATTAATGGATATGGTTGAACTTAAAAAAGATGGTTATCTTCCAGATAAGGTTAGAGAGCTTAAGGAAAGAGCAGTTTTATTCCTAGAAGAAATGATAGAAATCGGTGGATACTTCAAGGCTGTAGAGCAAGGATTCTTTGTTGACTCAGGAGAATATCCAGAGAGAAATAGAGATGGTATCGCAAGAAAGATTGATGGTGGATTGGCAGTTGATACAGTAGTTCCAAGAGATGAAGACTACTTTGCTCCAGTATGTGCGCACTTTGGTTATAATAATGTATCAGAAAAGTATAACAAACCATGTGATGCAATAGAGGGATGTACTCTATGCAATCACAGTAAAATTGTTTATATAGATGAATTAGATGAGGTTGATAACGTTAAAACTAGAATGGAAAATACTAAGGAAGATGGAAATATAATTCCTGAGGTTGAGTGGAAGAAGGACGGCTACGTATCTGTAACTTTCTGCATTACGGAGGAAGAAAACATTGCTGAGGCTGCAGCTCTTGAAATGGGTAAAAGAATGAATCTGAGAGATGTAGAAATTATCCATAAGCAAGTTCTTCAGGATGCAGAAGGTGTTCTTGTTGAAATTAAGGGGAGAGTAAACTTTGCAGTTAAGAAGGATGAACTTGTAATTCCAGAGAAGCAAGAACTTCTTGATGATGAGGTTATGAGAAATTACGTTAAAAATAATCCGCTAAGAGTTGTTGCTGCTACCGTTGGAGAAGATGAACACTCCGTTGGACTTAGAGAAATCATTGATATTAAACATGGTGGAATTGAAAAGTACGGAGTAGATGTTGTATATCTTGGAACTTCTTGCCCAGTAGAAAAATTAATTGATGCAGCTATAGAAACTAAGGCTCAAGCTATTATCATGAGTACAATCATTACTCATAACGATGTTCATACTAAGAATATGCAGAAGATTAGTGACCTTTGCATTGAAAAAGGTGTTAGAGATAAGTTCATCATCTGCTGTGGTGGAACTCAAGTTACTAATGAGATTGCAGTTGCTAATGGCATGGATGCTGGTTTCGGTAGAGGAACTCATGGAAATAACGTAGCTTCTTTTATTATTGAAACTTTAATGAGTAGAGAAAATTAATAAAACTTTTAGACATTTTAATAAACTTTAGAAGCCTAATCTTAGGGCATACATGAAATACTGTATGCCCTTTAAACTAGGAGGAATTATGAAGGTAGAATATTTAATTGCTGAAATAGGAAGCACAACTACGGTGGTAACTGCATTTAACTTTATACAGGGTGTAGAGGTTGTGGGACAAGGAAAAGCCTATACTTCTGTGTTGGAAGGTGATGTTACTATTGGTCTTAGAAATGCAATAGAGGAAATTGAAGATAATCTTGGAGAAACCATTGAATATGGCAGAATGATAGCTACTAGTAGTGCAGCTGGAGGTCTAAAAATAACAGTCCATGGACTAGTTGAAGATATGACCGTTAAAGCTGCTAGGGAGGCGGCTCTTGGAGCTGGTGGGATTATAAAGAATGTTACGGCGGGAAGACTTAGAAGAACAGATTTAAAGAGAATTAAAACTATAAATCCTAATCTTATAATGATTGCAGGGGGAACAGACTACGGTGAAAGAGAAACCGCTCTTGATAATGCAGAACTTATAAGGGATACAGAATTAAATATACCAATAGTTTATTGTGGCAATGTTGCAAACCAAGAGGAAATAAAAGAAATATTTGAGGGCAAGGAGCTTTATGTTATAGATAATGTATATCCAAGAGTAGATGAGCTCAATGTTGAACCAGCAAGAGCCGTTATTCAAAATGCCTTTGAAACTAATATTGTAAAAGCTGGAGGCATGGATAAAATCAAAGAGATGGTTGATGGAGCCATAATGCCAACTCCTGGAGCTGTAATGGAGGCCACAAAATTACTCTATGATTTAATTGGAGATGTAATGGTTATAGATGTAGGTGGAGCAACTACAGATGTACACTCAGTAACAGAGGGAAGTCTAGAGGTTTTAGATATTTTAGTTACCCCAGAACCAAAGGCAAAGCGCACTGTAGAAGGAGACTTGGGTGTCTATGTAAATAGGGAAAATGTAATAGATCTTCTTCATGAATATGAGCTTGAAGGCAAAACAAAGGCTGAGATACAGCCATTTATTAAGCCGATACCTACTCAAGCAGAAGAAAAGCATTGGAGTCGAGTCCTAGCTCAAAAGGCAGTTAATACAGCGGTAGATAGGCATGTAGGACATATAAAGAGAATCTACGGCTCAGGAAGAAAATTTAGTGCCTATGGTAAGGATTTATCCATGGTGAAATATATTGTTGGAACAGGTGGAGCTCTAACTAGACTTGGTGAAGGCGAAAAAATTCTAGAATCCATCAAGGACGTCAAAGGCGATATCACCATGAGACCAACTCAAGAAGCCAAGGTTATTATTGATAATATGTACATCATGGCTTGTGCTGGAGTGCTTTCAAGGGAGAACAGGGAAGCTGCGGTGGAATTATTGAAGGCAAGCCTAGGAATTTAAGTTTTAAAGGGCGATGAAAAGTGAATGATGATGGAGATAACTATTAGAAGTTCTTTTAAATGGAGTAAGCTCCAATCTTACATGAGGTAAAGGAGAAGTATATATGGCGACAGATTACAATATATTGGAAAAAGCAATTATTGAAAGTGAAGTTGAAATATATACTAAAGAAGAGTCAGTTTATCCAAGGATAGATATTGATTTAAATAAACTAAAGCATAATGCTCAGATGGCTTTAAATATTTGTAGAAGAAGCGATATTGATATTTCTGTGGTTACTAAGGTATTTTGTTCACAGTCTGAGCTTGTAGAGGCTATTTTGGAAGCTGGAGTGAAAACTATTGGTGATTCAAGAGTTGCAAATTTAAAGAAGCTTCAACAGTTTCAATGTGAAAAGCTACTTCTTAGACTTCCTTCTATTAGTGAGGTTTATAATGTAGTTAGATATGCTGATATATCTTTAAATTCAGAGATAGAAACTATAAAGGCTTTATCAGAAGCAGCCAAGAAAGTTAATAAAACCCATAATGTAATATTGATGATAGACCTAGGAGATTTGAGGGAAGGTGTTTTAGAAAAAGATGCCTTATATATTTCCAGAGAAATAATTAAGCTTCCCAACATTAAATTTCTAGGTGTAGGGACAAATCTCACTTGCTATGGTGGGGTAATCCCTGATGAAGTAAATCTAGGACGGTTAGTGGATATTAAGAACAATATAGAAAAGGAACTTGGAATTAAATTAGAAGTGGTTTCTGGTGGAAATTCTAGCAGTCTATATATGGTTCTTAATAAAACTATAATAAAAGGGATAAATAATTTAAGACTTGGAGAATCAGTTGTTTTAGGAAGAGAAACTGCCTATGGAAATGATATTCCAGGAATGTTTAAAAATGTGTTCACTTTAAAAGGAGAAATTATAGAAATAAAAGATAAGCCTTCTATGCCTATAGGAAGCATTGGTATGGATGCCTTTGGAGAGACTCCAACCTTTGTGGATAAGGGAATGATGAGAAGAGCTATAATTTCCGTTGGAAGACAGGATGTTCGAATTGATGGGTTAATTCCTAGAGATAAAAAGATAGAGATTATAGGCGGAAGCAGTGACCATCTTCTTCTAGATGTTACTCACAGTGAAAATGCCTATAAAGTTGGAGATATAGTAGAGTTTAATGTTGATTACGGTGCACTTTTGTCATTGATGACTTCGGAGTATATAAATAAGTACATAATTTAGTGGCAGAATTAGTTAGTAGAAGCTTAGATACTTATTTATATAATGGTATAGAATAAAAATAAGGTAAGAAGCTCTTTTGTGAAGAGTTTCTTACCTTATTTTGAAGTGAATATTCATTACTAAATAGACTTTTAAATTAATATCACTTAAGCTTCAACATAATACTGAGCTTGAGAAGTCCATAGTTTAAAATACACATTTTTAATATCTTTCATTAGTTTTTCATGGCTGCCTCTTTGAATAATCTTGCCTTCATCAAAAACTAAGATATCATTACAGAAGCGGCAGCTACTCATTCTATGAGAAATATAGATGCTGGTTTTATCCTTTACAAGCTCATCAAAGTGAGAGTAGATTTCATATTCACTTATTGGATCTAGAGCAGCAGTAGGTTCATCTAAGATTACAAAGGGAGCATCTTTATAAAGAGCCCTTGCCATAGCCAGCTTTTGAGCTTCACCTCCACTGATTTCTACACCACCTTCATCATATTTATAAAGGGGAGTTTTTAGCTTTTCAGGCATTTCTTCAACACGATTTTTTACTCCAGCAAGTTCAAGACAATGCCAAACCTTAGCTTTATCAGTTTCTAGACTGGTAGAGATGTTTTGTTCAACCGGGAAGGCAAAGAGGTTAAAGTCTTGGAATACAACCCCAAAGAGATTGAGATATTCTTGATAATTATACTTTTTAATATCAATTCCATTTAAGGTAATTACTCCACTGGTAGGGTCATAAAGTCTGCATAAAAGCTTTATAAAGGTAGTTTTACCAGCACCATTTCTACCTACCACAGCCAGCTTATCCTTTAAAGTTACCTTACAGGATACATTCTGTAGAATTTCTTTTGAGCTGCCAGGGTAAGCGAAGGATACATTATGGAATTCTATTTCATATTCATTGTCAGTACGCTTTTCAATTGGAATAGTTCCAGTTTCACGTTTGTTTTCTATATTCATAAAGTCTACATAGGACTTCATATAAGTGCATTGGACACGAACTTCATCATTGTATTTTACTAGTTGAATCATAGCGGTATTTAGTTGTGAGATGGCACCAACATATTTAGCAAAGGAACCAAGTGAAATTGCTCCAGATACAACTTTAAGGAGGACAAATACATAGGCAAATCCATTAATGAATCCACTGATAATAGCACTGCTAAGAGTTTGACCTTCAGTTATGCTACGAAAATTTTTATAGACATTACTTAGGTCGCTTCTAAATTTTCGAGTTTCATCCATTATCATGTTTTTCATTCCAAAGATACGAATTATCTTTCCTTTAGAATAGGTGGTTATTATTTGATCAAGGAGATATGCATAGTGACGTTCTAGGGTCATGTGGCTGTTAAACATCTCTAGATTTTTATTGTTAAAAAATTTGGCGAGAGTACCATTGATATATATTGTAATTGTTAAGAAAGTAATCAAAATTAAACAGGACACAGGAATTGATGTTATAACACCTAAAACACCAGAGGCTTGAGAGAATTGAAAACACATATAACTTACAAGGAATATAGCAGTTACAATTGAGATTAAAGATTCAAGGATTAGACTGTAGTTATCTAGCAAGTATCCAAAGCCACCACGATGCATTGCAGAGTAGTCTGCTGTATTTATAAGCTCTAAAGTAGAGGGGTTTTCTAGAGTTTCATAATCTAGGGAAAGGGCTTTTTTACGAATTTCAACCTGGACAGTCATTCCAATCTTATCTGATTTAAGCTTAGTACTTTGCTCTAGTGCATCTAAGGTTATTCCAAATATAAAGTTTTCAATTATTAAAGCTATCGCATAGAACATTGTGTATTGAAAATTTTTAGCAATAAGCGAGTCTATGATGTAGGCTGAAAGAAATAGATTTATATAGGGATATAAGGATTTTAAAGTAGAGTTTAACATGGATAAGGGAATTGCAGAACAATCTACCTTATGAATAAGCTTTAAGGCCTGAAATCCATCTTTATGAAAGCTTGTATTAATTTTAGATTTAAATAACATCAGAGGCTACCTCCTTTTTATAGTAGTGAGATTGTATATTGTACATAGCGGCATATTCTCCATTTTTCTCTAATAACTCATCATGGGTGCCGGTTTCAATAATTTTACCTTCTTTAAGGAGAATGATTCTATCACAAAATCTAGTGGAACTTAAACGGTGAGATATGAAAATACTAGTTTTCTCCTTAGTGAAGGAATTATATTTTTCATATATTTCACTTTCGGCTATTGGGTCAAGGGCTGCAGTGGGCTCATCTAAAATCAGCACAGGGGAATTTTTATATAGAGCTCTAGCTAACATTAGCTTTTGAAGTTCTCCACCTGAAAACACAACGCCTTCTTCATCCAAATCCTTAAGCATAATTGATTTTACACCATTTGGTAAGGAGTAAATTTTATCCTTTAAGCCAGCTCTAATTAAGCAGTCTTCAACCTTAGAATAATTAATATCTTCTGGTTTACAGCAGGCAACATTTTGAGCGATAGTAAATGCAAAGGCAAACACATCCTGAAATACTACTGAAAACTCCTTAAAATATTCAACTGATTTAAATTCTTTAATGTCAGTTCCATTTAAAAGAATTCGTCCTTTATCAGGGTGATAAAGACCACATAATAATTTTACAAGAGTAGTTTTCCCAGCACCGTTAACTCCAACTAAAGCCAGCTTTTCATTAGGCTTAATTGTTAAATTTAAATTCTCAAATAGAGGCGTTTCTGAGCCAGGATAAGAGAAAGTAACATCTTCAAAAATAATCTCATGGGCGGTATTTTGAGGTATATGAGAACCAGGTATATTTGAATCATAGCTTTCTTGCTCAAGGAAGGTTCTAAAGTCAGTGATAACTAAATTATTTATTTGTAGATGGTTGTAGGTATCAAAGATTTGTTTTATCCAAGCTCCAAAGCCAGAAATAACTCCAAGGTAAAGAATAAATGTATCTATAGGCATTCCGTTAAATACCTTCATTAATAGATAGCCATAGACCACCACATCTCTAACTAAGGTAGAAAATCGTTCTAGACATTGTGCTAAGAATTGTCTGGAATAATCTTTTCTATACCAATTCAATCTTTTACCGATAAGCTCATAAAATAAGTCCACAAACCATTTCTCAATTTTATATAGTCGAATATCTTTACCGTTTTTTAAATCTACGGCTTGATTGTGTAAATATCGTATCTTTCTATCGTAGAAAGTCCAATCATCTTTATTTTTTTCAGTCCATTGAAGATTTTTTTTGTTGGCATAAAGACTTATGGTAGAACAAAGAATTAGAGTAATCATGATAAATGCATTCAGTTTTAAACTGATGAGAGAATAGACAACCAAACCTAAAAGGCTTACTAGTAATAAGTTAGTATCAGTTAGAATTCCCTCTAAACCTATAAGGTTTCCGGAGTAAATTGCTTTTAAGGCTTTTTCGGATAGCTTAGCACCTTTTTCACTTTCAATGTTGATATAGTCAGTAGATAACATTACTTCACTAAAATCATACATCATATCTTGACGAAACAAATTGGCTTTAAAGGTAGTACGGCTATTAAGCAGCTTTACTATAAAGTTTAATAGAAGCAATAGTAATGCATAGATAGAAACTAGTAGTACTAGCCGGGAAACCTCAGTATCTTTAATAATTAAACTTACTGCAAGGCTAGGTAGTGCCATTGTTAGAAAGGTTGTAGTTACTGAAAGTACAATGAATATGGGAGAAAGTACAAAGTAAGATATACCTTCATGTTTCCTTAGATTTATCCAACAGTACTTTATATTTTGAAAGAGTTTATATTTTTTCTTCAATTTAATCACCTCTATCTTAAGTATAATAGGTTATTAAATTTAATAAAAAATTCGTGCATGAATTGTATAAAAACAAGCACGAAATGCATTATTAAAATTAAAGTATATGAGGAAAAACTAAAATTTAGATTACACTATATTGTCTAAGGGCAATATTAAAATTAAATTATAGGTATAGTTACCTCACTAGCAAAAATTCCAGGCTCATTTTGAAGGTTTAAGTAACCATTATATTTATCCACTAAAATCTTAACCCTCTTCATACCAAGTCCATGATTACCTCGCTTGGTTGAAATATAATTCTTTTCTTCAAAATTTAAGTCTTCTTTGGCTGAATTCTGAACAGAGATATAAAGCTGCTTTTTTAATACTGTAATATAAATACGAATAAAGCGGTTTTCCCTATCTATTTTTAAACAGGACTCTATGGCGTTATCTAACAGGTTTCCAAGAATAACGCATAAATCAATTTCCGTTAGATGAATTTTTTCAGGAACCTGTGCTTTACAGGTAACCTTGATATCTCGTTTTTCAGCTAAAGAAACTTTGCTGTTTAAGATTGCATCTATCATTAAATTTCCTGACTTAACGTATGTATCAATTCTATCTAAATCCTTTTCTAAATCAAGAAGGTATTTTTGTACTTCATCTAGCTGATTTAAAGCCAGATGTGCCTTTATAGCTTGTAGATGATTGTGATAGTCATGCCTCCAACCTCTCATGTCTAGATAAATATTTTTAATTTCTTCGTATTGATGCTGCAATAGATTTTCTTGAAAGAGGCTTGTATTCTTTCTATAGCTGCTTTGATAAGTTCTTAGGGTAATCTCAAACATAATAAAAATAGCTATGGATAATATGAAAATTATTAGGTGGATTTTATCATTTTGAAGATAATAGGTTAGAGCTAAAAGTAATATATACACAGCTGTTACAATAATGCTGATAAGGAGATTATAATAATTTCTTTCTTTTGAAAGAATTAAGAAAGATATTAAAAATAAAGCCTCAAATATAATTAGATAGGAAATATTACATCCTAAGTAGTTAATCAGGTGCATAAGGAAAATTAGAGTACCAAAAGCCAAAACTTTAGAATATTGACAAGAAAAAACTTCTTCATCATAAAAGAAGTCGTAAAGAACCATGATTATAGTTATAAATAACCAGCCTATAAAAATCTTTTGAAATAAAAAGCTAATTCCAAAGGTTACAATACATAAAATAACCAAGATAATATCCTTAATCTTGCCACTTTTGATAGTTCCAATTTCATATATGTAGTACATATAAAACATTATTAAAATGAAATTCCATATTATTAACATAAGCAGCTCCTATAATAGTTTAAAAAGGATTTATTTAGACTTTCCCACTTACCACGAGCAATAGAGATTTTAAAACCGCCCTCAATTGTTACCTCAGTTTTTGAGATAGATTCTATTTTAGAGATATTAATTAAATAACATCGATGACAACGGTAAAATAAGGTATCACTGAGCTCTTTTTCAAAGGTACTAATTCCCTTTTTACTTTGATAAATGTTGGTTTCTGTATATAAAATAGTGTTATGTCCCATGCTCTCTACATAGCATATATCTTTTTCTTTTAATTTTATCAATTGGTCAGCAGATTCTATTAAAATAAAGGAAGCTTTTTGGTGTTGATTCTCAGAAGCTTTAGATAATGAAATGTATAGCTGAGTTTCATTAACAGGTTTTAATATATAATCTAAAGCCTCCACATGATAACCATCAAAGACATGGTCTTTAACCCCTGTAATAAATATTATTGAGATATCATCTTCTAGATTTCGCAATTGCTTTGCTAAGTCCATTCCACTTATGCTTTTCATTTGAATATCTAGGAGTAGGGTATCAAAGTGTAGGCCTTCTTCATATGCAAAAAGAAAAGCCTCCGCACTTGGATAAGTAAAAGTCTCCAAGGGCTGATTTGAGTTTTTGGACCAGTTTTTACAGTATTCAGTTAATAGTTCTAGTTGTAATAAATCATCATCACAGATAGCTATTTTCATATTTAACACCTACATGGTTTTATAATAATATTTCTATAAAATTCATACTACAATAATATCATATATTTATAATAAATTACAGTTTTGGGTGTCGATATGGATAGTTGTAAATACGGTATCTGTGCAAAAATTATCTTTGTAATATAGTTAAATAGTTATATAATGGAAGTGTATTAGATTTATTTTGGGAGATGATTTATATGGTAGATTTTAAAGACTTTACGGAAGACCTAAATATAGCAGTTAGAAACTTACATGAAAAAGGTGCTTTTTTAACAGTAAAAGCAGGAGATAAAGTTAACACCATGACTATAGGTTGGGGTAACGTTGGCTATCAATGGGGGAAGTGCATTTTTGCTGTATTAGTTAGAAAGCATAGATATACTTTTGACTTTATAGAGAAGACAGATAACTTCACAGTAACAATTCCACTAGACGATAATTTGAAAAATGAAATAGTATTTTGTGGAACTAAATCAGGAAGAAATTTTGATAAATTTAAAGAATGTAATCTAGAGTTGATTCCAGCTAAAACTGTAGACACTCCAGTTATTAATGCACCAAATGTTTTAACTTACGAGTGTAAGATAGTTTATAAACAAGAAATGGACCCAGAGTTTTTATCAGAGGAGATAAAATCAGCTGCTTATCCAAAGGAAGATTACCATGTGGTTTATTATGGTGAAGTTGAAGCAGTATATAAAATATAGAAGTACAATAAATGAGAAAATCTCATAAGGCTTCCTTTTTATATAAAAGATAAAAAAAGATAACCATGGGTTAAAAATACATGGTTATCTTTTTAACTTTTATTTTAACAGGTGAACTTCATTTCTGCACCGATTATCAAGTACTTTGAGTCGCTTCCATGATCTATGTTTTTAATAGTTCATGAACATATTATATAAATCAGTTAGAACCTGTTGATAATTATCAAGGCATAGAGCTAGAAGTCCTATTTGAAGAGCTAAAATTACTGGAACTCCTATAGTAAACTTCTTATGTTTAGTTTTATGTCTAAATACCTGCATACCACATAACATTCCTATAGAGCCACCAACTATAGAAACTCCTATGAGGGCTTTTTCACTGATTCTCCATTGCTTATTTATAGCACGACGCTTGTCTACAAACATTATAAAAAAGCCTATTAGATTTACAAATATCAAATATATAATTAATGTTTTATCCATACATTATCCTCCTTTAAATAGTAATTATAATATAATTTTAGGTGAAAGAAAGTGAAAAGGAAAGAAGAATTTTTTCATCAACTATTTTTGAAATCCAATAAATATACAAAATATTATAAAATATGTAGTATAATTGTTTGGTGATACAAATTTGACTTATTGGGGGAAACCAAATGAATGCAATGAATCAAGTTTTAGCTCTATGCCTAATGATGGCAGTTGGAGTCTATGCAAGAAAAAGAAAATTTATCGATGATAGAGTGGAAAAGGGTTTAAACAGCATACTTGTTAATATAACTTTACCTATGTCTATAATTAGTAGCTTTTATATGGAGTATGATACAAGTATTATAGAAAACTGTAAAAAACTTATTTTATATTCTTTTGTTATACATACAGTAATATTGATTTTAAGTAAAATGTTATTTCATAAATCTAATAAAAAGCGCCAGCCTGTTCTTAGATTTATGACTACTTTCAGTAACTGCTCCTTTATGGGATTTCCTATACTAGGAAGTGTTTATGGAGAAATAGGAATATTTTATGCTTCAATTTTTAATATAGTATTCCATATTTATGTATGGACTTTTGGGGTGATGATGTTTAATACTGAGGCGCCTATGAAAGAGTCTATTAACCATATAATTAAGAATATAACTATATGGGCTGTAGTCATTGGAGGCATTATATTCTTAGGACAGATTCCATTACCGGAAACTTTAACTGTAGTTATGACGAATTTAGCAGCATTGACTACACCACTTTCAATGATAATAATTGGTTCAATGCTTTGTGGTACTAATATAAGGGAGTTATTTAAAGATTTTAGCTTATATACCATATCAGCCCTAAGATTAATAGTTGTTCCACTTGCAATATTTGTTATTATGAGTGCAATGAATATAGATAAAATATTAGTAGCAGTACCAACTTTAATTATGGCCATGCCTTGTGCTGCTATAGGCACAATAATAGCTACTGATAATGATGGAGATGGAAAATTTGCATCGGAATGTATATTTATAACTACAGTATTATCAGTAATTACTATACCTATATTTATAAACTTAGTTAGATAACTGACTAAATTTTCAAAGTATGAATATAATCTTGCATATATGCAAATATAATTATATAATAATTTCTACTTAGGAAATCAACGGAGGATTAAAAAATGAGAACATTATACAAAAACCCAAAGGAATTGGGAGCTTGTCTTAGAGACATTGTAGATTTATATAGAGATGACTTAATGACTTATGAAAAGTTATCAGAAAAAATTATGAAGCTCATAGAAGCTAACGAAGATAGAATTTTTAAAAATGGCGGGATAGAAATAAAGATATCCAACATTTTAGGCGAAGAGAGAGCAGCTATAATTAAAGATATAGCAGCAGGAAAATAAAATATTAAATTTATGAATAACTATAGGACACTTTTGCTAAATCTTAGTAAGAGTGTCCTATTTACATTAATGAGGCATTAGTATAAAGTGATACTATAATAAAAGTTATGAATATAGCCACAAACAAAGGAGAACCAATGAAAAATTTAGATTTTATATACAAAAGACAGAGTATTAGAAAGTTTAAAGATGAGCCAGTTCCAAGAGAAGATGTAATGGAACTTTTAAAGGCAGCGACCTATGCACCTTCACCGAAGCATCAACAAAACTGGCATTTTGTTCTATTAGAAAATCGTGACTTAATTAATAAGATGGCTGATATAGTTTCAGAAAGTCATGACAGAGTAGCTAATATGGCTAAAAAGGAAGAAGATAGAGCCTTCTACATGAAGCTTAAAAAGTACTATACTTTATTC
This sequence comes from Clostridium sp., assembly GCA_032005505.1. Classification (GTDB taxonomy): domain Bacteria; phylum Bacillota; class Clostridia; order Clostridiales; family Clostridiaceae; genus Clostridium_J. The sequence goes on along the minus strand of DALZNT010000004.1, from coordinate 31,069 downwards.
AAAGATGCTCCTGTATTAGTTATAGTTTATGGAAAGCCTTATGACATGATAGAGTATAAGCTTTTAAAAGAAGGTGGAGCTGATGAGGAAACTCTAAAAGAGATATTAGCACCACAATCAGATTCTCAAGCCATTGGAGCAGCAATTGAGAATTTCCTACTTGGGGCATCGGCTATGGGATATGGAGCTTGCTACATGACAGGTCCAACTCATGCTAAAAAAGAGATTGAAGAGTTAGTTGGATTTCAAAAAGAAGGTTATAGCTTAATGGCAATGATAACTCTAGGAGTTCCAGTAGATAATATTCCACCGCAACCAAAACGTAAGGCTCTTGAAGAGGTTGTAACTATTATAGAATAGCGTGGATTCAGAAATTTTAAAATAGACTTATTTATAAAAGTAAGTTTTGTGAAGAAGAATCTAGTAGCAATTTTAGCTACTAGGTTCTTTTATTATATAGAGTTAAATATGATTTATGAATGCTTAACATATATTTAAAAAATATATTCAAATACGATGTATAAAAATAATGTAAAATATGTTAGATTTAAACAAAGAGCATTGTGACAGTTTTTTATTTTTACAAATGAATATAATGTAAATATGGCTTAAATTATATGAAAAGAAGGGGAAGAAATATTATGAATGGACAGTCTGACATTCAAAAGAAAGTGATTAGAAAGAAAAAACTCAGTGAAGTTCAGATTTTAGCTATAGGTTTTATCATTGTAATTTTTACAGGTGGAACAATTTTGAGTTTACCAATATCTTCTGTTAGTGGAGAGTCAACTAGTTTTTTAGACTCAGTATTTACAGCTACGTCAGCAACTTGTGTTACTGGCTTAATCGTGGTAGATACAGGTACCCATTGGAATATGTTTGGACAAACTGTCATAATGTTTTTAATAGAAATTGGTGGATTAGGATTTATGACTTTTGCTACCTTTATTTCAGTACTTATGGGGAGGAAAATAACACTAAAAAGCAGATTATTGATGCAGGAGGCCATGAATACCTTTGGAATACAGGGTATAGTAAAGATGATGATAAAGGTAATGCAATTTGCATTTGGTATCCAGATGGCAGGAATTTTGATTCTAGCAACACAGTTTGTGCCTGAATATGGTTTAGGTAAAGGCTTGTTTTATAGTTTATTTCATAGTGTATCTACCTTCTGTAATGCTGGCTTTGATATTTTTGGGAATTTTACTAGTTTCACAATTTATTATGATAATCCAATAGTGCTTCTTACTGTTTCAAGTTTGATTGCTATTGGAGGTATTGGATTTACTGTGTTATTGGAGCTTTATAATTATAGAAAGACTAAAAGATTATCTTTGCATTGCAAGGTTGTGCTTTTAGTTACTGGTATTTTAATAATTGGTGGAGCTTTGGGATTTTTTATGATGGAGTATAATAATCCTGAAACTTTGAAGGCTATGGGTTTAAGAGATAAAATTGTGAATTCTATAGCTACATCAATTACCCCAAGAACAGCCGGAATTAATAGTATTTCTACTACAGGAATGACTACTTCGAGTAAATTTTTAACAGTTATTCTCATGTTTATTGGAGGTTCACCAGGGTCTACAGCAGGTGGAGTAAAAACATCAACTTTAGCTATAGTCATAGGAGCAATTATTTGTGTAATAAAAGGCAGAGATGATGTGGAACTTTTTAAAAAGAGAATACCTAAGGATTTAGTTTATAGATCTATGGCTATTATTGCAATAGCTATGTGTTTAGTTAGTATAGTTACCATGTTTTTGACTATGACAGAGCCTGGTCATGGATTTTTAGAGTTGCTTTATGAAACAACATCAGCTTTTGGTACTGTAGGTTTATCAATGGGGGTTACTCCAACTCTTAGTAGCCCAGGAAAGATAATAATTAGTGTGATGATGTATTTAGGAAGAGTTGGACCACTTACTGTAGCTTTAGCCTTATTAAGTAAGAAGTCTGATGGTAATTATAAATATCCAGAAGGAAAGATACTAATAGGATGATTAAGCAGTAACATTTGGAGGAAGTGTACAGTAAAAAGGTTATAAAGTTTTAGGTGAAGAGTTAATTAACTGAGATTTTTATAAATTAAAAAATAGGTAGTTCTTAATTGAAGACTACCTATTTTTTATTAATGCTATTTTATTTTAAGCGGCTTTCAATCCAAGCAAGGGCACCAGGGTGCATTGAGCCAGCATTATTTTCATTTATTTCAGAAATAAAGAAAATTTCATTATCTTGTTTTACTTCATCTAAAGCTAATTTTATCTCATAAGCAGTCTTTTCAGTATGTACAAGTAATGTAGTTGGCATTATGTTAGCCCATGCTCCAAGAGATTGAATTTTTCTTGGAAGGTCACTGTGGTGATGGTGATGATGTTCTTCGTGATCGTGGTTACAGCTTTCTCCGTGTTCATGGTGATGGTCATGACCACATCCACAATCATGGTGGTCGTGATGATGAATTTCCGCTGCATAATATGTTATTTGATATACGTTCATGTATATACCTCCTTAGGGATAGCCCTTTTATATTAGATTCATTATACAATAAATGAAAGGTAATTACAATTGATAATTAAAATCAACAGCTTGTCTCGTTGAGAGTTTTAAAGTCTTCAATTATAGGGTATAATAGGAAGAATGATGATAAGGCTTGAAAATAAGAGAAAGCCAAGGAATAATAAAGATACAGATGGTAAGGAGACATACATATGGCAAAGGTAATAGTAGTTGGAGGAGGCCCTGCTGGAATAATGGCAGCGCTAAGCGCTTCAAAAACTAATGATGTAATATTAATAGAGAGAAATAATGAAATAGGAAAGAAATTAAAGCTCACAGGTGGTGGAAGATGTAACATTACTAACAATAGAGCTATAGAAGAATTATTTGAAAAAATTGTAAATAACAAAAAGTTCTTATATAGTGCTTTTTATACTTTCTCAAATGAAGATTTACTTTCTTATTTTAGGGATCATAACTTAGAGTATAAGGTTGAGTATGACGAGAAGGTTTATACTGCCAGTGATAAAGCTGATGATGTTATAGAAGTTTTAAGAAATGACCTTGAAAGTAATAAAGTTAAAATTTTATATAACACTTTAGTAGATGATTTAATTGTGGAGAATGATGAAATTAAAGGTGTTGTAACTTATGGAGGACAAAAAGTTCTAGGGGATAAAGTTATAATAACTACAGGTGGAAAGAGTCATCCACAGACAGGTTCGGATGGAACGATGTTTGAAATTATAGGTAGATATGGACATACTATAAAGCCACTATATCCTGCACTGATTCCTCTAGTTATTAAAGAAGACTTTGTAAAAAATCTTCAAGGGGTATCTATGAAGGAAGTAGTTTTTTCAACTAAAATTAAAAAGAAAAAGATTGAAATCATTGGAGATATGATATTTACTCACTTTGGAATATCAGGACCAGGAGTTTTAAAGTTTTCCTCTTATATAAATAAGCATCTTGAAGATGGAGAAATCGAAATAAGTTTAGATTTTCTTTCAGATAAATCAAGGGAAGAAATTTCAGAAGTTATTAAAAGTAATCCTAATAAAAGTATGCTAAATAACTTAAAGACAATTCTACCACAGAACTTTGCTAAAGAACTTCTAGGTCTTTTAAATTTAACAGAAACAAGAGTTCATGACCTTAAAAAGGAAGATGAAAGAAAGCTTATTGACTACATTAAAGAAATGAAGCTTACAGTTAGAGAAACTTTAACAATAAAAGCAGCAATGGTAACTAGCGGTGGAGTAAATGTTAAGGAAATAAATTCATCAACTATGGAATCAAAGATTATAAAGAACCTTTATTTTGCTGGGGAAGTTATGGATGTGGATGCAGAAACAGGTGGATATAATCTTCAGATTGCATTTTCTACGGGATATTTAGCTGGAAGTGATTATTAATTTAATAAGTATTTAATAATGAATGATGACACTCTTTATGGAGTTTCTTTAATTGAATATAAATGAAAATTCGTTTTAAATTTTATATTTAAATATGGGGGAAGTATTATGGATAAGAAAAAGTTTTATACCAGTAGAAGAAATATAGTTCTGTTGGCCACATTATGTTGTGCTTTGTGGGGCAGTGCTTTTCCTTCAGTTAAGGTTGCTTATGAATTATTTAGTGTTGCTTCAGCAGATATACCTTCAAAGCTGATTTTGGCTGGATATAGATTTGGGTTCGCTGGAATTATGGTACTTCTATTTCAGGTTATTTCTAAAAAGAATATATTTAGATTTTCTGGGAGAGATTTCGGAGAGATGACTATCCTCGGTGTAGTACAAACTGCTCTTCAATATACATTTTTCTATGTTGGAATGGCATATGCAACAGGGGTTAGTGGTTCTATTGTTAATGGAACGGGTACCTTTTTCAGCATTCTATTAGCACACTTCATCTATAAGAATGATAGACTTGATTTTAATAAAATTCTCGGATGTGTAGTTGGATTTATTGGAGTTGTAATTGTAAATCTTAAAGGTGGATCATTACAAGAAAGTGGGTTTACCTTTATTGGAGAGGGCTTTGTTATGTTAGCGGCATTTATACTTTCTGCTGCTAGTATATACGGTAAAAAAATTACTAAAAACAAAGATGCTTCAATAGTTACAGGATATCAGCTTTTTATTGGTGGGGTTATTTTAACAGTTTTAGGTTTTATATTTGGTGGACATCTATCAGGATTTACCTTAAAATCAACTACCCTATTAATTTATATGGCAGCCCTTTCCTCGGTAGCTTTTGTAGTATGGTCTGAGCTGCTTAAATATAATAAGATTGGAACAATAGCAATATTTAACTTCTTAACACCAGTATTTGGAACCTTATTATCAGCAATTTTCCTTGGAGAAAATATTTTTGATATTAGGATACTTATTGCGCTTATATTAGTGTGTCTGGGGATATTCTTGATTTATAGAGTAAAGGAAGAAAAGGCTGAAGTTAAAACTACGGCAGAAGAAGTAATTACAAAATAATATTTTGAACAGTGAAAAGGAACCCAGATTAAGGGTTCCTTTGTTATTTAGAATTAAATACTTAATTATACCATATTAATATAAATTTAAATTCTGTAAACAATAGGCTAAAGGAGAGGAGGATGTGAAATAAATATAAAAGAACGTAAATGAACAAAAAATATTGACATATCATGAGGAAAGTGCAATAATATAAACATAAACGAACATAAATAAACAATAATGAACATAAATTAAGTTAAAATAAACATTTGAAGGTGATGTAGGATGTTACAGTTAGATAGACATACAAAGATATATAAGTATTTAAAGAAAAATAGAAAAGCTACCGTTAATGAGTTAGCGGATATTTGTGAAGTAGCTACTATGACTATTAGACGAGACTTAGATAAGATGGAAAGTGATGGTCTTATTACTAGAGTTTTTGGAGGAGCTGTTATTGGCTCTAATATAGTAACCGAGGATACATATGAGGAAAAAGAAAAGAGTTATGTTGAGGAAAAAGTTTTAATAGCTAAAGTAGCAGCGGAATTAGTTGCAGATAATTCAATTGTAGTTTTGGATTCAGGAACTACATGCATGGAGATTGCTAAAGAGCTTATACATAGAACAAATCTAAGAGTTATAACAACGGACATTTTGATAGCGGCTTTTTTAACTAAGTATAAAAACATAGAGGTTTACTGTACTGGTGGAAGAGTTCAAAGTACTATCGGAAGCTGTGTGGATAATCACTCTCTGGAGTTTTTAAAAAGCATTAATGCTCACATCTGCTTTTTAGGTGCTAGTGCCATAAATGAAGATTTCTCTGTTTCAACATTTACCTTAGAGAAAGCTAAGGTTAAACAAGCAATAATGACTTCAGCTCACCATAGAGTTCTTGTTACAGATGCTTCAAAGTTTAACAAAAGAAGTTTTGCTAAAGTGTGTGATCTAAGAGGTTTTGATTTAGTTGTATCAAATGATAAATTAGAGGATGACATAAAAGAAAAGTTAGTTAAAGATGGAATAAACTTAAGATTAGTATAGATTGAGGGGGACAAATCATGAGGTTATATATAGTAGCTGATGATCTTACGGGGGCTAATGCAACCAGTGTTTTACTTGCAAAAAAGGGATTTAAGGCTTCAACTTTTATAGATGCAGAACTGTTAAATGATGATAACATGAGAAATTGTGATGTTGTAGCGGTGAGTACTGATAGTAGAGGAATAATAAAAGAAGATGCCTATGAAAAGGTAAAAATAGAAGTTAATCGTGTAAAACATCTTAAGCCGATGTACAACAAAAGAATTGATAGTACTCTTAGAGGGAATATTGGTTCAGAGATTGATGCGATGATAGATGGTATTGATGATGGCATAGCTGTAGTTGTGGCTTCTTACCCAGATTCAGGAAGAGTTTGCATAGGTGGATTTTTATTGGTAAATTCTATTCCACTTCAGAAAACTCCAGTAGCAAGGGACCCTAAGTGTCCAGTTACTAACTCAAAGGTAAAGGACATTATAGAATATCAAACGAAATATAGCATTGATGAAATTGGAATAAATGAAGTTCTTAAGGGTGAAGAAAGCTTAAGTGAAAAGATTAAAGAATCTGCACAAAAAGGAAATAAAATAATTGTTATAGATGCAGTAACTAACGATGAGATTGAAACTATAGCAAAAGCCTCTAACCTTAGCGATTTAAATATAATTTCAGTAGATCCAGGTCCATATACTATGAATATGATGATGGAAAAGTGTGGAAAGTCACTTATGCAGCAAGGAAAGAAAGTATTCTTTGCAGTAGGTAGTGTTTCTAAAACAACTATTGAGCAAATTGAACACTTAGTAGTAAAAAAATCTCCAGCGCTTATAAAGGTTGATCCTATTAGATTGATTGATGAAAGTCAAAAAGCTGAAGAGGTTGAAAGAGTAGTTGAGCTAATAAAAGAAAAACTTCAAGATGATAATTCAAATATCTTAGGAGTTTCGACTACTACAAGAGAAGAAGAGGTTCTTGATTTAAGTGAAGTATGTAAAGTATTCAACATGGATGAAGAATCGGTTTCAGTAAGAATTAATAGAGGACTTGCAGAAATAACAGAACTTGCAATCGATGCATCAAAATCTTCTATTGGAGCAGTTTATACAAGTGGTGGAGATGTTACTATGGCAGTAATGCAGAAGCTTAATGTAGAAGGAATAGATATCAAGGATGAGGTAATTCCTCTTGCTGTATACGGAAGATTTATTGGTGGAAAGTATCCCAATATGCCAGCTATAACAAAGGGCGGACTTATTGGAGAAAAGAGTACTCTTACCATGTGTTTAGAATATCTTTTAACTAAGATTTCAACTCAATATTATGTAAAGTAAGAGATTAGTTGAAACATTAAAAAGAGTTTATTGCTCAATGGGGAGCAAACTTATAAATTAGAAGAAAATTAAAGCTCAAGTCTGAGTAAAATATAAGTAGAAACAATAATAGGAGGAATTTAAAATGAATAAACCATATATCGGAGTACCTTTAGGAGATCCAGCAGGAATAGGTCCAGAAATAGTAGTAAAATCAATATCTAAAGAAACAACAAATGAGTACTGCAACACAGTAGTATTTGGAGATAAAAAAGTTTTAGAAGCGGCTATAAATGTTTGTGGACTAGATATGGTAGTAAATGTTATAGAAGATGCTAAAGCAGGAATTTATAACACTAAAACTATAAACTTAGTAGACTTAAACAATATAGAAATGGACAAGTTTGAGGCAGGACAAGTTAACGGAATGTGTGGTCAAGCTGCTTTTGAATACATTGCAAAATCTATAGAGTGGGCAATGGCTAAGAAGGTTGATGCTATAGCGACTACGCCAATAAACAAAGAGTCTTTTAAAGCAGGAAAAGTTCCATACATAGGACATACAGAAGTATTAGAAGATTTAACTAAAACATATAATCCACTAACAATGTTCCAAGTAAGAAACCTAAGAGTATTTTTCTTAAGCAGACACGTATCTTTAAAGAAAGCATGTGACTTAGTAACTGAAGAGAATATGTATGAATTCATAATCAGATCTAAAGAAGCTTTAAAAGAGTTAGGAATTGAGAATCCTACAATGGCAATTGCAGGTCTTAACCCTCACTGTGGAGAGCATGGACTATTTGGAGATGAAGAAAGACAAATAGAGCCTGCGGTAGAAAGAGCTAGACAAGAAGGAATAAACGTTGTTGGACCAATTGGAGCAGACTCAGTATTCTTCTTTGGATTACAAGGTAAGTTTGATGCAGTTCTTTCTCTATATCATGACCAAGGACATATAGCTACAAAGACTGTAGACTTCCACAGAACAATTTCTTTAACAAACAATATGCCATTCTTAAGAACTTCTGTAGATCACGGAACTGCTTTTGATATAGCATGGAAGAACATAGCTGATTCAGTTAGCTTAGAGGAAGCAATAAGATTAGCTGCAGAATATGCACCTAACTTCAATAAACAATAAAATTAATAAAGAACTATAAATATTAACAATAATAGTAATCTAAATAAACTCGAGAATAAATTTAGGGGGATGTACAAATGAATGGACCACAAATTCTATTTGGATTAGGAGCAGGGATAGTACTGCTTATATTCCTAATGTTAAAAACTAAGATTCACCCATTCCTAGGAATGATAATTTCAGCATCTGTAACAGGACTTGTTGGAGGAATGGCAGCTTCAGACGTAATTAGTAGTATTACTACTGGATTTGGAAACACTCTAGGAAGTATCGGTATCATCATCGGTTTCGGAGTAATGATGGGAGAAATATTTGAGGTTTCTGGAGCAGCAAAGAAAATGGCTCAAGTTTTCGTAAAGAAATTAGGTAAGGGTAGAGAAGAATTAGCATTAGCTATAACAGGATTCTTAGTATCTATTCCAATATTCTGTGACTCAGGATTCGTTATCCTATCACCACTTGCAAAATCTATTTCTAAAAGTACTCGTAAATCAGTTATTTCACTAGGTTTATCACTAGCTTTAGGATTAGTTATAACTCATACTTTAGTTCCACCAACACCAGGTCCAGTAGGGGTTGCTGGTATATTTGGAGCTAACGTAGGAACTGTAATTTTACTTGGAATATTATGTGCAATACCAATGACTTTAGTAGGTGTTGGATATGCTAAATGGTTAGGTAAAAGAATGTACAGAATTCCAAATGAAAATGGAGAAATAATTGAAGTTGACCCTAATGAAGCTGTAGTTTTAGAAGAAACTGCTGCAAGTTTATTAGCAGATGATGAAGAACTACCTTCAGCGCTTATGGCATTTATGCCAATAGTAGTACCAATCATATTAATATTAATAAATACCGTAACTAAGCAAATGGGATATGAGGGAGCTCTTAAATCATTCATAGACTTCACAGGTTCACCAATAATAGCAGTTGGTATAGGATTATTAATCGGAATATATGGACTAGGTGCAAAGTATGATAAAAAAGAAATAACTACAATAATGGAAAAGGGAATAAAATCTGCAGGAGTTATAATGCTTGTAACTGGAGCAGGTGGATCTCTTGGAATGATAATCAGAAACAGTGGAGCTGGAGATTACATAGCATCACTTATAGCTCAGACATCATTACCAGCAGTAATAATACCATTCGTAATAGCATCTATAGTTAGACTTATACAAGGAAGTGGAACAGTTGCTATGACAACAGCTGCTTCAGTAACAGCACCAATGATGGCAAGTTTAGGAATTACTCCAGAATTAGCAGTATTATCAGCCTGTATGGGTTCACTTGTATTCTCCCACTTCAACGATTCTTACTTCTGGGTTGTAAACAGAACTCTAGGAGTAACAGAAGTAAAAGAGCAAATAAGAGTTTATTCAGTAGCAAGTACTATAGTTTGGGCAGTTGGATTTGTTGAACTTATGATACTTAACTTATTCTTATAAGTGATACTCTAAATTTATAATTTAGTTAGTGGAACTTACTTCACTGAAGGTATTTGAGGCGGAGTTTCAACTTATTTGGTTTTTATAAATAATATAGAAGGGATAAGCCAGAAGGCTTATCCCTTCTATATTATGGTGATTTATGAGACTAGGATAATTCAGATATTTTTGTAATAATTTAGTTTTAAAGGAAATAGATGAATCCCTATAGGGAAAAAAGAAAAACTCCCGAAGGAGTTTTAAAGACAATCACTAATTATTTATTATTCATTCACAGTATCGTTAGCTGGTGTACTATTTCTATAAGCTCTCGGTGAAGTTCCCGTAACCTTCTTAAACATCTGACTGAAGTAAGATGAGTTGGAGAATCCAACAATAGAGGTTATGTCCTTTATTGTATAGTTTGTAGTACTTAGAAGATTTTTGGATTCATCAATACGCTTTTTAATTAGGTAATTGATTGGTGATATGCCCATCTGTTTTGTAAAGAGATGAACTAAGTGGAATTTATTTATGTAAGTCATATTAGACAGAAAATTTAGATTTATGTCTTGAGAAAAGTTTGAGTCGATGTAACTCTTGATTTTTAAGCATTCAACATTGAGCTTTTCAGATGTTTCTGTAATAAGTAAGTCAGGGCTAGAATTTCTAGAGATGTATATTAAAAATAATGTTAATATACTTTTGCAGGCTAGTTCATAATTTTGTTTTTTATGTTCTAGTTCATCGATAAGGACATTTAGATAATAAAGAATTTCATCTTTTTTATCGTCAAAGTTTAATAGTTTATAAACTAGAGTTTTTTGAGCTTCTTCTAAAGCTAAGTTGTTAATTCCAAAAACTATGTATTCTAAAGCATTGTTTGAATTGACTGATTTTTCTGTATGATAACAGTTTGGGTTTATTATTATTAAGTCACCTTCTGATACGGTGATAGTTTGTTTATCTATTTCAAAATAGCCACTACCGCTAGTGATAAAAAACAACTCGGTAAAAGGATGGACGTGTGGGGTACTATGCCAGTCACTTCCATACTTAGCTTTACTAATATATATTAACTCAAAATTTAAATTTGTTATGTTCTTCTCATCTACTAAATATGTATTATTACTCATAAGTCACCTCGTTATAATGGTTGTCTATATTATAACATAAGAAGTGAAAAGTTTGGATTATTTAAATTTTGCTATAAACTTAATTAAGAAAAATGTTGAATAAATTAGTAAAAAAATGAATGCTTGCAAAATTAAATATATTGGCAATATAAGCAATATACATAAATAAATCAACAATAAATTTGTTGTGTAAAAGGTTTCAGCTAAAGTAAAATTGTTATATTGGGCGTATTAGGGAAGGGGAAATATCTATGAAAAAGAAGAGTCGAGGAAAAGGTTTATTTGTAACGCTATCATTACTTCCAGCGTTAATTTTGTTTGTAGTGTTCATGGTTATACCAACTATAAACGTATTTTGGATGTCTATGTTTAAATGGGGAGGACTAACCAATAATAAAAAATTTGTAGCATTTAATAACTTTAAGGTCCTATTCCAGGATATGAACTTTATTAGATCTCTTAAAAATACATTATTCTTAATAGTTATTGTTACGATAGTAACATTAGTTCTAGCTATTGCATTAGCTGCAATTTTAGTTAGAGATGATATCAAGTTTAAAAATTTCTTTAGAATAATATTCTACTTGCCTAACATATTATCAGTTGTAGTTATATCTGCAATATTCTCGGCAGTTTTGGACTCAAGCACAGGAATTGTAAACTCAGCCCTGGGATTCTTAAAATTGGAATCATTACAGAGGATGTGGTTAGGAGATCAAAAAACTGTAATATGGTGTATTGCTGTAGCGATGATATGGCAAGCAGTTGGATACTATATGGTTATGTATATGGCTGGAATGAGTAGTATTCCTAATAGTTTATATGAAGCCGCTGATTTAGAAGGAGCTTCAAAGAGTTACCAATTCTTTAATATTACATTACCACTTGTATGGAATACAGTTAGAACAACGCTAACCTTCTTCATTATAAGTAGTATTAATCTAAGTTTCTTATTTGTAAAGGTAATGACGGGGGGAGGACCAGATGGTTCCTCAGAAGTGCTTTTAAGTTACATGTATAAGCAGTCTTATTCTAACTCAGCATATGGATACGGAATGGCCATTGGTGTAGTTATATTCTTGTTCTCTTTTGGTCTATCAATAATAATTAATAGATCTACTAAAAGAGATACAATACAGTTTTAGGGGGTGTTAATGTGAAGAATATGAAGAAAAAGTTTAATAGTATGTCATCAGATAAGTTAGTTAAATTCTTTATATACTTTTGTTTATGTGCATTTGCATTAAGTATATTAATTCCTCTTGGATGGTCAGTTTTAGCTTCAATAAAGCATAAATCAGAGTTCTACGGAAATCCATGGGCATTACCACAAGGTTTTTATTGGGAGAACTTTAAGAATGCCTTCATAGAAGCAAAAATGGGGGAATATTTCCTGAATTCCATATTTGTTACAGGACTAGCTCTAATAATACTTTTGGTAGTTGCTATACCAGCAGCTTACGTATTAGCTAGATTTTCATTTAAGGGAAAGAACCTAATAAACGGTATATTTTCAGCAGGATTATTTATAAATGTTAACTATATCGTAGTACCTATATTCTTATTAGTTCTAGATGGAGAAAAATTAATAAAAAGTATATTTGCATTACCATTAAGTATGACATTGTTTTTAGATAATAAAATGGTACTAGCTCTAATTTATGCAGCTACTCACTTGCCATTTACAATATATCTTTTATCTAACTACTTAAAGACTATATCAAAGTCCTATGAAGAAGCGGCAGAGATAGATGGATGTAGTTATTTTGAGACTTTAAGAAAGATTATAATACCAATGGCTAAGCCAAGCATAATTACAGTTATTCTATTCAACTTCTTATCTTTCTGGAATGAGTACATCATAGCATTAACACTGCTACCAAACTCATCAAAAACATTACCAGTTGGATTATTAAATTTATTCCAGGTTTCGAAGACAGCAACGGATTATGGTGCTCTTTACGCAGGTTTAGTAATAGTAATGGTACCAACAATTATTTTATATATTATAGTTCAAAAAAAATTAACAGAAGGTATGTCCATAGGTGGACTTAAAGAGTAGGGGGATAGCGATATGTCAAAAGGAAGAGTTACAATACCCACAGATGATAATTTTATAAAAGAAACTTTAGAGATAGTTGAAAAATGGGGAGCAGACGGTATAAGAGATTGTGATGGCTTTAAGCTACCTAGAGAAATAAAGGGATTAGCTGAAAGAATATATTCAACTTATTTTGTAGCTCGTGGAGATAATTCATGGGCAGAGGCGAATAAGGAAGAGTTACAACAAACATATTTAATGACTAAGCACCATGTAGCAGCAGAAGAAACTTTAACTATAAAAATAATGGATGGTTACTTCGGTGAACAAGTTCAGCCAGATACTTATCACAATATTAAAATATGGTGGGAAGTTATTGATAGAACTACTGATGAAGTAGTTTCTACTGAAAAATGGAGCTACAATGATGAAACTCAAACAGTTACTATAGAAGGTTCTAATAAGTGGCATGAATACACTGTTTCCTTCCTAGCTTATTGTATTTGGGACCCAACTCAAATGTATAACCACATCACAAATAATTGGGGAGACAAGGCTCATGAGATGCCATTTGATGCTAGAAAGCCAAAGACAAATGAGTACATATATAAAGCGATGCACATGTGGTTAGATGAGCATCCAGAATCTAATGTAGTTCGTTTCACAACATTCTTCTATCACTTCACTTTAGTGTTCAATGATTTAGCTAAAGAGAAGTTTGTAGATTGGTTTGGATATAGCTCAAGTGTTAGTCCAGAAGCTCTTGAAGCTTTCGAAAAAGCTAAAGGGTATAGATTAAGACCAGAAGATATAATAGATCAGGGATACTACAATTCAACTTTCAGAGTACCATCTAAGAAATATTTAGACTACATTGACTTCCAACAACAATTTGTTGCTGAAAATGTTAAAAAGCTAGTTGATATTGTACACGAAGATGGAAGAGAAGCAATGATGTTCCTAGGAGACAACTGGATAGGTACAGAGCCGTATGGTAAGTACTTTGAAAGTATAGGAATGGATGGAGTTGTTGGTTCCGTTGGTGGTGGAGCAACATTAAGAATGATTGCTGACATCCCAGGAGTTAAATATACAGAAGGAAGATTCTTACCATACTTCTTCCCAGATACATTCTATGAGGGGAATGACCCAACAATAGAAGCTAAAGAAAACTGGATAACTGCTCGTCGTGCTATTATGAGAAAACCTCTTGATAGAATAGGATACGGTGGATACCTGTCTCTAGCTTACAAGTTCCCTAAATTTGTGGATTACATTGAAGGTGTATGTAACGAGTTCAGAGATATTTACGACAACATAGCAGGAAGTAAGCCATATTGCGGATTAAAAGTTGCAGTTTTAAACTGCTGGGGTAAGCTTCGTTCTTGGCAGACTCACATGGTAGCTCATGCTCTATGGTATAAGCAGATTTATACTTACCTTGGAGTTATAGAGTCATTAAGTGGAATGAGTGTAGATGTCCAGTTCATTAGTTTTGATGATATAAAAGAAAATGGCGTTCCTAGTGATATAGATGTAATAATCAATGCTGGAGATGCTGGAACAGCATTCAGCGGTGGAGATACATGGTTAGACCCACAAGTTATAACTACTGTTAGACAGTGGATTTATAATGGTGGAGGATTCGTTGGAATTGGAGAACCATCAGCAGTATTAAAGGGCGGACACTTCTTCCAGCTTGCAGAGGCTCTTGGAGTAGATAAAGAACTAGGGTTCTCACTAAGCACAGATAAATACTTTAAAACTAAACTTAACAAGCACTTTATAACTGAAGATGTAATTAAGCCAATAGATTTTGGAGAAGGTCAAAAGAATATATATGCAACTAAGGTAAGCACAGAAATAATTTCTTATGAAAATGGAGAGTTATTAATGTCTGCTAATGAATATGGAAAAGGAAGAGCTGTTTACCTAGCTGGTTCCCCATATTCACCACAAAACTCACGTATCCTTATGAGAAGTTTCTTCTATGCAGCGCATAAGGAAAATGAAATGAAGAAGTGGTATGCAGATAACTTAAATTGTGAAGTATCAGCTTACCTAGACACTAAGAAATATGCAGTAATAAACAATACAATGGAAGATCAGCACACTGTTATCTATGACGGTGAAGGAACTCCAATGAGTATTGACCTTAAGCCATGTGAAATAAAATGGATGAACATGTAGGTTGAATTTAAGAGACCAAGAGGTGAAGAAAATGATTAAAAAATTACTTTATGTAGTAATATTTCTAGTATCATTATTTTTAGTAGTAAAGGGAAATAGAGTACCAGATTATAAAGGATTAGTTATGATGCTTTTAGGTGTTGGTGGCTTACTATCTGAGCTATATATCTATAATAAAGGTTATCAATAAGTGACACTCTAAATCTGCGATTTAGTTATTCGAACTTACTCAGTAGAGTACTAATTCGAATGAATATGAGAAGGAGTTTCTTAAATAATAATGAAAAAGGCTATCTATATGATAGCCTTTCACTTAATAAAAATATCCTAAAAGGTAGGGAGCTGAGGTTATATGGAGGATAAGCACTTAGATATTATTGCTGAAGCTGTTGAGTCAATTGACTTTAAAGGGGAAGTTACTGAGGTTAAGGTTTTTGGTAGCGGAAATATCAATGATACTTTTTTAGTTAAAGCAATTAAAGATGGAAAAGAAGAAAGATACATACTTCAAAGAATTAATCATTCAATTTTTAAAGATGTAGGAAAGTTAATGGAGAATTACTGTAAGGTATGCGATTACTTAAAGGAAATAGTTAAAGCTAGAGGTGGAGATATCTATAGAGAAACTATAACTGTGGTTAAAACTAAGAATGGTAAAAACTTTCTTAAAGATTCTAAAGGGAACTATTGGAGAGGAATTCTTTTTATAACAAATTCTTTAACATCTGAGGTTATAGAATGTAAAGAAGACTTCTATAAAACAGGAAAAGCCTTTGGAGGATTCCAAAATATGCTGGCAGATTACAAGGCAGATACACTTTATGAATCTATACCTAACTTTCATAACACTAAGGAGAGATTTAAAAGTTTCCTTGATGCCGTTGAGAAGGATGAAGCAGGTAGGAAATCTGAAGTCGAAGCAGAAATAGACTTTATTTTAAAAAGAGAAGCAGACACAGGCGTATTACTTAATATGCTGGAGGCTGGGGAGCTGCCACTAAGAGCAACTCATAATGACGCAAAGCTTGGAAATATTATTCTTGATAAAGATACAAAGGAAGGCATATGCATTATAGATTTAGATACTGTAATGCCTGGATTATCTCTTTATGATTTTGGAGATGCCATCAGAAGTGGAGCTACTAAGTCTGCAGAGGATGAAAAGGACCTTGAAAATGTATATGTAGATCTTGAATTATTTGAAGCTTTTACAAAAGGATTCATCGAGGGCGCTGATAAAGGGCTTACTGAAAAAGAGATTGAAATGCTTCCGATGGGAGCAAAAGTAATTACTTTAGAACAGGGTATAAGGTTCCTAACAGATTATTTAAATGGGGATGTTTACTATAAAACTAGCTATGATAAACAAAATCTGTATCGTACAAAAACTCAATTAAAACTTGTGGCTGATATGGAAAGTAAGTGGTCTAAGTTAAATGAGATAGTTGCAAATTATAGGGATATTTATATATAGGTGAAAGAAGGGAAAAGTATGATAAAATTTGGAACAGGTGGTTTTAGAGCTATAATAGGTGATGAATTTACGAAGGATAACGTGGAGCAATTAACTAGAGCTGTTGCTAGAAAAATGAAAGATGAAGAAGTGAAAGAAAGAACTATAGTTTTAGGCTATGACAGAAGATTTCTATCAAGAGAAGCTTCACAGTGGGCTGCTGAAGTTTTTGCTGATGAAGGTATAAAGACTTTGCTAATAGACAAGCCAGTGCCAACTCCAATGATTATGTTTGAGGTTAAAAGATTAAACTTAGACTATGGAATGGCCATAACTGCCAGCCATAACCCGGCACTTTACAATGGTGTAAAACTATTTATAAAAGGTGGAAGAGATGCCGATGAAACTACAACTAAGGATGTAGAAAAGTATATTGGGGCTCTAGAGGGTGAAAAGATAAACTTCATTGATTTCGAAGAGGCAGTAGAGGAAGAATTAGTTCAAATTCATAATCCATTTAATGAGTATATTGATGAAATATTATCTCAAGTGGATGTTGAGATAATCAGAGAAGCGGGCCTTAAAATTGCTCTAGATCCAATGTATGGAGTAAGCCAAACTTCATTAAGAACTATATTAATGACAGCGAGATGTGAGCTAGACGTTATAAATGAGCGCCACGATACACTATTTGGTGGTAAATTACCTACTCCAAATGCAGCAAATTTAAGAGCCCTTCAAAACTACGTAATTGATGGTAGTTATGATATGGGAATAGCTACAGATGGTGATGCGGATAGACTTGGCGTTATAGATAATAACGGAAGATTCCTTCATCCCAATGATATCTTAGTTTTATTATACTATTACCTAGCTAAGTTCAAAGGTTGGCATGGACCAGTAGTAAGGAATATTGCAACTACTCACCTTTTAGACAGAGTAGCTGAGAGTTTTGGAGAAAAATGCTATGAAGTTCCAGTAGGATTCAAGCACATATCTTCAAAAATGCTTGAAACAGATGCGATTATAGGCGGAGAATCAAGTGGTGGTCTTACTGTTAAAGGACATATCCAAGGTAAAGACGGAGTTTATGCTGCTACATTACTTACTGAAATGATTGCTGTAACAGGGAAATCATTAGCAGACATATACAAGGGTATTTGTAACGAGTATGGCAGCTTATTCATGACAGAAAATGATTACTCTGTAACTCAAAGGCGTAAGGAAGCACTTTTAAAAGCTATTATGGTAGATAAAGAGACCATTGACTTCCCATATGAAATAGAAAAAGTTTCATACTTAGATGGTTATAAAGTTTACTTCAAAAATGGTGGATGGGTAATCATAAGATTCTCAGGTACAGAGCCGGTTCTAAGAGTATTTGCGGAAATGGATACAGAGGAGAGAGCTGAGGAAATTAGCAGAATTGTAGAGAAAGCACTGAAATTAATTTAGAATTTAGAGTGTGGAATTGAGAATTATGGAAAAAACTTCAGGGAGTTTTAATTCTAAATTCTCAATTTATAAATAAGTTGTGAATCTAGCAATATAGCTATAAAACAAAACAATAACATTATTGTAAAGCTTTTAATTTTTCAATAAAATATACATTATAAGGGTTTAAAGGAGGAAATGACTATGAAATTTAAAAAATTATCATTGATATTAGCAATGGCTATTACAGCTACATCTTTTGTAGGATGTTCTAGCAAATCAGGGGATGATTCTGCTAAGGGAGATAAACCATCAGGGGATACTCCAGCAGCAGAAGAACAGGTTTTAAAAATTGCCGCTCTTAAAGGTGGATATGGTGATGAATTTTGGCAACCATTAATTGAAAAATTTGAGGCTGCTAATGAGGGTGTTAAGGTAGAGGTTACTGCTAAATCTAACATAGAAGAAGTAATAAGACCCCAAATCCAAGCTGGTAATATTCCAGATTTAATTTACCTAGCAACATCAAGACCAGAAGCTTTAACTGAAACTTTCATAAAAGAAAAAGCTTTAACTGACCTTTCAGATGTGTTAAAAATGACAGTACCAGGTGAAGATGTGACTGTTGAAGATAAAATTGATCCAGTATTCTTAGGAACTCCTTCAACAGAGCCATATGGAGATGGAAAAACATATCTAGCTCCATTATTCTACAGCCCAACAGGATTATTCTACAATAAAGGATTATTCGAAGAAAAGGGTTATGAAGTACCAACAACTTGGGATGAGTTCTTTGCTTTAGGGGACAAGGCTAAGGAAGATGGAATATACCTATTCTCTTATCCAGTAGCAGGATACTTTGACGCTGTTTTCCCAGCTATGATAGCTGCAGCAGGCGGAATTGAGGCTTACAATGAATTTAATAACTATGGCGAAGGCTTCTGGACTGGTGAAGTTGGAACTAAAGTTTTAGAGACAATTGGAAAGCTTAAAGATTATGTTGAGCCAACAGTTGTATCTAATGCAAATGGCCAAGGATTTACTAAGAACCAACAATTGATTTTAGATAACAAAGCTTTATTTGTACCAAACGGAAACTGGTTACCAGGAGAAATGGAAGATGCTCCAAGAGCAGAAGGTTTCGAGTGGGGCTTTATGTCTTACCCAGCATTTGAAAAGGGTGGGGATCGTTATGCATATACTTTCTTTGAGCAAATGTATATTCCAGCTGAAGCTAAAAATGCTGACTTAGCTAAGAAATTCATGGCTTATATGTACAGTGATGAAGCACTAGATATAATTGCTGAAAAGGGTAAAGCAGTAGTACCAGTAGAAAATGGATTAGAAATAGCTTCTAAATATTTAGATCCGCTTCAAGTAGAATTATACGAAGTATACCAAAACGGAACACTTCCAGTAATAGGAAACTTTGTTGGAACTGAAGCTGTTGAAGGTTTAGAGT
The DNA here is from genome assembly GCA_032005505.1 of Clostridium sp. Lineage (GTDB taxonomy): Bacteria > Bacillota > Clostridia > Clostridiales > Clostridiaceae > Clostridium_J. The sequence continues at coordinate 11,443 of DALZNT010000004.1, read as the reverse complement.
ACAAAGCAGTATGGTGTGGAACTATCGACTCTGTGATGACTGGTGATAAGACTGTTGCTGAATGGCAAACAGCTTTACAAGAAGCTACAGATAGAATGAGAGCTGCTATAATAAAATAATTAAAAAGAATTTAAGCTACTAGGGCAAGTTATTGTCTTAGTAGCTTTTTTTAGTGAGAATCTAAATCTATACCCAAAGGGCACACGTGATTTAGTTATTCGAACTTACTCTTTGAGCATCTCACCGAATGAAGATGAGGCGGGGTTTCATTTGAAATAATAGTTTCAGTAATTCATGATTTGTCCATTCCACTAAATAAGAGGTGGAGTTTTATTTTAATTAAGGTCTATGATATTATTGTTTTTAGATACTAAAGATGAAGTGAAAAATGAATAATTGATGAGGGGGAGAACAATATGTCGATATTGAACATAAAAAACTTAAGTTACGAAGCTGATAATACAAAAATATTAAAGGGGATAACTTTAGATATAGAACAAGGTGATTGTATTTCTGTAGTTGGGCAATCTGGCAGCGGAAAGAGTACGCTTTTAAAGCTATGTGCAGATTTGATACCAGCTTCTGGTGGAGAAATATTTTATAAGGGAAAAAGCTATGGAGATTACAATCCATTAGAACTGAGAAGGAAGATAAGCTATTGTGTTCAACTGCCACATTTGTTTGGTGAGAAGGTTTTTGATAATCTGGAGTTTCCTTTTAAAATTAGAAAGGAACTTATGGACAAGGTGAGAGTTGTATCATTACTTGAGAGATTTAATTTGGATGAGAGCTTTCTTGATAAGTCAGTGAATTCTTTGTCAGGAGGAGAGAAGCAGAGAGTGGCTATTATAAGAAACTTTATATATGAGCCGGATATAATTTTGCTGGATGAGGCAACGGCAGCTCTTGATAAGGAGAATGCTACGGTGGTAGAGGAGTATATAAAGGAGTTAAATCAAAAAGGAGTAACGGTCTTATGGATAACCCATAGTAAGGAACAGAGTGAAGGTATTTTCAATAAAAGAATAACCATAGATGAGGGTAAAGTTGAGGGAATAGAGGTGATTAAATAATGGATACAATTTCTTTAGTTATAGCATCAGTTTTAATATTAATCCCTATTTTTATATCTTATAAGGAACATTTAGGGTTAGAAAAAGAAATTATAGTGAGTATTTTAAGGGCAATAATTCAGCTTATAATAGTAGGATATGTTTTAGATGTGATATTTGGTCTTGAAAAACCAATATATATTGTGATTCTTGTTATGATTATGATTATAAATGCAGCAGTTAATACTAAGAAAAGAGGAGCTGGAATCGAGAAGGTAGTTTTAATATCTTTTGTCTCCATATTAGCTGGAGCCAGCGTTACTATGACGGTTTTAGTTTTATCAGGAGCTATAGAGTTTACACCTAATGAGGTTATTCCTGTAGCAGGAATGGTAGTTAGTAACTCTATGGTAGCAATTGGACTTAGTTACAGAAACTTAAATAATGCATTTAAAACAAGAAGAGCTGAAGTTGAGGTTAAGTTATCTTTAGGAGCAGATATTAAGGAAGCATCAAAGGAGATTTTAAGAGAAAGCGTTAAATTAGCAATAATACCAACTATTGATTCAGCAAAGACTCTTGGAATAGTATCACTTCCAGGGATGATGACAGGACTTATATTAGCAGGAAGTTCTCCTTTAATAGCAATAAAGTTTCAAATTATGGTTACATTTATGATCTTATCAGCATCATCTGTAGCTACAATGATGGCGACATACTTATCCTATAAAAGTTTCTTTAATGAAAGGAAACAGTTAAAAGTATAGTAAAAAAACATATATTATTATGAAAAATCTATATAACTGATATATAATTGTATTTGATGTTAGAAATTATAAATGAGATGCTAGCTGTGGAGGGATGAGTACCAATGAAAAAGTATTTTGATATAAAGGAATTTCAAGTTGAATATCCATTTACAAAGGATATTATAGAAAAGAATAATATTTCCGAGGAAAATCTTAAGGCAATATATGAAGATTATATCGCATGTATTTCCTCCTATGAAAATCAAGCAAATTTTATTGCAAACATTCTGCGTTCCAATGAAGAAGTACATTCTGTTAAGTCAAGATTAAAGAGTCCTGATAGATTAATTGAGAAGGTTATAAGAAAAACTGAAGATAGAAGAAAGAAATATGGAGAAAACTTTAATTTTACTTTAGATAATTATAAGGATGAAATTAATGATTTAATTGGAATAAGGGTATTACATATATTTAAGGATCAATGGAGAGATATTCATGAATTTATAACAAATACGTGGAAGGTCATTGAGATTACAGCTAACGTTAGAGAAGGAGATAATACTGATGGTTTCCAGGAATTAAATATTGAGGTTAGAGAGAGGGTATCGGGATATAGATCCGTTCATTATTTAGTTGAGTTTTATCCTACCAATGAGAGAGTAATTGCAGAGATCCAAGTTAGAACTATTTTTGAGGAGGGTTATGGAGAGATTGACCACAGTCTTAGATATTCTCATAGAGAGATACCAGAGATATTAAAATCTAATTTAATGCTGTTTAATAGATTGGTTGGAAGTGCAGATGAGATGGCTTCGCTAATAAATAACCTTAGCAAAGAATGGACAAATAAGGAAAGTGATTATAAAAATATTATTGAAGAACAGGCAAAGGAAATAGAAAGGCTTAAGAATAGATAGTGAGCTAAAAGGAAAAATATGAAATTTATACTATGAAAAATTATCCAAATTAGATATACTAATATAGTATGTTTAAATTAGGGGGAATTGACTTGGACATAAACGAAATGATAATTTTAATAATTAGCAGCAGCTTAAAGATTGAAAAGATGTTAGGGGAAATTATTGATGATGATAAGATAACTAGAATTATTACCGTAGACAACTTGAAGACTCTAAGCGAAGGTGAGGTAATAAACCCGAGTATAATAATTTTGGATGAAGAAGATATAGATATTCAAAGAAAAAATATAGAGTGCATAAAAATTGACAGTTATTTGTCAAGAGCAGAAGTGCTTTTGGTTTTAAAAGAGCAGAATAAAGAATTTATAGCAGAGTTTGTCAAAAAGGGTATAAGGGAATATATTACTACACCTTATAGTTTCGATGAGTTTTATATAAGAGTCAGAAGTGTTTACCAATATGTCTACACTCGTAGTCAATGTAAACACAAGGATATACAGCTTAAAGCTCTTATGAATAATATTCCTTATATGACCTGGGTTAAAGATATAGATAGTAATTATATAACTGTAAATGATAAATTTGAAAAGTATTCTGGCAAATTTGAAAAGATTATTAATGGTAGAGATGATGACTTTGTATGGGATGGTAAATTAGGGGGAAAATGCAAAGAGCATGATGCTAAGGTTATGACTGAGCAAAAGCAATTTGTGTTTGAAGAAGTTATTCCTGGAATTGATTTTGAAAGACAATTTTGTGTGTATAAAGCACCTGTAATAGATGAGTATGATAATATTCGAGGAATTATTGGAATTGCAAGAGATATAACTGAATTAAAGAATAAAGAGGCAGAGCTAGATATAATTATAGAGAATATTCCTTTTGGTGTATGTCTAAAGGATAATTATGGTAAAATATTAAATGTAAATAGCGAGTTCTTAGGATACTATGAAGTGAAAAAGGAAGATATAATAGGAAATGATGGCTATGGTATTCTTAATAATGAGTGTTATGAGATTTTAAAGAACGAAGATTTTGAGATAATAAATAATAAAAGCAGTAGAGTTTTTGAAAGACAAATTAAGATTAATGGTGAATATAGAATAATGGAGGTTCATAAAGAACCTATTTTTGATATTTTTAATAAAATAATTGGTATAGTTGCTTTAATTAGAGATGTGACTGACATTAAAAATAATGAAGCTAATATTAAAAGATTAGCTTATTCAGACGATTTAACAGGGTTAGATAATAGAAGAAGTCTTTATGAATATATAAGTAATGATTTAAAGAAAAAGGATGTATATTTAACTATAATGTTCATTGACCTAGATAACTTTAAAAGTCTTAATGATAATTTAGGCCATTATTATGGAGATGAAGTTTTGGTTGAGATCTCCAGAAGAATTAAGTCGGTTTGTGAAGGTGCCTTTATTGCTAGAATAGGTGGAGATGAATTTGTTATTATCTTAGAAGGTATTACGGATAAGGAAATATTAAATTCGAAAATCAAAGAAGTATTAAAAGTGATAAATACTGAATTTATTCATGGCGATAAGAATAATTTAATATCTGGGAGTATAGGTGTAGTTAGTGGAAACACTAATCAAGAGAATGTTGAAAACCTTCTTACTAAGGGAGATTTAGCCCTTTATAAAGCTAAGGAAAAAGGTAAAAATCAATTTGTAATTTATACTGAAGACCTTGAGGCTGAAAGAAAGTTTAATATTGAAATTGAAAGAGATTTAAGAAACTGTATTAGAAATGATGAAGTAATGGTTTATTATCAGCCACAATATGGTAAGAATAGGATAACTGGTGAGGGCGTTTTAATTGGATTTGAAGCATTATTTAGATGGAACAATAGGAATTATAAACATATGCCTGTAATAGATATAATTAGAACAATTGAAAAGTGTAATATTATGGACATTATAGATGAGTTTATAATAATAGAATCCTTTAAATTTGCTAAACGAATAAATGAAGGGCGTAAGCATAAGTTAGTAGTATCTATTAATATTTCTGCCCTTCAAATAATGGATGATGATTTTTTTGAGCATTTTAAAAGTCTCCTTGATAAAGTTGGTGTATCACCAGAAGTTATAGGTATTGAGATAACAGAGACCGTGCTTTTAGAAAATATAGACGAAAATATTCATAAGATAACCGCTTTAAAGGCGTTAGGAATTAAAGTATCCCTTGATGATTTCGGTACGGGATATTCTTCACTAAACTATTTAGTAAAGCTTCCTCTTTCTCATGTAAAGATTGATAAGAGTTTTATACGAAATATGAGTAGTAGAGAAGAATATATAAAGTTAGTAGGGCTTATAATAGAGGTAGCTCATTCTTTAGGGTTAGAAGTTGTAGCTGAAGGTGTTGAGACTTATGATGAGTTAGTTATTTTAGATGGTATGGGTATAGATTTTATTCAAGGGTATTTCTTCTCAAAGCCTATTTGCGAAGAAGATGCTGAGAAACTTGCTCAAAGGAAACGATAATAAATATATAAATAATAGAGGGTTACTATAAAATAGGTTTGATTATTTTATAGTAACCTTTTATATTATTCAAAACTTTAGTTAAATGAGTTGTAGAAGAAGCCGTTTTTATTTATTAAGCTATCAATATCCTTAAATGGTATTTTAAAGGTTACAAAGCCAGCAGAATATGGAGCTATGTCATAAGGTGTGAAATAAATATATAGATTTTCTTTATCTACATAGAAATCTTGGTTTTGTGAAATGCCTTTAAAGCCATCAGGATATACATATTCATATTGGGGGTCAGTTTTAATCATGGTCTTTATAATTTCATCTATATAATGTGTCCAATAGATACTACCTTTAAATAAATCACTGAGTTTATAGAATTCTCCGGTTTTTAAATTTATATTTGGAGTTTTTCTAGAGGTTAAGCCATGAGCTGCTCCAAAAGGGTAGTTATAGATATTAATATCAGGAATAAATAAATCTTTTTCAAAGAAAAGTACATTGAAATTGCCGTAGCGATCATAATCTAGCACATCATCTTCATTAATTTTTTCTAGGTCTGAGAGGTCTCTAAGCTTTGAGTTTATAAGTATTTCAATATTATAAGGGGAAACCCCTCTAACTTGGGGATAATAGATTAAGTAGGTTACATTTGGTTTATATTTCACCTTTAGTACTGAATATTTATCATCAAGAGGAATTTTAGCATTAGGTTCATAGATTATTTTTCCACACATGGTGAGGTATGAAGGCCAATAGTCAACGTCAGCAAAAATTAAGTTACACTTAATGCTTAAAGTTCCGGTTCCTTCAATTATAGGAAGGTCGTTAATCTGCCTGCCATTTGAATCAATAAAGAAGGTGTTTTTTAAGTCAGAGGCTGAAGTAATTCCGTGAGTATATCTTTCAATGTTTTTAAACTTGAAACCTGTAAGGATAGCACCATTGCCAGTACCTATAGCATAAAGATTATTCATGAAAAGACTTTCTTCATTTCTAGGTATACCTAAAGCGAAACGGTTATCGCCTAAGTATTTGATATCATTATAAATATAAGGATAGATGACATGATTATTTATGTCTATTACGCCGTATTTGCCAATATAATTGGAAGAGGTGCTTACGATTAAGTAACCATCTTCAGCAGGCAAAGCTGTGGTAAACTGAGGTTTAAGAATAATATTTCCATCAATATCTACATATCCCATTAGACCACCAGGTTCTTCAGAAAAGGTAAGGAGATTATCACCGAGATTTCCAACATACTTGTAAGGAAAGGTTGTTCGAACTTTACCGGTTTTATCAATGATTTCATATACTCCATAAGTAGTTTGAACTAATGCATACCCCTCTTTAAAGGAGCCACTTTCTTGGAAGGTTGGATGTATGACTTCACTTCCATCCTTATCAATATACCCATACAGATAGTTCCCAGAATCTCTTGAAATACCAATAGTAGCTAGTGAGTCGCTATAGTCACTGATAAAGTTATAAGGTTTAGTTGTAACTACATTTCCTTTATCATCGAGAACACCCATGACATTGCCTTTAGTAAATATGGCTCTATCCTCTACAAAGGGATTAATGAAGCTATATACGGGCTTAACAACATATTCTCCACTGGAATCAATAAGACCACAAAAATCTCCAGTGCAAGCAATGGCTAAGCCAGCATTATTAAAATCCATTGCCATGGTGAACTTAGGCTTAATAATAAATTCTCCATTAGAGTTAATGTAACCATAGAAGGAGCCTTTCTTAGTATTGACCAAAGCAGGAAATAGATTTATATTGCAGTTATTTGAACTATTCATAATCATACTCCGATTTATTGTTTATTATTAGTCTATTTAGAATACTTCAATATGGTTCAAAGTAAGATAGTGTATCAGATAATTAATCTTTAAAATGTTAACAAGTTACTTAAGAGTTCCTTATTGTAATGGAATTTACATATTGGTATATTATAGGTATAAAATGAAGTGCTTAAAAATAAATTTTATTGTAATAGAATTTATAGATATAAATTGAGGAGGATTGTATGGAATATATACTATTATTTTTGGAAGGAATCATAACCTTCATATCACCATGTATTTTACCTATGTTACCAATATACATATCGTATTTTGCAGGTGGAGATAATGAGGAAAATGGAAATAAGTATGGAACACTGAAAAATTCATTAGGCTTTGTATTAGGCTTTACTATAGTGTTCACTCTGCTAGGAAGTTTAGCAGGAACTTTTGGAACGTTTATTAGAGAACATTATAATTTATTAAATATTATAGGTGGATCAATTATAGTGATATTCGGATTAAACTATATAGGGTTATTTAAGATATCTTTTTTGGAAAGAAGCTATAAAATGGACGTGAATGTAAATCCATTTAAATTCTTTTCTGCAATGGTATTTGGAATGGTCTTTGCAGTAGGCTGGACTCCTTGTGTAGGAACTTTTTTAGGTTCGGCTTTAATGATTGCAGCAAATAGTCAAAATGTAGCTAAAGGAGCAATTATGCTTTTTGTATACAGTATTGGTCTTGGAATTCCATTTATTATATCAGCAATTTTGATTGGAAAGTTAAAGGAAACTATGGATTTTATCAAGAGAAATTACAGAATTATAAATATAGTGTCAGGAGTAATCCTTATAGTTATAGGTGTTGCTATGATGACAGGATATTTAAATAAAATATTATCGATTTTAAGTTTTTAGGAGGAATTATGAAAAATAAGAAGTTAATTTTAGGAATAGTAGGCTTTGCAGTATTTCTTGGACTAGTATATGTAGCTTATAGCGGTTTGTCAAAAGAGTATAAGGATAAATTGAACAGTAGTTCAGGTTCAGGGGTATCTACTGAAAATGGTGGATCTACAAATAATCAAGGTGATGTAGCACAAGAGAATGAAAAAGAAATGGCTACAGATTTTACAGTATATGATGAGGATATGAATGAAGTAAGGCTATCAGATTATATCGGTACGCCTGTAGTACTAAATTTTTGGGCTACTTGGTGTGGATATTGTGAGGGGAAAATGCCATATTTCCAAGCGGCTTCAGAAAAGTATAGCGAGGATGAAGTTAAAATCTTAATGATAAATATGACAGATGGTCAAAGAGAAACTAAGGACGATGCTGTAAATTACATGAAAGATAATGATTATACTATGAAGATGCTAATGGATATAGATCAAGAAGTGGCTTATGGCTACCGTGTTATGAATCTACCAAGAACTATTTTTATAGATAAAGATGGATATATTGTAGAGGATAAGATTGGAATGGTAGATGCTGATTATCTTAATACAAAAATAGAGGAATTAGTTAATGAATAAAATTAACTTAAATAAGATATCTAATTGGCTATTTTATTTAGGAATTATAGCAGCTATTTTAGGATATTACAAAATATATAAGGTGAAATCCATGCTTCCACCAGGAGTGTGTCCTATTAATAATAATAGAGGAACCTTGTTTGTAGGAATATTTCTATTGGTAGCATCTGTAATAACAGCATTAGTTCACGAGAAGAGTGTTAAAGGGAAGAATGTCTAAAATGATAATAAAAATAAGCATGGTTAAAAAAAACACAATATAAAGGATGTAATATGATTCATAATTCTTAGATAGTATAGATTTTTGTTAAAAAATAGCAATTTACATTAGAAAAATTTGATTTTTTTAAAGAAACCATTTACAAACTTCGATAATAGTGTTAAAATTATAACATAGGTAAGTTACTTTTGTTACAACATAATAAGCAATACAAATAACACAATAAAACAGCACTAATGGTTACACATTAGTGCTGTTTTATTGTGCTCGTTTCTTATATTTAAAGAATTTTTTCAATATGGTATAATGTTTTTAATGAACAACATGAAGAATTAAAGGATTTTAATATACAAAAGCAAGAAGGAGCTTGACATGGAGAACTATTTAACGAAAGCTGAAGGATTTTATTATGATGGAAAGATTTGTGATGAAGAAGAAAATGTAGTAGAAGGATATAAAAGAGAAATAGATACTGCCATCCAGGACATAATAAACAGTGAAAAACGTTTGGTATTTGCAAATGTAGCAAAGGAAGCAGACGTTACTCAAATAACAGTATATAAGTATCCAGAACTAAGATCTTATATCCTTAAAGCAATAGAGTTTCAAAAGCAACTTCAAGTCATAAATGAAAGAATCGAAAAAGCTGTAATTAGATTGAAAAAAAGTAAAAGAAAAATTACTTTTGTAGCACTAATGAATAGCTGTAACTTTGACTACGATGATATGGCAAGAAACTCATTTATTAAAGATAGAGTTAGAGCTGTAGTTATTGAGAATGTTAAGTGTAAAGCGAAGAGTAAGGTGCGTAGCAAAACTAAGAAGTAAAAATGGAGGTATAATCATGTTAGAAAAAATCAAGACTAGGGATGAAATTGAAGAAAAATATAAGTGGAAAGTAGAAAAGATGTATTCTTCTGATGAAATCTGGGAAGAAGATTTCAAGGCTATTAAGGAGCATGCACCTGGATTACTTAAATTTAAGGGGAATCTTAATGATGGCAGTGAGCTCTTAAATTATTTAGTAAGTTATGAGGAGATGCTTAGTTTATTTGAAAATTTAATGGTTTATGCTCATTTAAGAAGTGATGAAGATAAGGCTAATTCTAAATATCAAGTTATGATGGATAAGATATCTGCTTTTGGGGCGGAATTTAGCGGGATTACTTCATTTTTCCTTCCAGAATTATTATCTTTAGATGAAGTTTCAGTTCAAAAATCTATTGATGAAACTAAGGGCTTAAAGCACTATGAAAAATATATTAAAAATGTATTTGAAGGAAAACCACATGTTTTAAGTGAGGCTGAGGAAAATATATTGGCACAGGTTAGTGACTGCTTAAGTGCTCCAAGTAACATATTTGCAATGCTTAATAATGCAGATATAACATTTCCTAAAATTAAGAATGAAGATGGTGAAGATGTTGAGTTAACAGCTTCAAATTACAGTATCTTTATAGTAAGTGAGGATAGAAGAGTTAGAGAAGATGCATTTAAAGCTCTATTTAGCACATATAAGCAATTTGAAAATACAATTTCAACTGCATACACTGCTTCAGTTAAAAATAATATTTTTGAAACAAAGATAAGAAAATATGAATCTTGTGTTGAAGCATCATTAAAGCCAAATAAGATTCCAGTGCAGGTATATAAAAATGTAGTAGATACAGTTAACAAGAGAATTGATTCCCTTCATAAATATGTAGATTTAAAGAAGAAGCTTCTTGGTGTAAATGAGATTCACATGTATGATCTATATGTACCAATTATAGATACTCCAAAGTTTAATATTCCTTTTGAAGAAGGTGTACATCTTTGTAAAGAAGCTTTAAAACCATTAGGTCAAGAATATATTGATATTTTCGACAATGGAGTTAAAGATGGATGGATTGATGTTTATACAAATAAGGGTAAAAGGGGTGGAGCTTACTCAAGTGGAAGCTATACTTCAATGCCATATATTTTATTAAACTATAATAATCAAGTTGGAGATGTTTCTACTTTAATCCACGAGATGGGTCATAGTATACACTCTTACTATTCAAAGAAAAACCAAGCTTTTACTTATGCAGATTACGTATTATTCTGTGCGGAGGTAGCATCCACTACAAATGAGTGTCTTCTAATGGATTACTTAATAAAAAATGAAGAAGATAAGTTAAAGAGATTATACTTAATAAATCAGCAATTAGAAGGAATTAGAACGACAGTATTTAGACAGACCATGTTTGCAGAGTTTGAGTTAATTGTTCATGAGAAGATGGAAGCTGGAGAAGCTTTATCAAGTGAAGAGTTAAACTCAATTTATCATGAGTTAAATGTTAAATACTTCGGGAAAAACATGGTTGTAGATAATGAAATTGATATAGAATGGGCAAGAATTCCTCACTTCTACAGAGATTTCTATGTATATCAATATGTAACTGGATTTGCAGCTGCAAACTCTTTCTATAATAAGATATTAACTGGGGGAGAGGAAGCTGTAGAGAAATACAAAGGCTTCTTAAAGGCAGGATGCAGTGATTATCCAATAGAAATTCTTAAAAATGCAGGAGTAGATATGACTAAACCAAAACCATTAGAGGACACTATTGACAGATTCGATGAGCTTTTAATAATGCTTGAAAGTGAAATAGAAAAATAAGTAGTTAAAGAAGATATTCTAGTT
>DALZNT010000003.1:39867-102425 GCA_032005505.1 Clostridium sp. | reverse complement strand
AGAAATATAGAATAGTATATTGTGTTACATTGAACATATGATATAATTATAAGTAAATATATAGTAAAAATTTTGTGTATATTAATTGGTGGCAACGTTACCAAAGGACAATTATTAATGAGGTATAGTTATGGCTAGTATAAATATTAAAGATATAGCTAGAATTTCGGAAGTTGGTGTAAGTACAGTATCTAGAGTACTGAATCATCATCCAGACGTAAAAGATGAAACTAGAAGAAAAGTTTTAGAAGTTATGAAAGATAATAATTATATACCTAATAATAGTGCTCGAAATTTAAAGCGAAATGCTTCAAAAAGTATAGGCATTTTAGTTAAAGGTATACATAATCCATTTTTTTCGCATATGGTAAAATCAATTGAAGAAAAAATTGATGCTAAGGGTTATACTATGATACTTCACTATAATGAAAGTAATCAGCAGGATAATGAGGCAGCAATTGAGCTTATCAAGGAAAAACGATTAAAAGGGTTAATATGTCTTGGTGGTAATTATGATAATTTTCATAATGAGGAAATGCAGAATCTACATATTCCAATAGTACTAGCTTCTACAAGTAGTGAAGATCTTTCAGATAATAGTTTATTTTCTAGTGTTAACATAGATAATACTGATGCAGCTTTTATGGCTGTAGATTATATATGTAAGTTAAATCATGAAAATATTGGTCTTATTACTACTGGAGAAGGGGACAAGACTGTAGGTAAATTAAGATACGAGGGCTATAAAAGAGCTCTTCTTGAAAACCATATTGCATTTAGGAGAGAGCTTGTTGAGATTGGTGGTTATACCTTTAATTCAGGATATGAATCTATGAATAGAATTCTGGACAAGAATTTAGAGGTAACAGCAGTTTTTGTAACTTCTGATATTATGGCAATTGGTGCATGTAAAGCTATTCTTGGTAGAAAATTAAAAATTCCGGAGGATATTTCTGTAGTAGGATTTGATGGAATAGATTATTCTTTGTATTTCCATCCATCTATAACTACTATTAAACAGCCCATTGAAGAAATGGGAGAGAAGAGTATAAATTTATTATTGGAATTAATAAATAACAATAAAAAGAAAAATGAACATATAATTTTTGAAACAAAACTTGAAGAAAGAGAATCATGTAAGGATTTATTTAGGGGGTAAAGAATATGGCAAAAGTTGAATTACAGAAGGTTGAAAAGGTTTATGAAAATGGTTTTAAAGCAGTTCATGGTATCGATTTAGACATTAAAGATGGGGAATTTATGGTACTAGTTGGACCTTCAGGTTGTGCAAAATCAACTACACTTAGAATGATAGCGGGACTTGAAGAGATAAGTGGTGGAGAAGTTATTATAGGGGATACTGTAGTAAATGATGTGCACGCTAAGGATAGAGGAATTGCAATGGTATTCCAAAACTATGCACTTTACCCTCACATGTCTGTTTATGAAAATATGGCGTTTGCTTTGAAAATAAGAAAGCTTCCTAAGGAAGAAATAGATAAAAAGGTTAAAGACGCTGCTGAAATACTAGATTTACAAGATTTATTAGAAAGAAGACCTAAGGAATTATCAGGAGGTCAAAGACAAAGGGTCGCAGTTGGACGAGCTATTGTAAGAAATCCTGAAGTATTCTTATTTGACGAGCCACTTTCAAACTTAGATGCAAAGTTAAGAGTACATATGAGAGTTCAACTTTCAAAGCTTCACCAAACTCTTAAAACTACAATGATATATGTTACACATGACCAAACTGAGGCTATGACTATGGGAGATAGAATATGTGTTATGAACTTTGGTAAAATAATGCAAGTAGATACTCCCCTTAACTTATATCATACTCCTAAAAATAAATTCGTAGCTGGATTTATTGGATCACCTGCAATGAACATGTTAGAGGGAGAATTAACTAAGAAGGATAATAACCTTGTAGTTAAGGTTGGAAGTGATGAATTTATTTTACCAGAAGCAAAAGCAGAGAAGGTAAAAGGATACGTTGGTAAAAAAGTTTGGTTAGGGGTAAGACCTGAATATATTAACTTAGAAGCCGGAGAAATGGCAGCACCAATTAAAGGAATGGTAGAAGTAATTGAGCATATGGGAAATGAATCATATGTATACTTCAACGTTGGCGGTGTACAAATTGTCTCTAAAGTTGATTCTTTAACATCAAAAGATTTAGCATGTGGCAATGAATCAACGTTTATGTTCCATATGGACAACAGCCATCTATTTGATATGGAGACAGAAGAAAACATAAGCATATAAAAAAATTTAAAATATAAAAGAAAATGCTATTAGCAAATTGAGCTAATAGCATTTTTTTTATGCTTTTTGAGCTATTATATAAATTTTTAAGGAATCTGTATAAATTACAGCGAAAATTTGAAAACTATGTTTAGGATAATGCTATTGAAAGGAGTTTAGTATGGAGAATTTTTATATAAAAACCCACATTTTTTTTGGAGAGGGTTCACTACAAAGACTTGTACAAATACAGAATAAAAAAGTTTTTATAGTAACAGATCCATTCATGGTGAGCTCAGGAATGATAAATAATATTACTGACAAGCTGGAGTCAAATGAAATCACCATATTTAGTGATATAGTTCCAGACCCACCTATTCAATTAGTAGTTAAGGGAATTGATGCAATTCAAAAGGCAAATCCTGATGTTTTAATAGCTCTTGGAGGAGGATCTTCCATTGATGCGGCTAAGGCTATGAAGGATTTTGCTAAACAGATTACTTCAATTAAGGATGTTGAGTTCATTGCTATCCCAACTACTAGTGGTACTGGTTCTGAAGTAACATCCTTTGCAGTAATTACAGATCAAGAAAAAGGAACAAAATATCCACTAGTTTCTGATGCGCTACTTCCTGACGTGGCAATCTTAGACCCAGAACTTGTTAAGAGTGTCCCAGGAAAAATCACAGCAGATACTGGAATGGACGTAATAACTCACGCACTTGAAGCTTATGTATCCACAAATGCTACAGATTTCTCCGATGCATTAGCAGAGAAGGCCCTCGTTCTTGCATTTAAATATCTCTTAACAGCATACAAGGATGGCAATAACATGGAAGCCAGAGAGAAGATGCACAATGCATCCTGTATTGCAGGAATAGCTTTTAACTCAGCATCATTAGGATTAAACCATGGTATGGCCCACGTAATAGGAGGTAAATTCCATGTTCCTCATGGAAGAACTAACGCTATTTTATTACCTTATATTATAGAGTTTAATGCAGATATAGTGGGATATGAAGGTAATGATTTCTCTACAGCAGCTAAAAAATATGCTCATATATCTAAACTTTTAGGACTATCTGCCTCTAATGCAAGAATGGGAGTAAGAAGCCTAATTAATGAAATTAAAAAGATGCAAAAGGAAATGGATATGCCTACAAACCTTAAAGCATGCGGAGTTTCTGTAGATGAAGTAAATAATCTAAAGGAAGAGATTGCAAAACTAGCAATAGAAGATGCATGCACTTCAACAAATCCAAAGGCGCCAACAGTTTTACAGGTAGTAAAAATATTAAATAAGGTGAAGGATTAATTAAGGCTTAAATATATTGGTTTTAACCTAGATACACAATTTAAGAATAGTAGATTAAAAATAGGTAACACTAAGATAGATTTTAACTTAGAAAAGATTATTTTCGTGAACTCGATAAACAGGAGGTAAAGGGAGCTACGATGGAGGAAAAACAAAGGATAATCCAAGAATTTGTACCAGGTAAGCAGATAACTCTTGCCCATGTAATAGCTAGCCCCAATGTGGAATTATATAAAAAGCTAGGCCTTGTTACAGATAAGAAGGAAGCTATAGGGATTTTAACTATAACTCCGAGTGAAGGTTCTATAATAGCTGCAGATGTTGCTACAAAAGCTGCGGGAATCACCCTAGGATTTGTAGATAGATTTAGTGGCTCTGTACTTATTACTGGAGATGTGGGTTCTGTGGAGGCTGCATTAAATGAGGTAATACAGGTTTTAGGTACAGTACTTAACTTCACTTTGACAAATATAACAAGAACCTAGGAGGAACCATGAAAAAAGTGATATTCATAGGTAAGACTGGAAGTGGAAAAACTACCCTTTGTCAGAAACTCCATGACCTTGAGATAAGTTATAAAAAAACTCAATCTGTAGAAATTTATGATGAATCTATAGATACTCCTGGAGAGTATCTTGAAAATAGGTCACTTTATAAAGCTCTCATAGTAACAGCAGTTGATGCGGATATAATTGCTCTTGTTTATGATTGTACAGAGGAAGAATCCTACTTGGCACCTGGCTTTGCAACTATGTTTTCAAAGGACACAATTGGAGTTGTTACTAAAATTAATCTGGCTAAGACCGAGGACGATATAAAAAGGGCAGAAGAAAGGTTACTTGAAGCTGGGGTAGAAAGAATTTTCAAGGTTGATACCTTAGCCGGAAAAGGAATAGAGGAATTAATTTCATACCTAGACTTCAAAAGTTAGGAGGTGAACTTGTGAGAGAAGAATTATTAAGTGTAGGAATTGATATTGGAACAAGTACTACACAATTGGTATTTTCAAAGTTGATTATAGAAAATGTGGCTTCTAGTTTTACTGTTCCCAGAATTTCTATAGTGGATAAGGAAGTAGTGTATAGAAGTGACGTTTATTTTACACCACTGAAATCAATGACAGAGATAGATGCTGAAAAGGTTAAAGATATAGTAGCTCTAGAGTATAAAAAGTCAGGAATTAAGAAAGAAGAAATACAAACAGGAGCTGTTATTATCACAGGAGAAACTGCAAGAAAGAAAAATGCTAATGAAGTACTTCATACTTTAAGCGGTTTTGCAGGCGACTTTGTAGTTGCTACTGCAGGACCAGACTTAGAGAGTATTATAGCAGCAAAGGGAGCAGGAGCTCATGTTTATTCAGAGGAACATTCCACCGTAGTTGTGAACTTAGATATTGGTGGAGGAACCACAAATATAGCAGTTTTCAATAGAGGAGACCTAAAGGAAACCGGATGTCTTGATATAGGTGGAAGACTTATAAAACTTGAAGTAGGTACCAATAAAATAATCTATATAGCTCCAAAGATACAGAAGCTTATAGACAATAATGGATTTGATATAAAAGTTGGATATACGGCTACTCGAGAAATGCTAAACCCAATTATAAGAGAAATGGTTAAGGTATTAGAAGAGAGTGTTGGAATTGTACCAGCAACTCCAAACCTTGAAATGATTATAACTAATAAAAATATTGACCTTAAACAGGAGATTAAATGTATTTCCTTCTCAGGTGGTGTAGCAGATTATGTATATAATGATGAGCCTATAGAGGATTACTTTAAATTTGGCGACGTAGGTATAATTCTCGGAGATGCCATAAAACACTCTGAATTATGCACAAAGCTCAAATTAATTAGGTCAGTAGAAACCATTCGTGCCACAGTTGTAGGCGCTGGTTCTCACACCATGGATATCAGTGGAAGTACTATAACCTATACCCATAATAATTTTCCTTTGAAGAATCTTCCTATTTTGAAACTTAGTGAAGAGGATGAATTAAGTGGACCAGAAGTTCTAAGAAAGGCAATTGTTGATAAGCTGGGATGGTTTAAATATGAAAATGAATTGCAGAATGTCGCAATAGCTCTTCATGGAAGGAAAAATCCATCCTTTATAGAGGTGCAGGAAACAGCAAAGGGTATTGTGGAAGGTGTTAAAGAGATAATTGATAGAAAGCTACCTATTATCATAATAGTAGAAACAGATATGGCAAAGGTGCTAGGTCAGGCTATTTACTCCATGCTCACCAATGAAAAAGACATCGTTTGTATCGATGGAATTAAGGTTGAAAATGGAGATTATATAGATATAGGTAAACCTGTAGCAGAAGGTAAAGTATTACCTGTAGTTATAAAAACCTTAGTATTTAATTAACCGGGAGGAGGATAAACATGATTTTAAAAACAAAATTATTCGGTAAAGTTTATCAGTTTAATTCAGTAAAAGATGTTATGGCAAAAGCAAATGAAAAGAAATCAGGAGATGAACTAGCTGGAGTTGCTGCACAGTCAGCAGAGGAGAGGATTGCAGCAAAGGTTGTACTTTCTAATTTAACTCTAGCTGACTTAAGAAATAATCCAGCAGTACCTTATGAAATTGATGAGGTTACAAGAATAATTCAAGATGATGTAAATGAAAAAATCTATGAAGAAGTTAAAAATTGGACTGTTTCTGAATTTAGAGAGTGGATACTAGACGACAATACTACAGGTGCTGATATAAGAAGAGTATCAAGAGGTATCACTTCTGAAATAGTTGCTGCAGTAGCAAAAATTATGTCTAATCTAGATTTAATTTATGGAGCAAAAAAAATAAGGGTTACAGCTCACTGTAATACAACTATAGGTGAACCAGGAACTTTATCAGTTAGATTACAACCTAACCATCCAACAGATGATCCAGATGGAGTACTTGCTTCATTAATGGAAGGTTTAAGTTATGGTATGGGTGATGCAGTACTTGGACTTAACCCAGTTGATGACTCGGTAGAAAGTGTAATAAAAGTATTAAATAGATTTGAGGAATTCAAGCAAAAATGGCAGATACCAACTCAAACTTGTGTACTTGCACATGTAACTACTCAAATGGAAGCTATCAGAAAAGGAGCTCCTGAGGATCTTATCTTCCAATCTATCGCTGGTTCAGAAAAAGGAAACACAGCTTTTGGATTTAATGCTGCAACTTTAGAAGAAGCAAGACAACTTGCGCTAAGCCAAGGAACAGCTACAGGACCAAATGTAATGTATTTTGAAACAGGTCAAGGTTCAGAGCTTTCATCAGATGCCCACCATGGTGCTGACCAAGTTACTATGGAAGCTAGATGCTATGGATTCGCTAAAAGATATCAACCTTTCCTAGTAAACACAGTTGTTGGATTCATAGGACCAGAGTACCTATATGATGGAAAACAAGTTACTAGAGCAGGTCTTGAAGACCACTTCATGGGTAAACTTACAGGACTTCCAATGGGTGTTGACGTTTGTTATACAAACCATATGAAAGCAGACCAAAACGATATAGAAAACTTAGCAGTATTACTTGCTACAGCGGGATGTACATATTTTATGGCAATTCCTCATGGCGACGATGTTATGCTTAACTACCAAACTACAGGACATCATGAAACTGCTGCAATAAGAGAACTTTTAGGCTTAAAACCAATTAAACCATTTGAAAAGTGGATGGAGAAAATTGGTATAGTTGATGAAAATGGTAAGTTAACCAGCAAAGCTGGCGACGCTTCAATATTCTTAGGATAAGGGGGGCTCGTAATGAATGAACAAGAATTAAAATCAATGGTAGAAAAGTTATTGGTAGACATGATAGGAAATGCAGGTGTTAACAACATTGCAAATGAAGTTGCAGGTAAAGTTAGCAGTGGAAGTGTAATAGATGCAAATGGATGTATTCCAGATATTACAGAGATAGATTTAAAAACACAACTTTTAGTTGAAAACCCTCACGATAGAGAAGGTTATCTAAAAATGAAACAAAAAACACCTGCAAGAATAGGTATCGGACGTTCAGGACCTAGATATAAAACTATAACTCAACTAAGAGTTAGAGCAGACCACGCTGCTGCTCAAGACTCAGTATTCTCATATGTAGACGAGGAATTTATCAAAGCGAATGGTTTAATACCAGTAAATACTATGTGTCATGATAAGGATGAATACTTAACTCGTCCTGACCTAGGAAGAAGATTTGATGAAGAAACTACTAAATTTATTAAAGATAAATTCTCAGGACAAAAAGTACTTCTAGTTGTAGGTGACGGACTAAGTTCAGCTGCAATAGAAGCAAATATTAAAGATATTGTCCCAGCTATTAAGCAAGGACTAAAAATGTACGGTATTGAAATTGGCGATATTCTATTTATTAAACATGCTAGAGTTGGTGCTATGGATGCTATTGGTGATGCAACAGGTGCAGAAGTTGTATGTATCCTAGTTGGTGAAAGACCAGGTCTAGTTACAGCAGAATCTATGAGTGCTTATATAGCATATAAACCAACAGCAAATATGCCAGAGGCTAACAGAACAGTTATATCTAACATCCATAAGGGTGGTACTACAGCAGTTGAAGCTGGAGCTCACGTAGCTGAACTAATTAAGCTAATGCTTGATAAGAAGGCCTCTGGAATAAATTTAAAAATATAATTTAGGGGGAATTCATTATGATTAATGAACCACTACGTGCAACCGTATTAGGAACAAAAATGATTTCAAATTTAAGTCAAGAAATGTGTAATAGATTAGAGTTACCAGAAGAGCATAGATGTATTGGAATAATCACAGCAGATAGTGATGATGTAACGTATACTGCATTAGATGAAGCAACTAAAGCTTCTGAAGTTGAAGTAGTATATGCTCGTTCAATGTACGCTGGAGCAGCAAATGCTTCAACTAAGCTGGTAGGAGAAGTTATAGGAATAATTTCAGGACCAAGTCCAGCTGAAGTTAGGAGTGGATTAAATGCCGCTATAGCTTTCATAGAAAATGGTGCTCACTTTGTAAGTGCAAATGATGATAACTCTATACCATATTATGCTCACTGTATATCAAGAACTGGAACTTATCTTTCTAAAGTTGCAGGAATTAAAGAAGGAGAGGCATTAGCTTATCTAGTAGCCCCACCTATGGAAGCTATCTATGGAATAGATGCAGCTATGAAGGCCGCTGATGTTACTATGATGGAGTTCTTTACACCACCAACAGAAACAAACTTTGCTGGAGCACTACTTACAGGTACTCAATCAGCATGTAAGGCAGCATGTGATGCTTTTGCAGAGGCAGTTAAATCCGTTGCTCAAGAACCTAAAAACTACTAAGTAAGGCTTAACTATGAGTAAAGCGTTAGGTCTAATAGAAGTAGATGGATATTTGGCAGCAGTGGAAGCTGCAGATTCTGCACTAAAGGCTGCTAGTGTTACTTTGCTAGGACTTGAAAAAGTAAATTCTGCCATAACCGTTGTTAAATTAACTGGAGATGTAGCTGCCGTTAATGCAGCTGTGAATGCAGGAAAGGCTTCAGCAGAAGCTTTAGGAAGACTAAGAACTTCCCATGTTATAGCAAGGCTTGATAATCAATTAGATAGTTTTCTTGTTCAAAAGAAAGTCGAGGCAAAAGCCGAGGCAAAGGTGGAAGAAACTATAGAAATCAAGGATAAAGCTAAGGAAGAAGAAAGTGTATTAACAGAAAATAATGAAGTAATAGTCAGCGAGGAACAAAGGAAAACTCAACTAGATAAAAAAGCAAAAGAAGAAGCTGTAGAAGAGTTTATAGATGAACTTATAGATGCCAAAAATAAAGCGAATGGCAAAGAGAAGGTAAAGGTACTAGAAGCAATACCTACTATTTATGAACCAGAAAAGAGGCTGGAAGTTAAAGATATTCCCTTGGATGGGAAGTCAGAAGCTGATTACAGTGCTATGAAAGTTGAGGAACTCAGGAGACTTGCTAGAAGCCTAAAGCTTCCAATGACAAATAAACAAATTAAGTTTGCAAAGAAGGATGAACTTATTAGATCGATAGAGCAAAATAATAAAGCGGGTGATAAATGATGGAATTAATTGATAAAGATCTAGCTTCCATTCAAGAGGTTAGAAATCTCATAAGAATAGCAAAAGCTGCACAGGAAAAACTTGCTACAAAATCTCAAGAAGAGATAGACAGAATAGTAAAAGCTATAGCAGAAGCAGCTGCAGCTAATGCAGAGAAGTTAGCTAAAATGGCAGTAGAAGAAACTGGCTTTGGAATATGGCAAGATAAAGTAATAAAAAATATATTTGGTTCAACTCACATATATGAATATATAAAAGATATAAAAACAGTAGGCATAGTTGCTGAAGATGCTGAAAAAAAAGTTTGGGACGTGGGTGTACCAATGGGAATTATTGCAGGTATCATTCCATCAACAAATCCAACATCTACAGCTATGTATAAAGCACTAATATCTATTAAAGATGGAAATGCTATAGTATTTTCTCCACATCCAGGTGCTAAAAAGTGTATTTTAGAAACAGTTAGAATTATGAATGAAGCTGCTATAAAAGCAGGATGTCCAGAAGGTGCTATTGGATGTATAACTATCCCAACCCTTCAAGCTACAGAAGAGTTAATGAAAAATAATGACATAGCAATGATTCTTGCAACAGGCGGAAGTGCAATGGTTAAGGCTGCTTATTCTTCAGGAAACCCGGCACTTGGAGTTGGTCCTGGTAACGGTCCAGCATTTATTGATAAGAGTGCAAACATTCAGCTGGCAGTTAAGAGAATCATGGATTCAAAAACTTTTGATAATGGTACTATATGTGCTTCAGAGCAATCAATAATTATGGAAGAATGTATAAGAGACCAAGTAGTAGCAGAGTTCAAAAAACAAGGTGCATACTTCCTAAATAAAGAAGAAGCTAAACAGCTTGGTAAATTTATTATGAGATCTAATGGAAGCATGAATCCACAAATAGTAGGTAGGAGTGTAGAAGTTATTGCTAAGCTTGCAAACTTAACTAATGTACCATCTTCAGCAAGAGTGCTTATAGCAGAAGAAACTGAGGTAGGTCATGATGTTCCATATTCAAGAGAAAAATTAGCACCAATACTAGGCTTCTATGTAGAAAAGAGTATAGATGCAATAGAAGAAAAAAGTAAAGCTATCCTTCACAATGAGGGAGCAGGGCACACTTTCTCAATGCACTGTGAAGATGAAGCAGTAGTTAGAAGATTTGCTCTTAGTATGCCAGTATCTAGAATACCAGTTAATACTCCAAGTACTCTTGGAGGTATAGGAGCATCTATAAATCTTATTCCAGCTCTAACACTAGGCTGTGGAGCAGTAGGTGGAAGTGCAACATCTGATAACGTTGGACCACTTCATCTATTAAATATTAAAAAGGTCGCTTATGGAATTAAGGAGATTGAAGATTTTAGAGGCTCATCAAGCTCATCAGGTTCTTCTAACGTTGCATCAGTAGATACTAATGAGTTAATAAATTTACTAGTTAAAAAGGTCATAAGTGAATTGAGATAGAAAAGTTATATTAAGGAGGAGATATAATGGCAAACGCAAATGCATTAGGTATGATTGAAACAAAGGGATTGGTTGCAGCAATAGAGGCTGCAGATGCAATGGTTAAGGCTGCTAACGTACAGTTAGTAGGAAAAGAGCAGGTTGGTGGCGGTCTTGTAACTGTTCTTGTTAGAGGAGACGTTGGAGCAGTTAAAGCAGCTACAGATGCAGGAGCAGCAGCTGCTGAAAGAGTTGGAGAATTACTATCAGTGCACGTAATTCCAAGACCACATTTTGAAGTTGATGCTATCCTACCAAAGAGTCACGAAGTTTTATAGGGTTAATGAAGTAAGGAGATGTACTGCTTTGGCAGTATGTCTCACTCTAAATTTATCACCTAAAGGATAGATGTGATTTAGTTAATGGAAGTTAAGTGAGAATCTAAATCTCTACCCTAAAGGGCACGCGTGATTTAGTTATTCGAACTTACTCTTTGAGCACTCTTTGAGTACTCATTCGAATAATATGAGAATAAGTTTACTACAATTAATAGATGAAGGTGGTATTAACTTTTTCATAAGCAAATTCTAAATGGATAGGAGATACCTATAATGGAGGATAGAATATGAATAACCTTTTACAAGATGTTATAGAAGAAGTAGTAAAGAGAGTAAAACAAGAAGCCTTCATAGAAGTAGAAGCTTCTGGTAGACATATTCATCTATGTCAGGAGCATATAGATGAGCTATTTGGACCAGGGCATACCCTTACTAGAATGAAGGATTTATCACAGCCAGGTCAATATGCCTGCGAAGAAAGAGTTAATATAATTGGACCTAAAGGAACTTTGAAAAATGTAGTAGTTCTAGGACCAGCAAGAAAGGAAACTCAAGTAGAAGTTTCTTTAACTGATGCTTTAATCCTTGGAGTAAAAGCACCAATTAAAGAGAGTGGAAACATTGACAATACTCCAGGCATAACAATTTCAACACCTAGAGCTACTATAACTGTAAATAAGGGGGTAATTGTTGCTAAGAGACATATACATATAACTCCCCAGGATGCAGCTAAATTTGGCGTTGTAGATAAAGAAATAGTTAGAGCTCATATTTATGGAGACAGAGAGTTAATTTTTGATGATGTTGTTATGAGAGTAAGTCCAAATTTTAGAACCTTTATGCATATTGACTACGATGAAGCCAATGCATGTGGATTTAAAAAAGGTACTTTATGCTCAATAGTTAAGGAAAGATTATAAACTTTGATTTTAAAATAAAATTAAGTAGTCGTTAGAGTGTTAGAAAAAGTATACCTTAAATTTAGCCTTAAGTAGGAGGCATGAAAATGGATTACGATAAACTTGTAGACTTAATAGTTGAAGAGGTTTATAATAAGGTAAATAATGGAAAAGTTTCTGGGAGTTCCTTTAGAAAAGTAGCTGTAGTAATGAATGAAGATAACTTAAATGAGATAACAAAAGTCCTGGAAAATGATTATAAGATATCAGTTTATGGGAATGAAGATATAGAAGGGGATATAGTAATAATTCCAACACTATCCCTTAAAACTATGGCTAATCTAGCTACCCTAGTCATCAGTGAAACTGAAGAAGATTTTATAATAAAGATGCTTATGTTGGGGAAAGAGGTATACGTACTAGAAAGTGGACTAGAGTATAGAAGGTATAAAAATACAGCTCCAAGAGCACTATATAACAAATACTTAGATTTTGAGAACCAGCTTAAAATACATGGAATTCAGATTATAGGCTATATAGGTGAGGTTAAGAAGGCTGATAAAAATCTATTGAACTATGAAAGTAATAACGTAAGTGTGAATGAAGTTTTAAATCTAGATTATGATGATGATTTAAAACTTGAAATTAGGAATAAGAAGGTTATAAGTGAAGCAGAAATTAAAGGCAATTTTATTCCAGGAATAAATTCATTAGTCATAGATAAGAAAAGTATTATCACTCCATTGGCTTCTGATTTCATAAGAACTCATAACCTAAGAGTTAAGAGGGTTTAGTGGAGGCATAACATGATTATTGGTAAGGTAGTAGGAAAGCTATGGTCAACTAGAAAGGATGAAAAGCTTAATGGGCAAAAGTTCTTAATAGTAAGGACGATGAAGGATAAAGAAAATATGAATGATGGATTTCTAGTGGCTGCAGATAGTGTTGGTGCAGGCAGTGGAGATTTAGTACTTATAGTTAAAGGAGGCTCAGCAAGGGTTTCTGTAGGCGGGAAGGATATACCGATAGATACTGCTATTGTTGGCATAATAGACACAATAGAGGTAGAAGATGAGTAGGAGTATTGCATCATTTGAATTTAAAAGTATTAGCAAAGGTATTGAAGTTACAGATGAAATGGTTAAACTGGCAGATGTGCATATATTTTACTTTAGGGTGATATGTCCAGGAAGGTTATTAGTAATTTTAGGAGGGGAGGAGGATGCCATCAAAACAGTTTTTCATAATGGAAATGAAGCTGGTAGCGGGCAAATTTTGGATAGTGCAATTATAAGTGCAGTTCATAATAACCTTATACAAGCATTAACAAGCAGATTTGTAATGCCCGTAAATGGAGCCGTAGGGCTAGTTGAAACTATGACTATAAGTAGTGGACTTAAGGCTTTAGATAGTACATTGAAGGGAGGCAACCTAAACCTTGTAAAATTACAGGTAGCCTCTGGAATAAGTGGCAGACTGGTTTATACAGTATCAGGAGATGTTAGTGATGTAGAGCAAGGGCTTAGAAGTGGTGAAGCAGCTATAGAATCTAAGCGGATTATAAATACATCTATAATAAGGTCTCCAGATGAGATGATTGTAAAATACCTAACTTAATAATTAAAAGTAACAGGAGATGAAATGATGGGAATAAACGAAATAATCGTATATATTATGGTTGTGTTTATGGCATTAGGAGCATTAGATAAATGCATAGGCAATAAATTTGGTCTAGGTGAAAAATTTGAAGAAGGCTTCATGGCTATGGGCTCACTTGCTCTTGCTATGGTGGGAGTTATATCACTATCCCCAGTATTAGCTACTGTTTTAAAACCTGTGATTGTTCCAGTATTTAACTTTTTGGGCGCAGACCCAGCGATGTTTGGTGGAACATTACTAGCAAATGATATGGGAGGAGCATCCCTTGCAGCGGAACTGGCTGTAGACCCACAGGCTGGGATGTTTAGCGGATTAATTGTAGGTTCTATGATGGGTGTTACTATAGTATTTACTATTCCAGTAGCGCTTGGAATAATTGAAGAATCAGATCATAGATTCCTAGCACTAGGAGTTTTAGCTGGGATAGTTACAATTCCAATAGGATGTTTCTTTGGAGGACTTGTAGCTGGATTCCCAGTTATGATGGTTTTAAGAAACTTAACTCCTATAGTTTTAATTGCAGCTCTCATAGCTCTGGGCTTATGGAAATTTGAGAGTGCAGTAATAAAGGGATTCACTGTTTTCGGTAAATTTGTTGTTATAGTTATAACTTTAGCTCTTGCAGCAGCAGTAATAGAATCACTAACAGGAATAGTTTTAATTCCAGGAATGAATCCAATTGAAGAAGGTATTGCTACCGTTGGTGGAATTGCAATAGTTCTAGCAGGAGCATTCCCTCTAGTTTTTGTAATAACTAAGGTCTTTAAGAAACCTCTTATGGGCTTAGGCAAGGCATTAAAAATGAATGATGTTGCTGCGGCAGGCTTAGTTGCAACACTTGCTAATAGTATTCCAATGTTTGGTATGCTAAAAGATATGGATGATAGAGGTAAAATAATTAATATTGCCTTTGCTGTATCAGCAGCCTTTGTATTTGGAGACCACCTAGGATTTACTGCAGGCTTTAATTCACAAATGATTTTACCTATGATAGTAGGTAAATTAATAGGTGGTGTAACGGCGATAATAGTTGCTGTATTTATAGCAGGAAGTTTGGCAGGTAAAAAAGAGGGGGTTAAGTAGGTATGGATTTAGATAAAAGTACATTAGAGCGATTAGTTAGACAAATTATTGAAGAAAAAATAGGTGGTGCTACTGGCGGTAACGGTGTAAGTTCAGCAGATTACATGAGAAATAAAGACTCTAGTGGAGTTATATCTGTAAAGTTACCAACAGTTAGAGTTAGTGAAAGTGATAGAATGGACACTGGAACACCAAGTGATATAGTTTACACTAAAGATCTATTCACTTTAGAAGAAAGCCCAAGACTAGGCTGTGGAGTTATGGAAATGAAACAGACTACTTTTGACTGGACTTTAAACTATGATGAAATTGATTATGTAATTGAAGGTCATCTAGATATAGTTATAAATGGAAGTATAGTATCAGCTGATGCTGGAGAATTAATTTTAATACCAAAGGGTAGTACTATAAAATTCTCAGTTCCAAACTATGCAAGATTTATCTATGTAACTTACCCAGCAGATTGGGCATCACAAGGCTAAGGAGTAAGTAAAAATTAATTTGTTATAAGTAATTCAAAATATAACCTGTATTTTATATTTATTGACTTTTATTTTTTAAAATAGTATATTTTAAAATGTACAATGAAGTATAATAAGAGCAGTGAAGCTCCATAGGTGGATACCTATGGAGCTTTTTACGTTTATTTTTACTTTTAATATGATTTTACTTAAGTAGTCTTATGAAAAATTGTATGAGTTCACAAGTAGCACAAGAAACAGAATAAATACAAAAATACAAGAAAAGAGAGGTAAGGGAGTTTAATATGGATAATTTTAAAGTTAAGACCAAAATTTATTTTGGAGAAGGATCACTGAATAGATTAACGGAAATCGGCAATAAGAAAGTTTTTATAGTTACTGATCCATTCATGGTTAAATCAGGAATGATTGAAAACATCACACAAAAATTAACTAAAGCTCAAGTTACTGTATTTAGTGAAATAGTTCCAGACCCACCAATTGAACTTATAGTTGATGGAATTGGAGAACTTCAAAAAGCTAATCCAGATGTATTAATAGCATTAGGTGGAGGATCTTCAATTGATGCGGCAAAGGCTATAATGGATTTTGCAAAGAAGGTAACAAGTGTAGAGAATATGGAATTTATAGCTATTCCAACTACAAGTGGAACGGGTTCAGAGGTAACATCCTTTGCGGTAATTACAGATAAATCAAAGGGAACAAAGTATCCTTTAGTCTCAGAAGATTTACTTCCAGATGTAGCTATCCTTGATCCACAATTAGTAAAGAGTGTGCCACCATCAATAACAGCAGATACTGGAATGGATGTAATAACACATGCACTTGAAGCTTATGTATCTACTAATGCTACAGATTTTTCAGATGCACTTGCAGAGAAGGCTTTAGATTTAGCGTTTAAGTATCTTTTAAAGGCATATAAAGATGGCGGAGATATGGAAGCTAGAGAAAAAATGCATAATGCATCATGTTTGGCAGGAATTGCTTTTGATTCAGTTTCATTAGGCTTAAATCATGGTATTGCTCATATTTTAGGAGGAAAGTTCCACGTTCCGCACGGAAGAACTAACGCTATATTATTACCACATGTAGTAGAATATAATGCTGATATAGCAGGATATTCTAATAATAAGTTCTCAATAGCAGCAATAAAATATGCTAATATTTCAAGATTATTAGGATTATCATTTAGCAATACAAGGATGGGTGTTAGAAATCTTATAAATGAAATTAAAAGACTTCAAAAAGAGATGAATATGCCTACAAATCTTAAGGCATGTGGAGTTTCAGTGGACGAGCTAGAAAAGAATAAAGAAGAGATTGCAAAGCTTGCACTATTAGATGCGTGCACTTTAACTAATCCTAAAGAACCAACACAACTTGAGGTTATGGAGATTCTTTCAAAAATTAAAGCATAATTGAAAGTCTAAATATAGAATATATTGTTGAAAAATATATTGACATCGTAAATTTTTGAATATATAATTTACTTAATACACAATGTAGTGTAATCGGTTAGAGCAAAGAGGCTCCTTAGAAATATTTAATATTTTTAGGGAGCCTTTATACTTAAAATAAATTGGTTAATAGTTAAGAAAATATAGTTAATGTTAAAATTAATGTTTTATAATGAAATCTTACTTTAGGTATTTTCATTAGTGGAAGGGAAGAGAAGAACGTGAATCAGGAGAAGCAAAGAATTATACAAGAATTTGTACCAGGAAAGCAGGTAACGCTTGCACATATAATAGCAAATCCAAGTGAAGAGCTTTATAAAAAATTAGGACTTGTTGTAGATAAAAGAGATGCTATTGGAATTCTTACAATTACTCCAAGTGAAGGTTCGATAATAGCTGCAGATGTAGCTACTAAGGCTGCAGGAATCACATTAGGGTTTGTTGATAGATTTAGTGGATCACTTGTAATTACAGGAGATGTAAGTTCCGTTGAGTCTGCTTTAGAGGAAGTTACAAATGTACTTGAACAATTATTAAGTTTTACTTCTACTAAGATTACAAGAACCTAGGAGGCACTATGAAAAAAATAATATTTATAGGTAAGACAGGAAGTGGCAAGACTACGCTATGTCAAAGACTGCATGACCTAGATTTAAAATATAAGAAGACTCAATCAGTTGAAATATACGATGAATCAATAGATACTCCAGGAGAATACCTTGAAAATAGATCTTATTATAAAGCATTAATTGTTACAGCTGTGGATGCAGATAGAATTGCATTGGTATATGACTGTACAGCAGAGGAATCATATCTAGCGCCAGGGTTTACGAGCATGTTTGCAAAAGAAACCATTGGTATTATAACTAAAATAGATATAGCTTCATCAGAAGAGCAAATAAAAAGAGCGGAAGATGAATTAAGAAAAGCGGGGGTAGAGAAAATATTTAAGGTAGATACTATATTAGGAACGGGAATAGAAAAATTAATTAAATATTTGAGTTTATAGATAGAGGTGAATAAGTGCACTATGAAAAAGAACATTATAATAGTCGACGATGAGCCTATTATTAGGATGGATATTAGAGACATTCTAGAAGCGGCGAGCTACAACGTGGTGGCAGAAGCAGCTGATGGGTTTAGTGCTGTAGAACTTTGCAAAGAACATAAACCAGATTTAGTTATTATGGATATACAAATGCCAATCTTAGATGGTATTATGGCAAGCAAGAGAATCAGACGTGAGCATCTTGCAGGCGGAATACTATTACTTACAGCTTTTAATGATAGTGAATTTATCGAGAAAGCTAAAAGCGTAGGAGCTTATGGATATTTAGTTAAGCCTTTAGATGAAAAGTCATTTATTCCAACGGTGGAGATGTGTCTTTCAAAGGTGGATGAGTTTCAAAAGCTTGAGCATGATTTAGAAATTATTAATTCAAAATTAGATGAAAGAAAAATCATAGAAAAAGCTAAGGGAATCATTATGAAGGAATTAAAATATAATGAGGAAGAAGCTTATAAATATATCAGAAAATTAAGTATGGACAGAAGATGTAATATGATTGATATTGCGAAAACTGTACTGATTGCCTATGAGTAATATAATAAGAAGATTATGTGAAACTCATACAAATCTTAATGCTCAGGATATAGAGAAAGTTATAGATGTTTCAAAATCTATTCAAGAGATATCAGACATTTCTGGGTGCGATGCATTTATAGATGTCCCTTGTAAAAAATCCGATGAAGCAATTGTAGTTGCAGAGGGTAGAAGTGAAAAATCTATTTATGAGGATTCAGTAGTTGGAAAGTTAGCACTAAGAGGTAATGAACCCTGTGTGCTTGTCACATTGGAAACTGGAGAAGTTTTTAGTTGTGTTAGAGCATTAACGCAAGAAAATAAATTTGTAAGGCAAAAAATTCATCCTATTAGAAATAAAGATAAAATTATCGGAGTTATAATTTTAGAATATGATATAAGTGATGAAATAAGAGCTGACTTCAAGATTAAAGGTGATGAGTCTGAAAATAAGATGCAAAAGACTCAACAAATAATGAATTTAATAAATTCTAATCAGCTTATAAGTGATAATCTTAATGTTGCAATCCTACTTTATGATGAAAAAGGTATACTTCAAATTAAAAATAGAAGAGCAAATTTAATTTATACACAATGTGGTTATAGCCTAAATTTTGACGGAGCCCATTATGATAAATTAGCCTTGGATAGAACTAATTTAAGAAGTATAGATAAGATTTTAGAAGTATTGCAAGATAATAAGAAATTAACAAAGGAAATAAACGTCGGAAACTTATACTTTAAGGTTAAAACAATCTTAATTAAAGAAGACGATTTAAGAGTTATGGAAGTAATAGAAGATATAACAGACATAAAAACTAAAGAAGCAGAGATAATTTCAAAATCTGTTGCAATACAAGAAATACATCATAGAGTTAAAAATAACTTGCAGACAGTAGCTTCACTTTTGAGAATTCAAGCGAGAAGATGTAGTAGTAATGAGGCTAAAGTAAGTCTTCAGGATAGTGTAAATAGAATTCTGGCCATCGCAGCTACTCATGAACTTTTGTCTAAAGACATCGGCGATGAAGTTGAAATCATGAAGGTTATAAATGCCATAGTTGATAATTCAAGAAGATGTTTTTCTAATAATCAAAAGAACATAGAAATAGAAGTAAGTGGTGATGATTTTTACGCGAATACTGATCGAATTACAGCAATAGCGCTCATCGTCAATGAATTAATACAAAATTGTTATGACCATGCCTTTAAAAATAGAGATACTGGATTTATTAAAGTTAATATATTAGAGAGAAATAAATTTGTAGAAATATCTATAGCTGACAATGGTGTCGGATTTGAGATTTCAGAAAATAAGAGTTCTAGTATAGGAATGTCTATTGTAAAAAGCTATGTATCAGATAAATTAAGAGGGTTTATGGACATAAATACAGGTGAATACGGAACTGAGGTAAAGATTACTTTCCCAGTTGAAATTAAATAATATAGAATTACAATGGTGTAGTTTGATTTAAGCAATGAAGCTTAAAGTTATAAATAGGAAAATCTCAAGATATTAAATTTGAGAACCTATGTAACTTTAAGTTTTTTTTATTAAGAGGTGAGGTCATGAGAGAAGATTTATTAAGTGTTGGAATTGATATTGGGACAAGCACTACGCAACTAGTATTTTCTAAAATAACTATAGAAAATGTAGCGTCTAGTTTTTCAGTACCAAGGATTTCAATAGTTGATAAAGAGGTTGTATATAGAAGTGATGTTTATTTTACACCTCTAAAATCAATGACAGAAATTGATGCTGAAAAAGTTAAAGATATAGTTGCATTAGAGTATAAGAAGTCCGGAATAAAAAAAGAAGATATCCAAACTGGTGCAGTAATTATTACCGGTGAAACAGCAAGAAAACAAAATGCTAATGAAGTTCTTCATACGCTAAGTGGATTTGCAGGGGACTTTGTAGTAGCAACGGCAGGACCGGATTTAGAAAGTATAATAGCTGCAAAGGGTGCGGGTGCTCATACATATTCTGAGGAACATTCAACCGTTGTCGTAAATCTAGATATAGGTGGAGGAACCACTAATTTAGCAGTATTTAATAGAGGCGACTTAAAGGAAACTGGATGTTTAGATATAGGTGGAAGACTTATAAAACTAGATCCAGCAACCAACAAAATAATTTACATAGCTCCTAAGATTCAAAAGATTATAGATGATAACAATTTTGATATAAGTGTTGGATATAAAGCAACTCGTGAAATGCTGATGCCAGTTATAAATGAAATGGTAAAGGTGTTAGAGGAAAGCGTTGGAATCAGAGAGAAAACTTCAACCCTAGATATGATAATTACCAATAAAAACATTGAACTTAAGGAAGATATAAAGTGTATCTCTTTCTCAGGTGGGGTAGCGGATTATGCATATAATGAAAATGTTATCCAGGATGACTTTAAGTATGGCGATATAGGAATACTTCTTGGAGATGCCATTAAGCATTCAAATTTATTTAAAAAGCTTAAGGTTATAAAAGCAGTAGAGACTATAAGAGCTACAGTTGTTGGAGCTGGTTCGCATACCATGGACATCAGTGGAAGCACTATAACTTATACTCATGATGAATTTCCAATAAAGAATCTTCCTATTCTTAAGCTGAATAAGGATGATGAAAATATTGGAGCAGAATCATTAGAAAAGGCTATAGTGGATAAGCTTCAATGGTTTAAGTATGAAAATGAAATGCAAAGTGTTGCTATAGCACTGCATGGTACAAAGAATCCGAGCTTTGTAGAAGTACAAGAAATGGCTAAGGGTATTGTAAAGGGAATTCAAGAATTAATAGATAGAGGACTTCCTATTATCGTAATTGTTGAAACCGATATGGCAAAGGTGTTAGGACAAGCTATTTACTCCCTTTTAAACTTTGATAAGGATATAGTATGTATCGATGGAATCAAAGTAGAGAATGGAGATTATATAGATATAGGTAAACCAGTAGCAGAAGGTAAAGTATTACCTGTAGTAATAAAAACATTAGTATTTAATTAACCGGGAGGAGGATTATTATGATTTTAAAAACTATATTATTTGGAAAAGTATATCAGTTTAAATCAGTAATGGAAGTTATGGCAAAAGCCAACGAAAAGAAATCAGGAGATGAGTTAGCAGGAGTAGCTGCTACATCAGCAGAGGAGAGGGTTGCAGCAAAGGTTGTACTTTCTAACCTTACTTTATCTGATTTAAGAAATAGCCCAGCAGTACCTTATGAAATTGATGAGGTTACTAGAATAATACAAGATGATGTAAATGAGAGAATATACGGCGAAGTTAAGAACTGGACTGTAGCTGAATTTAGAGAGTGGTTATTAGATGATAATACTACAGGTTCAGATATAAGAAGAGTTTCAAGAGGTATAACTTCTGAAATAGTTGCAGCAGTAGCAAAAATAATGTCTAACCTAGACTTAATATACGCTGCAAAGAAAATAAAGGTTACAGCTCATTGTAATACAACTATAGGAGAGCCAGGAACATTATCTGTTAGATTACAACCTAACCATCCAACAGATGATCCAGATGGAGTACTTGCTTCATTAATGGAAGGTTTAAGTTATGGTATGGGAGATGCTGTACTTGGACTTAACCCAGTTGATGACTCTGTAGAGAGCGTAATGAAAATATTAAAGAGATTTGAAGATT
This sequence comes from Clostridium sp., assembly GCA_032005505.1. Lineage (GTDB taxonomy): Bacteria > Bacillota > Clostridia > Clostridiales > Clostridiaceae > Clostridium_J. The sequence continues at coordinate 80,199 of DALZNT010000003.1, read as the reverse complement.
TCAAGCAGAAGTGGGAAATCCCAACTCAAACTTGTGTACTTGCACACGTAACTACACAAATGGAAGCTATAAGAAGAGGCGCACCAGCTGACCTTATATTCCAATCAATAGCTGGTTCTGAAAAAGGAAACTCAGCTTTTGGATTTAATGCTGCAACTTTAGAAGAAGCAAGACAACTTGCACTTAAAGAAGGAACTGCATCAGGTCCAAACGTAATGTACTTTGAAACTGGACAAGGTTCTGAGCTTTCTTCAGATGCTCACTACGGTGCTGACCAAGTAACAATGGAAGCTAGATGTTATGGATTCGCTAAGAGATTCGACCCATTCCTAGTAAACACAGTTGTTGGATTTATCGGACCTGAGTACTTATACGATGGAAAACAAGTTACTAGAGCAGGACTTGAGGACCACTTCATGGGTAAACTTTCAGGACTTCCAATGGGAGTTGACGTTTGTTATACAAACCACATGAAAGCTGACCAAAATGATATAGAAAACTTAGCAGTATTACTTGCAGCAGCAGGATGTACATACTTCATGGCTATACCTCATGGTGATGACGTAATGCTTAACTATCAAACAACAGGACACCACGAGACAGCTACAATAAGAGATTTATTAGGATTAAAACCTATAAAAGCTTTCGAAGAGTGGATGGAAAAAATAGATATAATAAACAATGGAAAATTCACCAGCAGAGCTGGAGATGCTTCAATATTCTTAGGATAAGGGGGGACTACTAATGAACGAACAAGAATTAAAATCAATGGTTGAAAAATTATTAGGTGAAATGGTTGGTAATGCAGGTGCTGCTGATATAGTGAATGAAGTAGCAAAAAAAGTTAGTGATAAGGTAGCAGTAGATGAAAATGGATGTATTCCAGATATTACAGAGATAGACCTTAAGAAACAGCTTTTAGTTAAAAACCCTCATGATAAAGATGGATATCTAAAAATGAAGGAAAAAACTCCTGCAAGAATAGGTGTTGGAAGAGCTGGTACAAGATACAATACAATAACTCAATTAAGAGTTAGAGCAGACCATGCTGCAGCACAAGACTCAGTATTCTCTTATGTATCTGAGGATTTCATAAAAGCTAATAACTTAGTACCAGTAAACACAATGTGTACTGATAAAGATCAATATCTTACTCGTCCTGATTTAGGAAGAAGATTTGATGAAGAAACTACTAAATTTATAAAAGATAAGTTTAGCGGTAATAAAGTACTTTTAATAGTTGGAGATGGATTAAGCTCAGCTGCTATAGAAGCAAACTTAAAAGATTCAGTTCCTGCAATTAAGCAAGGATTAAAAATGTATGGAATTGAACTTGGAGATATATTATTCATTAAACATGCGAGAGTTGGATCAATGGATGCTATCGGCGATGCAACAGGAGCAGAAGTTGTTTGTATGCTAGTTGGTGAAAGACCGGGTCTAGTTACTGCAGAATCAATGAGTGCATACATAGCATATAGACCAACAGCAAATATGCCAGAAGCTAACAGAACAGTTATATCAAACATCCACAAAGGTGGTACTACAGCAGTTGAAGCTGGAGCTCATATAGCTGAACTTATTAAAACAATGCTTGATAAAAAAGCATCTGGAATAAACTTAAAAATATAGTTTTAGGGGGAATTTATTGTGATTAATGAAGCATTACGTCCAACGGTATTAAGCGTTAAAATAATTTCAAATGTAAGTCCAGAACTAAGCAAGAAATTAGACTTACAACCACACCAAAAGAGTTTAGGATTAATAACTGCAGACAGTGACGATGTAACTTACACTGCGTTAGATGAAGCAACTAAAGCTGCTGAAGTAGATGTTGTTTACGCTAAATCAATGTATGCAGGTGCTGCAAATGCATCTACAAAACTTGCTGGTGAAGTTATCGGAATAATAGCTGGCCCAAGCCCAGCAGAAGTTAGAAGTGGATTAAACGCTGCTATTGACTTCATGGAAAATGGATCACACTTTGTAAGTGCTAATGATGATAACTCAATAGCTTACTATGCACACTGTGTATCAAGAACAGGATCTTACCTTTCTAAAGTTGCTGGAGTTAGAGAAGGAGAAGCAATAGCTTACCTTGTGGCACCACCACTTGAAGCTATCTATGGATTAGATGCAGCTATGAAGGCAGCAGACGTAGAGCTGAAAGAATTCTTTGGACCTCCAACTGAAACAAACTATGGTGGCGGATTACTTACAGGTAGTCAATCAGCATGTAAAGCAGCATGTGACGCTTTTGCAGAAGCTGTTAAGTCAGTTGCTCAACAACCAGTAAATTACTAGGACAAGGGTTAATAAATGAGTAAAGCAATAGGTCTAGTAGAAGTAAATGGATATGTTGCAGCGGTAGAAGCTGCAGATTCTGCGCTAAAGACTGCAAATGTTACTTTAATTGGACTAGAGAAGGTTAAGGCAGGAATTACTACTGTTAAATTAGCTGGAGATGTAGGAGCTATAAAGGCTGCAGTTGATGCGGCCGCAGCTTCTGCAGATTCATTGGGTAAGCTTAGAGCAGCTCATGTTATACCTCGTATTGATGAGCAGGTTGAAGCATTAATATTCAAAGGTGAGATTTATACAGCAAAGGTTGAAGATGAAGTAGTTGCTGAAACAATTAAAGTAGTTACTGAAACAATCATTGAGGAAAAAGCTATAGAAGAAGCAATTCCGGTTAAAGATAAATCGGAAAGTAAGGCAAAACTTGAAGAAGTTAAGCCAATTGAAATAGCTATAAAAGAAGCTGATAAAAAGGCTGATGAAAATGCAGAGAACCTTGAAGTTGAAATAGTTAAGGATGAATCGCATTACAACTCTATGAAAGTAGAGGAACTAAGAAGACTTGTAAGGAGTCTGCAAATTCCTAATATGACTAATAAGCAAATTAAGTTTGCTAAGAAGGATGTATTAGTTAAGGCTATACTAGAATATAACAAAGCGGGTGAAGATTAATGGAAATTACAGATAAAGATTTAGCTTCTATTCAAGAAGTAAGAAATCTTATAAGAATAGCAAAAACTGCTCAAGAAGAATTAGCTAAAAAGTCTCAAGCAGAAATTGATAATATAGTTAAAGCTATGGCAGAAGCTGCAGCAGCAAATGCTGAAAAATTAGCTAAAATGGCAGTTGAAGAAACTGGATTCGGAATATGGCAAGATAAGGTTATCAAAAATACCTTCGGATCAACTTATATTTATGACTACATAAAAGATATAAAAACTGTAGGAATAATATCTGAAGATGAAGAGAAAAAAGTTATGGAAGTTGCTGTACCGATGGGAGTTATTGCTGGAATTATTCCATCAACAAACCCAACATCAACTACTATGTACAAAGCTCTTATATCTATAAAAGGTAGAAATACAATAGTATTTTCTCCACACCCAGGTGCTAAGAAGTGTATCTTAGAAACAGTTAGAATACTTACTGAGGCTGCAGTTAAAGCTGGATGTCCAGAAGGAGCTATTGGTTGTATATCTATTACAACACTTCAAGCTACTGAAGAATTAATGAGAAATAATGATACAGCAATGATTCTTGCAACAGGTGGAAGCGCAATGGTTAAGGCTGCTTACTCTTCAGGAAACCCAGCTCTTGGAGTTGGTCCTGGAAATGGTCCAGCATTCATAGATAAGAGCGCTAATGTTGAGCTTGCTGTTAAGAGAATCATGGATTCAAAGACTTTTGATAACGGAACAATTTGTGCTTCTGAACAATCAATAGTTGTAGAAGAATCAATGAAAGATAAAGTTGTTGCAGAGCTTAAAAAGCAAGGAGCATACTTCCTGAATGCTGATGAAGCAAGACAACTTGGTAAATTTATAATGAGAGCTAATGGAAGCATGAATCCACAAATAGTTGGTAAGAGTGTAGAAACTATTGCTAAGCTTGCAAACTTAACTAATGTACCATATTCAGCAAGAGTGCTTATAGCAGAAGAAACAGAAGTTGGACACAATGTTCCATATTCAAGAGAAAAATTAGCTCCAATCTTAGGATTCTATGTAGAGAAGAATGTTGATGCTGTTGAAGCAAAATGCAAAGCAATACTTCTTAATGAAGGTGCTGGACATACATTCTCTATGCATTGTGAAGACAAAGAATTAGTGAAGAGATTCGCAATTAGTATGCCGGTATCAAGAATACCAGTAAATACACCAAGTACGCTTGGTGGAATAGGTGCTTCTGTAAATATAATTCCAGCTTTAACTTTAGGCTGTGGAGCAGTTGGAGGAAGCGCTACATCTGATAACGTAGGACCACTTCATCTTATAAATACTAAGAAGGTAGCTTACGGAGTTAGAGAAATAGAAGATTTCAGAGGTAAAAGTAGTAATGTTAGTGACAGCAAGTCATCTTTAGCATCTACTGATACAGAAGAGCTTATCAACTTACTTGTTAAAAGAATAATGAGTGAATTAAGATAATATAAAAATTAAAATAAAAAACATTGGTGAAATTTGAGGAGGAAATTATTATGGCAAACGCAAACGCATTAGGAATGATCGAAACTAAAGGATTAGTAGCAGCAATAGAGGCAGCAGACGCAATGGTGAAAGCAGCTAACGTACAATTAGTAGGAAAAGAGCAAGTTGGAGGCGGACTTGTAACTGTACTTGTAAGAGGAGACGTTGGAGCAGTTAAAGCAGCTACAGATGCAGGAGCAGCAGCAGCTGAAAGAGTTGGAGAATTAGTATCAGTTCACGTAATTCCAAGACCACACTTCGAGGTTGACGCGATTTTACCAAAAACTCACGAAACAGTATAGTTTAAAGTTGTAAAAGAGATGTGCTATCAATGATAGCATGTCTCTTACATCTAATGAGGGATGTGAAGGTATGTCAGTATTAACTGAAAGTGAAGTTAGAAGACAACTAAAGGGAAAAGACTTCAAGGATTTTACTGAATTTAGAGTGTTAAAAGGGCAAATCGTAACCCCATCTGCAAAATCTTTTTTAATGGAACATAACATTAATTTAGAATATGTGGACTCTTTAGAGGAAGTTAAAGTAGAAGTACCTAAAAAGGTAGAAGTAAAAAAGATAACAGAAGAAAAAAGTAAATATGTAACTGTATTTGGTGCTGAATTAAATGAAAAACCTGAACATATGACTCATCTATATGGAAACTTATTAGTATTTAAGGATCATAAGATAATTGAGCTTAGAGGTAAGATGGATTCTCTGGAATCTAAAATCTTAGAAACTCAAATCATTGCACATAAAGTAGGTAGTGAAAAACTAGTAGCGGATCTTCAAGAGGTTTTAAACTTCGTAAGATGGATACTAAGGTGTGAAGTACTTAAGCAAGAGGTTGGAGCTTTTAATCTTCTTGGAATGACTCCAGAAGAACTAAGAGAGAAATCTCATTATCCTAAAAAATACTATGGCATTGGCCACGAGCCAGTTGAGTATTCTATGGGAGAGGCTACTGTAGCATTAAATTCTTGTAGAACTACTATAAGAGAAACTGAATTAATAGCTTATGCAGCTTTTAAAGGTGAATATGGTGAAGTTCAAAGACCAGATGTAATTAAAGCCTTAAACAGATTATCATCACTGTTCTGGATAATGATATTTAAGTATAGAACTGGAGAATACAGTTAACAGGAGGATAAAAATATGAATAATCTTGTAGAAGATATCATAGCTGAGGTAATAACTAGAGTTAAAAAAGAAGCTTTTATAGAAGTTGAAGCATCAGGAAGACACATTCACTTATGTAAAGAGCATATAGACCTTCTATTTGGTCGTGACTATGAACTTACAAAAATGAAGGAATTGTCACAACCAGGACAATATGCATGTAAAGAAAGAGTTACGGTAACAGGACCTAAAGGTTCATTAGCTAACGTAATTGTACTTGGACCTGCAAGAAAAGCTACTCAAGTAGAGCTTTCTTTAACAGATGCTACATCTATTGGAATAAAAGCTCCAATAAAAGAAAGCGGTAGCATTGAGGAAACTCCAGGAATCACAATTTCTACGGAGAGAGCTACTATTACTGTAGATAAGGGAGTAATTGTAGCAAAGAGACATATACACATAACTCCTGAAGATGCAGAGAAGTTTGGTGTAAAGGATAAAGAAATCGTAGGGGCAAAAGTTTATGGAGCAAGACCATTAATATTTGATGATGTTGTTATAAGAGTAAGCCATGATTTTAGAACCTTTATGCATATAGACTATGATGAGGCTAATGCTTGTGGATTTACAAAGGGAGCTCTTTGTAGAATAGTTAAGTTAGATTCTTGTAAATAGGAGACTTAAATAGGCTACATATAGTTGAATGAAAAGTATCCCTTTAATAATATTTAAGTAAGCCTAAACAGGGGGTATTTAAATGAACTATGATAAACTTGTAGATTTAATTGTACAGGAAGTTTATAAAAAGTTACAGGAAACTGTAAAAATGACAAAGAAGAATCAGACTGCAGTTATAATTGGAGAAGAAGATTTAACTACTGTAACTAAAGCTATAGGAGATAACTTCAATGTTACTTCTTATGGTGATGGAGATGTAGTTGGAGATGTAATTATAGTTTCAGCTCTTACTATAAAATCTATGGCAAACTTAGCGACTTTAACAGGAACTAATGATGAGGAAAACTTCATCATTAGAAGCCTTATGGAAGGTAAAAAAGTTTACCTATTAGAAGATGGATTAGAATATAGAAGATATAAAAATACTGCACCAAAAGCACTGTATAATAAGTATTTAGATTTTGAAAAAGAGCTTAAGGTTTATGGAGTAAATGTTATTTCTTATATAGGAAACGTAGTAAATAACGTGACTAAAAAAGAAGACGATATCATTAACACTTCTGTGGCAGAGATAATAAGTCCTGTCCTAGATGAGGTAACCTTAGAAATTAGAAATAAGAAGCTTATTAGTGAAGCAGATCTTAGAAAGCCTTTTATAAATGGAATGAAATCTTTAATAATAGATAAAAAAAGTATTATAACTCCATTAGCTAATGACTTTATAAGAATTCATAACTTAAAAGTTAAGAGAGTTTAGTGGAGGAATAATATGGTTATAGGTAGAGTTGTTGGCAGACTTTGGTCAACAAGAAAAGATGAAAAGCTAAATGGTCAGAAGTTTTTAATAGTAAGATTACTAAAAAACAAGAATGAAGAAGAAAGTGGCTTTTTTGTAGCAGCAGACAGTGTTGGTGCAGGTAAGGGGGATAATGTACTTATTGTAAAAGGTGGCTCCGCGCGAGTTTCTTTAGGTAATAAGGAAATCCCTGTTGATGCAGCTATCATTGGGATAATAGATTCAATTGAGGTTGATGATGAGTAAAAGCATTGGAGCTATAGAATTAAAAAGTATTGGTAAAGGTATAGAGATTGCTGATATAATGGTGAAGGTAGCTGAAGTAGAAATCTTATATTTTAAGACTATATGTCCAGGTAGGTTCATTGTAATTCTATCTGGAGATGTAGGTGCTATAAAATTAGCTATCCAAGAAGGTATTATAGCAGGTGAAGGATTTATTGTTGATAGCTTTGTGATAACTGCTGTCCATGACGATATAGTACAAGCACTAAAAAGAAAGCCTATTGCAATGGTAAATGGAGCTATAGGAATAATGGAAACTAGTAGTGTATGTAGTGGTATTGAAGCTTTAGATAGAAATCTTAAGGGTGGAGATGTAAAGCTTATAAAGCTGCAGTTAGCGGCAGGAATAGGTGGTAAGCTTGTTTATATTATTTCTGGTGATCTTGGTGATGTGCAACATGGCATGGAGACTGCAAAAGAAATAATAGATGAAAAGCGTATTGTAAATATATCAATAATACCATCACCAGATGAACTAATTATAAAATATTTAATTTAACGAAGGAGTATGGTGAATAATGGGAATTAATGAAGTTATCGTATACATCATGGTTTTATTTATGGCTTTAGGAGCTATCGATAAGTGTTTAGGAAACAAGTTCGGACTTGGCGAAAAGTTTGAAGAAGGAATCATGGCAATGGGTTCTCTTGCAGTTGCTATGGTTGGAGTTATCTGTCTTGCACCAGTAATCGCAGATATATTAAAGCCAATAGTAGTACCAGTATTTGATATGTTAGGTGCAGATCCAGCTATGTTTGCTGGGTCAATATTAGCAAATGACATGGGTGGAGCGCCACTAGCGCTTGAACTTGCTAGAGATCCACAAGCTGGATTATTTGGAGGACTAATAGTTGGCGCAATGATGGGACCTACTATAGTATTCACAATTCCAGTTGCACTAGGAATTATTAGAAAAGAAGATCAAAGATTCTTAGCTACAGGAGTATTGGCAGGTGTTATCACAATTCCAATAGGTGCTTTTGTTGGAGGACTTGTAGCTGGATTCCCAGTTATGATGATATTAAAAAACTTAGTTCCAATAGTTATCTTTGCAGCAGTTATTGCAGTTGGTCTTTGGAAATTTGAAAAAGCTATGATAAAAGGATTTGCTGTTTTTGGTAAGTTCGTAGTTATAGTTATAACATTAGGTCTTGCAGCAGCAATTATAGAAAAATTAACAGGAATTGTTGTTATTCCAGGAATGAACCCACTTGAAGAAGGTATTGCTATAGTTGGAGATATCGCTATAGTTCTTGCTGGAGCATTCCCACTAGTATTTGTAATCACTAAAGTATTTAAGAAGCCATTAATGGCAATGGGTAAACTTCTAAAAATGAATGATATAGCAGCAGCAGGATTAGTTGCCAGCCTTGCAAACAGTATTCCAATGTTCGGAATGATGAAGGATATGGATGACAGAGGTAAGATAATTAACGTTGCATTTGCAGTATCAGCAGCCTTCGTATTTGGAGATCACTTAGGATTTACAGCTGGATTTAATTCAGAAATGATATTCCCAATGATAGTTGCAAAACTTGTAGGAGGAGTTGCAGCTGTATTACTTGCTCTAGTTATAACAAACGGAATGGGTGGAAAAGAGGAGATTAAATAATTATGGAAAATATAGATAAAAGCTTATTAGAGCAACTAGTAAGACAAATCATTGAAGAAAAAATTAATGGTGTTAAAGATTCTGTAGATTTCGTAAGAAATAAAGATATCAGTGGAGTTACTTCTGTAAAACTTCCTACAGTTAGAGTAGACGAGTCAAACAGATTAGACACAGGAAATCCTTCAGATGTAGTTTATACAAAAGATTTATTCACACTTCAGGAAAGTGAAAGACTTGGATGTGGAATGATGGAAATGAAGGAAACTACTTTTGATTGGACATTAAACTATGATGAAATTGATTATGTTATAGAAGGTCACTTAGATGTAATAATCGATGGAAGAAAAGTATCTGCTGATGCAGGTGAAATAATCTTCATACCAAAAGGAAGCACAATTAAGTTCTCAGTTCCAGATTATGCTAGATTCTTATATGTAACTTATCCAGCAGATTGGGCATCTCAAGCTTAATTAGTAATTCAATAGTTATATAAACAAGAATAAAGCCTAGGACTTTTATGTAGTCCTAGGCTTTACTTATTAGGATATAAATTGAAAACTTATTTATGTATAAAATTATGTCGGAATTAATTTGATAAGTATTGAGATCGTTTCTTTCTAGTTGCGACAATTGCTGTACATGCAGCACAGGTTACTGCTAATAAAATTAAGGCTTTTTTCATAAGAGATACCTCCTTAAGTGAGAATCTAAATCTTTACCCTAAAGGGCACACGTGATTTAGTCATTATTTAAATTATCCATAGGATATAGATATCTATAGAACTAAGACATAGTGCTATATAAACAAAGTATGGTATTGAATGTCTTGCTGTTAGTTGAATTATTGTAATAACTAGTACATTAGTAAGAAGCATAGGCTTTGCTTTAATAAATTCAGCACATCTCCTATATTTATTAATATGAATTTCTACTCTTTGTAGAGTTTTATTACTATCTTTTATGATTCTTGCCATAGTTAAGAGTTTTATTGCACCTTTTAAAAATTTATTTATAATATTTTTAGAAAATATCATCTATTTATAAAAGCGCGATGTAATTCTTAAAACTTTCTTAAGGGTGATAAAAATACCGTGGATATCACTTTATTAAGTATATCCACGGTATTTTACTTAAGTATTATATTTTTTAGGCTATTTTTTTATTAGCAGCTTCTTTATCTAGTTTTTTATTGTATATAAACATATGAAGTGAAGCTGAGAAGATAACTACATAACCTAAAGCGCTCCATATATCTGGAACTTGATTGAAAATTACCATGCTGATAATTGCGGAGAAGATAATATTTGAGTAGTCAAATATAGAAATTTCTCTAGCAGGGGCATAGCGGTAGGCTAATGTTATGGCAAACTGACCTAAAGTTGCAAAGACACCAGCTAGAATTAAATAAAATAACTGAAGGAAGGTCATCGGTGTGTAATTCATAATCATCAGTGGGAATAAAGTAATCACTGAAAAACATGAAAAATAGAATACCACCGTATAGTGTTTTTCTTTACCTCCAATAGCACGTACGCAGCTATAGGCAGCACCAGCAAATACTGCAGAAAGCAGACCAGCCATATAAGGAACTATGTCAAGGCTAAATGCTGGTTTAATTATAAGTAGTGCACCTAAAAATCCAATTCCGATGGTAATAATATGGTTTGCCTTTAACTTTTCTTTTAAGAACAGGGCACAGAATAGTATTACAAAGAATGGGCTTAGTTTATTCAGCATATTTGCATCAGAAAGAATAAGATGGTCTATGGCATAGAAGTTTAAAACTACACCAAGAGTTCCAAAGATAGAACGCATTAATAAAAGCTTTTGATTTTCCTTTTTTCCAAATAAGCTTTCCTTGTGACGAAGAATCATAGCTAAAGCTATAATAAATGAAATTACGTTTCTAAAGAAGGATTTTTGAAGAGATGGTAAATCTCCAGACAGCTTAACAAATGCTGACATCATTGCAAAGCCAAAAGCTGATAAAATTATAAGGATGATTCCTTTATTTCTGTTATTCATAGGTTAACTCCAATCGTTGAATTTTAGATAAAAAATTTGTGCTACATGAATATATCCAAATATAAATTTTAAATTAAATTATCTTAAATAAGTTAAAATATCGTGTCTTATAAGTTAAAATAGAGATGGATATATATATTGTGCTTTAAAGTGATAATTATTATCATTAATATTATCACTGTTTTAAGCAAAGTTTGCAATAGAAATTTATAATTTAGATAGGTGGGAGAATTAAAGTGGACGAATTAAAAGTATTAATTAATAGTATAGAGAGCTTAGATAAAGAAGCTATGGTCAAGGCAAAATATTATTTAGATCACTTAAGTAAACCAATAGGTAGCTTAGGGGTTTTAGAGGACCTAGTGGTAAAGCTTAGTGGTATAAAGGGAAGCCGCGTTAAGGGTATAAATAAGAAGACAATAGTAGTTATGTGTGCAGATAATGGTATTGAGGCTGAAGGTGTTTCTTCATGCCCAAGAGAAGTTACAGCAACGGTTACTGAAAATATGGCAGATAGAACTACAGCTGTATGTAAGCTAAGTGAATTCTACAAAAGCGATGTTGAAATAGTTGATATTGGAGTTGATAAGGATTTTGATGATCCTAGAATACTTAACAGAAAAATAAGATATGGAACTAGCAATATGAGTAAAGGACCTGCAATGACAAGAGAAGAGGCTGTTAAGGCTATTAAAATTGGTATTGAAGTGGTTAGAGATTTAAAGGAAAAAGGGTATGACTTAATTGGTACAGGAGAGATGGGAGTAGGAAATACAGCTACTTCTGCAGCTATTATAAGCGTATTCTCTGGAATAGATAGTGACATTATTGTTGGAAAGGGTTCAGGATTAACTGATGAGGGTCTAGCACATAAGAGACGAATGGTTAAAAAATCCTTAGAGGTTAATAATCCTAATAGAGAAGATGCCTTAGATGTGCTTTCTAAAATTGGAGGATTTGATATAGCTGGACTTTGTGGAGTTTTCTTAGGTGGAGCATTATTTAAAATTCCTGTAGTAATTGATGGGTTAATTGCGTCTGCAGCAGCTCTTTGTGCTAAGAGAATATGTCCTAAGGCTGGAGAATATATGATTGGTTCTCATCTTTCAGCTGAACCGGGAGCTCAATATGCTCTGGAGACTTTAGGAGTTATGCCACTATTTAGTCTAGGTATGAGACTTGGTGAAGGAACAGGATGTCCTATTGCTTTTGGAATTATAGAAGGAGCAATTTATACAATGAATAATATGGCCTCATTTAATGAAGCTGGAGTAGATATCAGTGATTATATCGATATTAGAGCTGAAGAACAATAAATAGAAAGTGATGGTATATTACCTTGAATATATATATAGTTAGGCATGGACAAACAGAAGAAAATTTAAAGGGTACATACTATGGAGTCCTAGATTGTGGAATTACAGAACTAGGAGTTAAGCAGGCCGAGGTTTTGGGAGAAAAGCTAGAGAATATAAAATTTGACAAGGTGTATTGCAGTGAGCTAAAAAGAGCAAAGGAAACCTTGAGTTATATATACAAGGTTGATGACATAATTGAAGATTCTAGGCTCAATGAAAGGAATTTTGGAGTATTTGAAGGGAAGACATATACAGAGCTAGAGGAAGATATGGCTGAGGAGTATAAATCTTGGACTAGCGATTGGAAGGAATATAGACCAAAGGGTGGAGAGAGCTTTAGAGACTCTTATTTAAGGGCTTATTCTTTTATGGAGTATTTAAAATCAGAGTCAGGAGAAAATATTCTTGTGTGTACTCATGGGGGTATTGTTAAAGCTATATATACTTATATTTTGGAGGGAAACCTAGATTTATATTGGAGATTTAATTCTAGAAATGCAGATTTAAGTATAATTAAAAATCAAGATGGTTATTTCTATATAGATAGCATAATTCCAACAGAAATTTAGTATTAAACTTTCCATTAATAATGTTGGATTCCTATGGGATTTTATTTTTAGAATGATATAATGCTATATAGTATATAAAACATTTTTTATGTTTTTAACAGTGAATTAATATATATGATTTATAGATTATAAGATGAATTTTAACAATAATGGAGGACAGAAAATGGGAATAAAGATAGTTACAGATAGCACAAGTTATATACCTAAGGAACTAATAGAAAAGTACGACATAACAGTAGTTTCGTTAGGGGTTATTATGGAAGGTCAAGGACATAAGGAAGTAGAAATAAACAACGATGACTTCTATAAAAAACTAGAGCAGATGGATTCAATTCCAACTTCCTCGCAACCAACAATAGAGGATCTGTTTAATGCCTTTGATAAAATTATGGAAGGCGGAAATGATATCCTAGGAATATTTATATCTTCAGACATGAGTGGGACTTATTCAACTTGTAACCAAGTTATAAGAGATATGATAGAAGAAAAGTATCCAGAAAGAAAACTTGAGGTTATGGATTCACAGTCTAATTGTATGCAGATGGGTTATGCAGTTTTAGAAGCAGCAAAGGCAGCAAAAGTAGGAAAGCCAATGGAAGAGGTTATGTCTGAAGTAAAGGATGTTATGAGTAAAAGTAGATTTTTATTTGTGCCAGATACTTTAGAATATCTAAAAAAAGGTGGACGTATCGGCGGTGCAGCAGCATTATTTGGTGGATTACTTCAAATTAGACCAATTCTTACTGTTGAGAATGGGAATACTGAAGTTTTTGATAAGGTTAGAACAAAGAGCAAAGCAATTTTAAAGATGATAAATAAAGCAGACCTTGATTTTAAGGAAAAAGGCTATGGAGAGCTGATAGTTCATCACATAAACTGTGAGGAAGAAGGAAGAGCTTTAGCAGCAAAGGTTAAGGAAGTTTTAAATATGGAACCAGCCATTCAGTGTATAGGACCAGTAATTGGATGTCATGTAGGTCCTAAGGCTGTTGGTATTGCATATTACACAGAAAGATAAGTGACACTCCAAATTTTATATTTGGATAGTGGAACTTACTCATTGGAATGAATATGACAATGAGTTTCCAATGAAAAAAATATAAATGTATATTTTATAGGACGTAAGTTGAAGCAGCAACTTTTTATAAAAAGTAATAAAATAGCGTAAGGGGAGATTATCGTGGATATTAATTCAAGAGTAAAAAGTTTAAGAAGTTTAAGAAGTTTAATGATTGAAAGGAATATTGATGTATTTATAATTCCTAGCTCAGATAATCATGGAAGTGAATATGTTAGTGAGTATTTCAGAGTAAGAGCATGGATTTCAGGTTTTACAGGATCAGCAGGAACAGTGGTTATAACTAAGGATGAAGCTCATCTTTGGACTGACGGAAGATATTTCTTGCAAGCAGCGGATCAAATTAAGGGTTCAGAGTTTATTTTAGAGAAAATGGGTGAGCCAGGAGTTAAAACTTATATTCAGTGGATTTTTGACAACATAAAGGATGGCGGAACAGTTAGCTTTAACGGTAAGGTGTTTACTGTATCTAACTTAGAAAGATTAGAAGAAGCTTTTAAAGGTAAGGACATAAATGTAAGTCCTATAGAGGATGTATTTGAAGATTTATGGCAAGATAGACCTGCTATGCCTAATGAAAAGATGTTTATTATGGAAGAAAAATATGTAGGGAAATCTGTAGAGGATAAATTAGCAGAAGTTAAGGCAGAACTTAAGAAATCAAATGCAAACAGCTTTTTATTAGCATCAATAGATGATATTGCATGGCTTTTAAACCTAAGGGGTGGGGATGTAGCATGTAATCCAGTATTCTTAAGTTACTTCCTAATAGATGGTGATGACTGCACTTTATATATTGATGAAGCAAAAATTAGTGAAGAAATTAGAGAGTACTTATCAAAGGCTGGAGTAAGTATAAAGGCTTATGATGACATAGTTCATGATGTAAAAGAAGTAAGAGGAACTCTTACTTATGACCCAACTAAAACTAATGTATGGCTTAAAGAAGCTATAAATAGTGATGTTAAAGTTATAGAGAAGAGAGATATAACTACAGATTTAAAGGCTGTAAAAAATGAAGTAGAATTAAAGTGCATGGAAAATGCTCACCTTAAGGATGGAGTAGCCGTAGTTAAATTTATAAAATGGCTAAAGGAAACTATCGGTAAGGAAGAAATTACAGAGATGTCTGCTGGAGATAAGATTCTAGAGTTTAGAAAAGAAGGAAAAGATTTTCTTGGTATAAGCTTTGATACTATAGCTGGATATGGTCCACATGGAGCAATGAATCACTATAAGGCGGAAGTGGATACTAACTTAACTCTAGAGCCAAAGGGGCTATTCCTAGTAGATTCAGGAGCTCAATATATAGATGGTACTACAGATATTACAAGAACTATTGTATTAGGAGAACTAACAGAACAGGAGAAAGAGGATTACACTTTAACTCTTAAAGGACACTTAAATCTTGGTAATGCAGTATTCAAAGAAGGAACTACTGGTAGTAGTCTTGACGTATTAGCAAGAAAAGATATGTGGAGCAGAGGAATTGATTTCAATCATGGAACAGGACATGGAGTAGGATTTGTACTTAATATTCACGAAGGTCCTCACAATATAGGAAAGAATTATAATGCTATTCCTCTAGAGAGTGGAATGATTATATCTAATGAGC
Source organism: Clostridium sp. (assembly GCA_032005505.1). GTDB lineage: Bacteria > Bacillota > Clostridia > Clostridiales > Clostridiaceae > Clostridium_J. The sequence goes on along the minus strand of DALZNT010000003.1, from coordinate 64,579 downwards.
CAGGAGTATATAGAGCAGGAAGTCACGGAGTTAGAATAGAAAACTTAGTGGCAGTACAAACTAAGATGAGCACTGAGTTTGGTAACTTCTTATACTTTAAGGATTTAACTCTTTGTCCATATGATCTAGCTGCCATTAAGGTGGAAATGTTAAATGAAGATGAGATACAATGGTTAAATGCTTACCATAGTGAAGTTTTCGAAAGATTAAGTCCATACTTAAATGAAGAAGAAGTAAACTGGTTAAAAGAAGCTACAAAAGCTATATAAGGGTTTACTAAATCTATATAAGATAAAAATAGAATAATATAAATTTATAAATGCAAGTATGTGAAGATAGACTCTAAGGAGTCTATCTTTTTTTATGCACAGCATTAAGACAAGATTTTTATAAGGAATATTACATATTTATTTCCCATGGTGAAACAATATAGTAAGACAGGTATTTCAAGGAGTTACTTTTACGTAATTTTTTGTAAAAGAACTGTGATACAAAGGAGGAAATAGAATGTCATCACAAAATAAGAAGGTAGAAAAACTATCTTTAACAGCACTTATATTAATGATTTTCACTTCAGTATATGGTTTTAACAATATGCCTAGATCCTATTATTTAATGGGTTATGGAGCAATATCATTTTTCATTGGTGCAGCAATATTATTCTTCATTCCATTTGCTTTTATGATGGCAGAGTATGGTGCTGCATTTAAAAATGAAACTGGAGGTATTTATTCTTGGATGGAGAAATCGGTAAATGCTAAGTATGCCTTCGTTGGAACTTTTATGTGGTATGCATCAGCAGTAATATGGATGGTTAACATATCTTCAGGTATATGGGTACCGCTATCCAACGCTATAATGGGAACAGACACTACAAAAAATTGGTCTTTATTTGGACTAAATGGAACTAAAACATTAGGAGTACTAGGAGTTATTTGGATTATTTTTGTTACTTACATTTCAACAAAGGGGATAGAAAAAATTAAAAAGATTACTTCCATTGGGGGTACAGCAGTTGCAGGGTTAAACATCCTATTGATAGTTGGAGCTATAGCCATTTTCATTGGAAATGGAGGACAGTTAGCTCAACCTATAGAAGGAGTTAGAACATTCTATACATCACCTAACCCAGCCTATCAAACTTTAATTTCAATTATGTCCTTTTTGGTATTTGCAATCTTTGCCTTTGGTGGAATAGAGGTAGTTGGAGGACTTGTAGATCAGACAGATGAACCAGAGAAAAATTTCCCTAAAGGACTTACACTATCAGCTATAGTAATCGCTATAGGGTATACAATAGGTATATTTTGTACAGGAGTATTTACAAATTGGGATGCAATTCTTGGAGCTAATGGAAAATTTGGAGATATAGTTCATATGGGTAATGTATCTTATCTTATCATGAATAATCTTGGATTCCAGATCGGTGCTACTTTTGGAGCATCAGAAGTAATTTGTGTTCAAATAGGAAACTGGGTAGCAAGATTTGTCGGATTATCTATGTTATTTGCATTGACAGGAGCATTTTTTACAATGACTTATGCACCTTTAAAACAGCTTATATCAGGAGCACCAAAGGGATTATTCCCTGAATTTATGGCTACTATGAAAAATGGAATGCCACTTAACGCAATGGCACTTCAAGCCATAGTTGTTATAGTTATAATTTTACTTGTATCCTTTGGTGGAGAAGCAATGGCGGAGTTCTTTGATATTTTAGTAGCAATGACTAATGTGGCGATGACAATACCGTACATGTTTTTATCAGCGGCATTCATTTCATTCAAGAAAAAGACTGAAATAAATAAGCCTTTCGAAGTTTACAAGAGTATGGGTTTTACTATTTTTGTTACAATTATAGTAACTTTAACTGTAGGATTTGCTAATGTATTTTCAATTATAGAACCAGCTATGGGCGGAAATATTTCTAAGACTATTTGGAGTATTGCAGGGCCAATATTCTTCTCAATAGTAGCATTAGGACTATTTGCTAGATATGAAGGATTGCAGAAAAAAGGAAAAATTAAATAGGTAAATTTAAGCAACTTTACTTTTAAATATTACATTTATTTCGGCTAAAGGAATATTCTTTAGCCTTTTTTTATTATAAAAGATTAAGCCTTAAAATATTTGTTATAATTTATAATATAAGTTTAAAAATGGAGGTGAGCTCTAGGAGAAATATATGCTATGTGCAGTTTTAAACTAGAGGTTTTATGTATAAGTTAATAGGTGCTTTAATTAAAAAAGAACGTTTAAGAAAAAATTATAGTCAAGAAACTCTTTGCAAGGGGATATGCGTTGTTTCTTATTTAAGTAAAATTGAAAAGGGGGTAGTAAAGGCTGATGATGAAATAATCAAGAAGCTATTTGAAGTTCTAGATATTGAATTTCAAATGGACAAGTCACTACTTAAAGAAAAAGAAAAAATTTATTATATGATGGATGAAAGCTCTTTACATAGGGAAGCAGGCATAGAGAAGTACATAGAAGAGAATAAGGCTGTTTTGTCAAAGTCTATTGTAATGATAGATTTTATCCTGCTTGAGTTCTTAGGTAAATTTAATACAAATAAGTTAGCTAAGAATGATGAGAAAAAAATTATAGAAGCTATGTACTATATGGATGAAACTCAAAAATACTATGCCAACAGTATAGTAGGTCTCTATTATCTTTTCCATACTAAAAACTTAGAGAAAGCTAAAAAGTATTTCTATGATGCAAGGATATTTAAGAAAAGTTCAATACCTCTTTATTACTATGCTTTGAGTTTTTATTCAGGAGGAGAATATCTAGTGGCTGTTGATATTTTATATAAGGTATTTTCTGAAGCTATCGAGGAAGGATATTTAACTATCGCTATTAATGCCTGTATTCAATTAGCGGCATGTTATTCAAATCAAAACAATATGTATTTAATGATGAAATACTATAAACAAGCATTGAACTTAACTAATGATGATGGGCTTAAGGATTCAATATATTATAACTGCGGAGCTTCTTTTTTAATAAGTAAAAACTATGAAGAAGCCTTAAAGTATTTAAAGATGTCGGAGGAATTAAGGGTTAAGAGAGATATAAATAGAAAAGATGTTTTTTATGTATATCATAAGTTAGCTATTTTATATGATGAATTAAATAATCTGGAGGAAGCTAAAAAATATGTAGTTCTGGCAAAAGCAGAGTGCAAGGAGGAAGAATTTTTTAAGAGCATGATAAAGCTAGTAGAAATAAGATGTGATAATGAAGATTACCTTCACGATGATTATTATGGGAAATTGCTTAAAGAGGTCTATGATAGTGCAGAAAAAGAAATTCATTATGGATTTAAAATCTTCCATGCAAATTATTATATAGATTATCTAAAGGCTAATAGAAGATATAAGGAAGCTTTAGAGGTATTAGAAAGTGTAAATAAACAATTTTCTTTAAGGGGTTAGAAAAAGTGGCTTTAGTGACTAATTACATGTAATATTTTCTCAAAACTACCTACTTATGAAAGGTTTAGATTTGTTCTATACTTAAGTAGAGGAAGGTGGTAATTTTATGAAGAAAACTTTATGGACGAGGGATTTTACAATTATAATTCTTGGAACTATTATTTCAGCTATAGGAGGAGTAGCCCTTAATTTTGCTATGACTATAGTAATATATAGCGAGACGAGTTCTACAATGTTAACGGGTATATATGGTGCTGTAACTATGATACCACAGGTTTTGTTACCTATTTTTGTAGCTCCTTATGTAGATAAATTATCTAGAAAGAAAATAATATATAGCTTAGATTTTTTAATGGGAGCAATGTATATTCTTTTTACTTTTTATATAAAGGCCTTTGGATTTAGTTATTACGTTTTTATGGCAGCAGGGGTATCATCCAGCTTTATTAGTGTTATATATAGTCAGGCCTATGAATCACTATTTCCAGATTTAATACCAGAGGGATTTGCTCAAAAGGGATATTCAGTAGCTACACTAATTTATCCTTCGATTTCTACAGTTATAACTCCCATAGCAGCTTTAATTTATCACAACTTAGGAGTTGAAGTAATATTTCTTTTAGAAGGAATTTTATTAATTATAGCAGCTGTATTTGAAATGGGTATAAAAATGGAAGAGAAGAAAAGAGAGGCTGTGGTCTATACATTTAAGAAATATATAGAGGATTTAAAAGAAGGCCTTCTGTATTTAAAAGAGGAGAAAGGCATACGATGCATATTTATATATATGACATTTATGATATTTTCGTCTCAAGGGATAGGATTACTGTTTGTACCGTTTTTCGCAACACACCTTATATATACAACTACTAATTATTCTCTTTTAATATCTGCAGATACACTTGGAAGAATGATAGGGGGATTTCTACATTATATAATTAAGATTCCTACAGAAAAGCGATATGCCATTGCATCAAAGGTTTATGTTATATATGAAATTCTTGAAGGTAGTATTATGTTTGTGGCCTTTCCTATAATGTTAGTCATTAAAGTTATTTTAGGGTTCTTAGGGGTTAATTCAGCTAATATCAGACAGAGCTCAGTACAAAATTATATCCCATCTAATAAGAGAGCAAGAGTAAACTCATTTTCGCAGATTCTAACTTTTGGAGGTATGATTGTTGCACAGTTATTGGCAGGAGCTTTGGGTGAGGTTATGGACTATAAATATGCTGGCTTATGCTTCATGATGGTTCCATTGATAGCAATTTATTTTTGTATAATTAAAAATAAAGAAGAAATTAAGAAGATTTATAATAGAGATATATAAAATAATCATATAAATCACTATATTATCTTGCAAAATTTGTCGATATCTATATAATGGTCATAAGAGAAAAATTTAACTTGAAAGAAGGCTACAATATGAGCGATACACAAAAGAAAAAAACTCTTTCCATGGGAGCGTTAATATTAATGACATTTACTACGGTTTATGGATTTAATAACATGCCACGTTCCTTTTATTTAATGGGGTATAGTGCAATACCGTTCTTTTTAGTATCTGTAGTGCTATTCTTCATACCTTTTGCTTTTATGATGGCAGAGTATGGAGCGGCATTTAAAGATGAAAGCGGTGGGATTTATTCATGGATGGAGAAATCCGTAAATTCTAAATATGCATTTGTGGTAACAATTATGTGGTATGCATCCATAGTAATTTTGATGGTAAACTTATCTACAGCAATATGGATTCCACTATCAAATGCTATATATGGAGCTGATACTACAGGCACATGGTCATTATTGGGATTAAGTGGTACAAAGACTTTAGGAATTTTAGCTGCACTTTGGGTAGCAATAGTAACATTTGTTTCAACAAAAGGAATAGATAAAATTAAAAAAGTAACCTCTGTAGGTGGAGTAGCTGTAATGGCTCTTAACTTAATATTAATTGGTGGGGGAATTGTAATTCTTTTAGGCAATGGTGGACAACTTGCTCAGCCAGTGGCTCAGTTATCATCAGCACTAACATCACCAAATCCGGCTTATCAAAATCCACTATCAATGTTATCATTCTTAGTATTTACTCTATTTGCTTTTGGAGGTATAGAGATAATTGGTGGATTTGTTGATAAAACAGAAAATCCAGAGAAAAATTTCCCAAGAGGATTACTAATTGCATCTGTTATTATTGGAGCTGGCTATGCCATAGGGATTTTCTGCGTTGGTATTTTTACAAACTGGGAATCTATATTAAGTGCTTCAGGACAGTACGGTTCAACAATTAACCTGGGGAATGTAACTTATTTAATTATGAATAATTTTGGATATCAGATGGGAGCGGCTTTTGGTGCCAGTGAAGCCTTATGTATTCAAATGGGAAGCTGGACAGCTAGAATTGTTGGGATTTCAATGGTTCTTTCCATGGCTGGGGCTTTCTTTACCCTTACATTTGGACCTTTAAAGCAATTGATAGCTGGATGTCCAAAGGGACTACTTCCAGAAAGTCTTACAGAATTAAAGGATGGAATTCCAGTTAAGGCAATGTTTATACAGGGAAGTGTAACTATAGTAATAATATTACTAGTAGCCTTTGGCGGAGATGTTATGGCAGAATTCTTTGATATTCTTGTAACAATGACTAATGTGGCAATGACAATTCCATATATGTTTATATCAGCAGCTTTTATAGGTTTTAAAAGAAAGAAGAATATAAAGAAACCTTATGAAGTATATAAGAATGAAAAATTTACAATAGTTATTACATGTGTAGTTACTGGAATAGTTGGTTTTGCAAATGTATTTTCAATTTTAGAACCAGCTATAAACGGAAATATTCAAAAGACTATATGGAGTATTGCAGGACCATTATTCTTTGTAATAGTTGCCTTAGTTTTATATAGAAGATATGAGAAAAATCAAGAAGATAAAATAGAGCTACCACTAGAGGTAGAAAAATAGAGAAGAAAATTATGATATATTAACAACGAAAAAATAATAGCACTTTTCATATGTAATTAATACTATAGTAATATACTATGATAATTTTGAGCATATGAAGAGGTGTAATGATGGAATGGTTTAAAGGATTAACGCCTGAAGTGCAGGCAGTTTTAGCAACTCTATTTACATGGGGTGTCACGGCATTAGGCGCTTCATTAGTATTTTTCTTTAAAAGTGTAAATAAAAAAGTTTTAGACATAATGATGGGCTTTGCAGCAGGGGTAATGATAGCTGCAAGCTTTTGGTCTCTACTGGCACCGGCAATTGAAATGAGCAATGAGCTTGGTGTTACAGAGTGGTTCCCACCTGTTGTAGGGTTTATGCTGGGAGGATTATTTCTTTTAGGTATAGATAAAATAATGCCTCATTTACATGTAGGATTTAAAACAGAAGATGCTGAAGGAGTAAAGACTAGCTGGAAACGAAGCGTACTTTTAGTACTAGCAATAACTCTGCACAATATTCCAGAGGGTTTAGCTATAGGAGTAGCCTTTGGAGGCGTTGTATTTGGGTTAGAATCAGCTAGCTTGACTGGTGCTATAGCACTAGCGATTGGAATCGGAATTCAAAATTTCCCAGAAGGGGCAGCGGTATCATTGCCTCTACGAAGAGAAGGTTTTTCAAGGAGAAAGAGTTTTCTTTATGGTCAAGCATCGGGAATTGTAGAGCCAATATCAGCATTTTTAGGAGCTTTGTTAGTAGTAACTATGAGACCTATATTACCTTATGCCCTTGCCTTTGCAGCAGGAGCAATGATATTTGTAGTAGTAGAGGAATTAATTCCGGAGTCACAGTTAGGTGGTAATACGGATTTAGCTACCATTGGAACTTTAATGGGTTTTACAGTGATGATGCTTCTAGATGTTGCCCTAGGATAAAATAAGGCAAAAAGCTATTTTAAAGAAGATTTTCTTCTTTGGAATAGCTTTTTATTTTAAAAATATATTTATAGGGTAATCTATTTTTGATTAACTAAAAATTAAGAGACAATATTTTTAATTAATAGAAAAGTTACTAGACATTAAATTGGGCTTGGGTAATAATGTTATTAAGAAGTAAAAAAACACCGAGGTGAGGGAATTGAATAAGATTATAGGTAGTAGAATTAAAGAGCTTAGAATCAATAAGAAAATGACCTTAAAGGAATTAAGTGAGAAAACAGATCTCTCTACAGGATTTCTATCGCAGTTAGAACGTGGACTTACAAGTGTGGCTACAGATTCATTGCTTAATATAGCAGAAGCATTAGAGGTAGACTTATCATATTTTTTACTTGGAAGCATAAAAAAGAGAGAAAATTTTATTAAACGAAGTTACGAAAGAAATGTATATAAACTAGAGGATTGTAATTGTATAAATTATATATTATCTAATGAAATTGAGAATAAAGAATTATTACCTCGAATTATAGACATACTTCCTTTTAGTAGGGAAGCAGAGATTAATGAATATAATCATGAGGGGGAAGAGTTTGTATATGTTATAGAGGGGATTATAACACTCTTTATAAATGGAGTAGAACACTGTCTTTATCCTGGAGATTCTGCTCATTTTGAGGGAGCTCGTAATCATTGCTATGTAAACAATACAAACAAAATAGGTAAAATACTATTGATAAACACTAAAAGAGATATTAGTTCAATTAACAACCAGAGAATTTAAGATTAGGGAGGAAACTATGGATAAAAAAATTGGCTTTATTGGAGCAGGAAATATGGCTAAGGCAATTATTGGTGGTATAGTAAAAGCAAAATTAGTAGACGGTAAAAATATATTTATATATGGGCCTAATGTAGATAAACTTAAGGTGACACAAAGAGAATTAGGAGTAGAAATCGGAAGTTCAGCAAGGGAACTAGCTGAAAATATGGACATACTTTTTATTGCTGTAAAGCCCAATATACTACTTACAGTTCTAGAGGACGTAAAGAAATATATTAAAGAGGATACTATTATTGTTTCCATAGCAGCGGGTATAGATATTGAAAGCATAGAGTCAGTGATATCTAAGAACCATAAAGTTGTGAGAACTATGCCAAATACTCCAGCGCTTGTAAATGAAGGCATGAGCAGCATATGTGGAAATAGTAAGGTAACAGAGGCAGAACTACTTATGGTAAAGGAGATTTTTGATAGCTTTGGTAAAACAGAAATTCTTCCTGAATATTTAATTCACTCTGTTATAGGGGTTAGTGGATCTGCACCGGCGTATGTTTTCATGCTTATTGAAGCTATGGCAGATGGAGCTGTTTTAGGTGGAATGCCTAGAGAAAAGGCTTATAAGTTTGCAGCTCAGGCAGTTCTTGGTTCAGCTAAAATGGTATTAGAAACAGGAAAGCATCCAGGAGAGTTAAAGGATATGGTGTGTTCCCCAGGAGGGACCACCATAGAAGCAGTTAAAGTTTTAGAAGAAAAGGGCTTTAGATCAGCTGTTATAGAAGCCATGGAAAAGTGTATGAACAAATCAAAAGAAATGGGAAAGTAGGAGAAGTGGTTTATGGGTTTCAAAAGAAAAGTTAAATTTTTAAATCAATGTGAAGGAAACATAGAGAAGTTAAGTTTCTATTTAGATATAAGTAATAAAGAGCTAAGTTGTGGACCATGTTTGATTTTAAAGCACTATTACAGATGGGCTTTAAAAAACATATATGAGATAGAAGTTTCAGAAGAAGATAGTGAAGGGCATTTCCTAAATGTTATAGAGAGACTTGATTACAAAGTTATAGCAAATATGGAATATGAGGATTTTAGAAATTTACTTATAGCATATTTCTCACTTGGAGAGATTTACTTTAATAATGGAAGTTTTGAAAAATCAAAGGAGTACTTCACTAAGGTTACAGAAATTATGGAGGAGTCTATAAAGTTAGGTAACAAGTATCAAAGTGAAGAAATACAGTGTCGATCAGGTGTGGTATTCTTTGAACTGCTTATGTGGGCTAGAAAAAATCTAGGAGACATGGAGCAAGGCATAGAAGCTATGGAGCTGTATGAAAGCATCATCGGTGAAGATGAATGCTTATATATAGAGAAACATTATTCAATTTATAGGATTGCAAAGGAATTAAATATGGTGGCAACAGCTAATGATGCTGCCAGAAGTATAATAAAAATGTTATCTACTTATAAAGGAATAAACATAGATGCAGTAGAGTATTTAACAGGGGCTAAAGCCTATGAGGATGCTATTGATATTGCTACGGAGGAATATATTAAGAATGATATAACCCATTGGATAAATGCTATTAATATCGTTTGTAGAGAAGGGGAAAATTTAAGTATAGAATGTGTTCAGAAGGTTATTGAATTTAGTAATCTTCTTTTAAGGGATTTAAGGATAGTTGAATGGAGCACTATAATTTTCACTTTATATAAAAATGTTAAGAAGGATAAGCTTGCGCTTATTAAGGTTTTAGATTACCTAAGAGGCTGTTTTAACAAAATAAAGAGAAGAGATTTTGGAAGCTGTGGACAGGCTATTCTAGTTCTTAAAGAAATTTATGATGATATAAGGGTTGGCAAGTATGAGAAGGAATTCCTAAGAGATTACGAATTTGACTTTACTATGTATCTTATGAATGTAGCAGTACAAAATGAAAGCTATGAAAAAGGTTTAGAAGGAGCAGCTAAACTTGAAGCCATAATGGAAGTTCAAAACATAAATAAGGATGTTTACCCTTATGTTGAAGAATGCATGGCTCTATGTAAGAAAAAAACTTCTACAGAAAATTACAACTTAGATATTTATCCATGGGACTATCTATATGATAACTTAGAGATTTTATCTAAAGAGTATGGAATTAATGGTAGAATTACTGGTATTGATATAGCTAGAAATAGCGCTAATAAGATTATTGTAGGTATAAGCAATCTGGAAGACCCAACTGTAGCAAGAATTCTTAATGAAGCTGTGGGAGAAAGAATTTTCCACAAGAATAGGGACATAGTATTTGTTAGTAATGAGGATATGGCAATAAATCATCATATAAGTAATACATATAGCTATGAGGTTATAGTTAAGAAAGGTTTATTTAACCATAACAAGAGTTGTATAATGACCTATGAAAATGCTAAATATGCAAGACTTACAGATATAAATGTAATAGTGATTGATGGACATAGAGAGCTTAGAGATATGGATGTGACATATATTAATCATATTCTAAATGAAAGCATAAAGAATAGAATATTAATTTTAGTTGATAGTAAAGCAGTGGACTATAGAGAAGTCGATGTAAACTACAATGAAACTATGATTAAAACACTTATAAACTTTAACAATATAGAAGTACTGGATATGGCTAATATTATAGGTCCTAAAGATGTGTTATCCTTCATAATAGGGGAGGAGCCTGAGTGTGTAATCTCACAGAAGTTTGAAGGGTTTAACAGAGATATTACAGAAGCTCTAACATTTATTGAAGGGGATATAAAAGCTGTAAAAGGAGCATTTAAGGAGAGAAGATATACTATTTCTGAATGTGGCAAAGAATATGCTTATATCCAAGAGGAACTCGAGAACAATCATAAGGAGTTTATAGCTAAGGTTAAAAGTGATATTGACTTCTTAAGGAAATATGCTGGAGATAAAATTGCTTCAGTAATACCAGATTTATTAGAGAAGAGACTTGATGCTATTGATGACTTAGAAGATATGGCAACTCTAAAGGAGAAAGCAGAATCAATTTTATCTACTACAGTAGAAGCTTGGTGTACTAAAAATATTTATAAATTGATGCTGGAGCAGTTCCAGGTGTACATTGCTAAGTATCCAAAATTCTATAGATTCCACGAAGAAACTATAGAGCGAATAAATGATAATAGAAAAGTTGTTATTGGTTCACACCCAGAGTTTGAAGAGAGTATGGTTCATATTGAGATAAAAGTCTTAGATGAATTAATACAAGAGTTCTTAGTTAGCTATGAAGATTTTTTACAAAGCATTGATTATAAGGTTACTGTAATTCCTAACGAGAAGCTGTTAAGTGCAGTTAAAGATGGAATAAAGGTAATGTTCTTAAAGTCGGAAGAAAAGGCTGAAAACCTTAGAGCTAAGATAAAGAGCCAAGTTATTGAGAATAAATCTAATATAAGTGAATTAGTTACTGCTAACATCGAAGAAAAGCTAAGTGGATTAGAAGAGCAGTTAGAAGCTTCAATTTACGAGATATTTAAAAGTGCTAAGGATAGTGTTGCTAAGGAAAAGGCAATGGTTGAAGGGGCTATAGCAGTCATTGATGATGAATATAAACTTATAAAAGAGAAAAATGAAGCGATTGAAGCTAAGATAAAGTTTATTAAAATTGAAGCTTTAAAATTTAGCAAAGAAGTAGAAGCAGAGATGGTTTATAGCGAGGACAAATGTTATAAACTTTGGTAAAGAAAATCCGTGGTTAGTAGCAAGTACTGACCACGGATTTTTGTTTTATATTATTCTGCTAGAGTATAGTCTGTATTTGTTAAAGTAAATATTTCTTCAAAGCCTTCTGTCATATAAAGTTTATGGTCTCTTGTTACAAAGATTGCATCAACTCCATCTGTTGCTTCGATTAATTCTAGGCCTTTTTCTACACCTAAAGCAAATAGTGTGGTAGAAAGAGAGTCTCCATCGATGGATTTATCAGATAAAATTGATACTCCAAGGATTTCATTTTCGTAAGGGTAACCAGTTTCAGGACTTAAGATATGATGATACTTTTTACCATCTTCCTCGAAGTATCTTTCGTATACTCCAGAAGTAACGATGGATTTATTAGAAACAGTTACATATCCAATAGTTGATTCTCCATCTTTTTCAGGATTTTGAACGCCAACCTTCCAGTCACTACCATCAACTTTATTACCAAGAGCAAAGATATTTCCACCTAAGTTCACAATGGCACTTTTTACACCGCTGTCTTCTAAGATTTTAACTACTTCATCAGCGGCGTAACCTTTAGCAATTGCACCAAGGTCTATCATCATATTTGGGTTTTTTAAGTATATAGTTTTTTTAGCTTCATCGATAACTACATCATTGTAATTTATAAGTCCTTGAGCAGTTTTGATTTCTTCTTCAGAAGGAACCTTTGCAAAATCAGTTCCAATACCCCATAACTTTACTAGTGGTCCTACTGTAATATCTAAAGCTCCATTAGAGATAGCAGAGTATTCTAGCCCTTTTTTTACTACGTTTAAAGTATCTTCACTAACAGTTACAGGAGCGATGCCTGCCATGTTGTTAACCTCATCTAACTCTGTACCGGTTTTGTTGATACTTAAGATATCCTCAAGTTCAGAAAGTCTAGCGATAGCTTTATCGATAATAGCTGTATCATCACTGTCATATAAAGTAATAGTACATACAGTACCTAGAACAAGGGCTGTTTTACTAGTTGGTTCAGCTGGAACTTTTGGTTTAGAACATCCAACAAAGAAAGTTAGAGTCATTATTACAGCCAAGAAACAAGAGATTTTTTTGAAAAATTTCATGGTAGCCTCCTATATTTATAATACTTAAAAGTGTTTTCTTAACTCAGTTATTATTTACTAAGCTCAATCTGAGTAGTATTAGTATTTCCTATTTTAGCGGCATCCATAGCTGCTTTAGCCAAGGCTTTAAAATCCTTTTGAGAAGTAGTGGCGCCAGTTACAACTTCAACTTTTGATGGATCTTGAGTTGTTACAAGAGCTTGTTCATATTGTGGTAAGTATTCATCAGGAGTAATACCAGCTGTTTGTGACATTTTCTCTCCATAAGCAACATTTCCACGTTTTGTAGTTCCATCTTCTGCAACATAGTCAAATTTAGTATCAGAAACTTTCCCACCAGAAACAGTGATGGTTACAGAGGCCTTCCAGCCATGGTCATCAAAGTTTTTATCTTCGGCAGTATAAGTTCCATTTTTCATTCCTTTTGATCCACATCCAACTAACATTCCGGTAGTTAAAATTGTAGATACAAGTAAAAAAGTAATTCTTTTATTCATTTAATAGCCTCCTAAAATATAACTCACATAAAATTCTAACTTGGATGAAACTCCGCCTCATATTCATTCGGTGGAGTGCTCGTCTGAGTAAGTTCGAGTAACTAAATCACAGATTTAGACTCTTACTTAAGTGCGAAGAGCTAAATCATAGATGCACTCTGTGAAAGTTCTGCTAGGCAAATCAGAGATTTGGAGCATCACTTATATGAAACTCCGTCTCATATTCATTCGGTGGAGTAAGTTCCACTTACTAAATCATAGATTTAGAGTGTCACTTATAATTCGGTTATAATTATATATTAATAATAAGTTAGCGTAAATGCAATTAAAACAATTGTAACAATATTTTATTGCAAATTTTGTAGATATGATAAAAAGTTATTTTATTAACAAAAAAATCATGTAAAAATTTATCTAATACTGTTATAATTATGGTGGCAAACTATTAAATAATAAATCAAAAGATGGGATGATATACTTATGAAAATAATGAAAATAATGAAAAGATTAGATGTAATAATAATTGGTGTATTACTAGTTATTTCCTTTATACCATACCTTATGTTTAAAAATAACCCCAAAAATGTTGATACCAGCAAGGTATATGCAGTTGTTACTATTAATGGAGAAGTTTTAGCTGAAATTGATTTATCTGCTAAAAAGGATGATGAGTTTTTAATTGAAACAACTGCAGGTAATAATAAAGTAGTTGTACATGATGGCGCTATATCAATTGTTGAAGCTGATTGTAGTGATGGTGTATGTGTATATCAAGGAAGTGCAAGTAAACCAGGAGATATGATTGTATGTCTTCCACATAGAGTAATCATTGAAGTTGTTGGAAAAAGTAATAATACTAATGATGAAGATGTAATTTCTCAATAGAGGTGAAGTAATGAAGAAAAATAATAGTAATAGTATGAACTTAAGAAAAATGATATTTATAGCACTGTTGGTATCTATGTCTTTAGTTCTGCATATTTTTGAAAATATGATTCCAGTACCGTTTATAACTCCAGGAGCAAAGCTTGGTCTTGCCAATATTATAACAGTTATAGCCCTATATACATTAAGTGATGGGGAAGCCTTCTTAGTTTTATTTCTAAGAATACTTTTATCAGTAATGTTTGGAGGAAGTATATCTAGACTTATCTATAGTCTTTCAGGGGGAGTACTTAGCTATTTAACTATGGTAATGACTAAAAGATTATTCAAAGGTAAAGTGAGTATAATTGGGGTAAGCTGCGTTGGAGCTGTGTTCCATAACGTTGGACAACTTTTGGCAGCGTCACTTATTGTAAAGACTATGGGTGTAATGTTATATCTGCCAGTGATGAGTATTGCAGGAATTGGAACAGGAATTTTTGTTGGAATAACAGGGGAATTTGCAGTTAAGCATCTAAAAAAGATATTTGGTAGAAATGGACAGTGGATGTCTTAATTTAAATAATAAGCAACTCTAGATAAAAGCTGGGGGGATTTTATGAATATTAATGAGGAAATACTCAATTATGCTTTAAATAGTTTAGGAGAGTATATTGTCATGGTAGATACTAAAGGAATTATCACTATGATGACCGATGGTTATAAGGAGTTTTTAGGATGTGAAAAACCAGAAGGACATCACGTTACAGAGATTATTCCTAATACAAGACTTCACCTTATAGCTAAAGAAGGAACTAATGAAATTGGTGATATTCATGAGGTGAAGGGGCATAAAATGATATCTATGAGAGTACCTATAGTAGTTAATGGAGAACTTCAAGGTGCCATAGGAAGAGTTATGTTCAAGGATATAGATAACTTTAAAATATTGAGTAGTAAGATATCTAACCTAGAGCAGGAGCTAGAGTTTTACAAAAATGGGATAAAGGCTGAAAATAAAGCTCTACATACCTTTGATAAATTAGTTGGAGTAGATGAGAATTTCATGGACATTGTAAACTTTGCTGAAAGAATTGCAAAGGGATATTCATCCATATTAATCACGGGGAAAAGTGGTACAGGAAAGGAACTTTTGGCAGAAGCTATGCATAATAGCAGCAAAAGAGCCAGAAAGCCTTTTGTAAAGATAAACTGTGGAGCAATTCCACCAGAGCTTTTTGAATCTGAAATGTTTGGATATGAAGAAGGTGCCTTTACTGGAGCAAAGAAAACCGGTAAAAAAGGTAAATTTGAATTGGCAGATGAGGGGACTATTTTACTTGATGAAATAGGGGACATGCCATTGTTTATGCAGGTTAAACTTCTAAGGGTTCTGCAGGAGAGAGAAATTGTTAGAGTAGGTAGTAATGACGTAAGGAAAATTGATGTTAGAGTTATTGCAGCAACTAATAAGGACTTACAGGCTTTAACTAAAGAAGGTAAATTTAGAGAGGACCTGTATTATAGACTAAATGTAATGCATATAAATATTCCATCACTAAAGGATCGTAGAGATGATATCGCAGTCCTTGCAGAACACTTAAGAGTTAAGCTTTGTAATAAGTACGGTGTATATAGTGAGGGAATTAGTGAAAAAGCTATGAATTATCTTAAAAGCTATGACTGGCCAGGAAATGTAAGAGAGCTTGAGAATGTTATTGAAAGAGCCATAAATCTTTTAAATGCTGAGCTGGAAATTTTGCCAGAGCATTTACCTAAGAAAATTCTTCAGTGTGATGATGATAATATAGTAAGCAAAGGCAAGAAGCTTAGACAGGTTACTGATGATTTAGAAAAGGAATTAATAGTTACGGTTCTTTATGAAAATCAAGGCAATAAAAATGAAGCTGCAAAAAAATTAGGCATTAGTCGACAGGGTCTCTATAAAAAAATAAAGAGATTAAATATTGAAGTTTAATTTTCGACAAATAAAGTGTAAACTGTGGTTGACGTGTAAACCTAGTTTACACTTTTGCAATTAGAAAAGAAAATATGAAAAAAAATATTATATAATGAAAAAAAGAGTAGATTGTATGATTAAAACCTTGATATTGAAGGTGGAACGTCTTACTAATTTGCTAAGATTACATTTAAGTGAAAGAAAGTAAAAAGAAAGAGTGTAAACTAAGTTTACATTAGAAATTTTCAGTATTTTTAAACTTGCGTGATTTCAAAGGTTTACATAAGATTTGAAGTTGGCATGGAAATTGCTATATAATAATGTAATAAAGTTATCAGCAACAATTTATATTAAAATACTTCAGATGAAGATTATATTTTAAAGTAAATTGATAATTAAAGTATAAATTAAAGAAAAGGATGGGGAAAAAAATGAGAGAAGTTGTTATCGTAAGTGCTGCTAGAACAGCAATAGGTTCATTCGGTGGAAGTTTAGCTAAATTATCAGCAGTAGAGATTGGTACAATAGCTGCTAAAGAAGTAATAAAAAGAGCTGGAATAGACCCAGCAATAATTGATGAAGCTATAATCGGAAACGTAATAAGTGCAGGTCTAGGACAAAACGTTGCAAGACAAGTTGCATTAAAAGCTGGATTAAGCGAAGAATCTTCAGCTACAACTATAAACAAAGTTTGTGGTTCAGGAATAAAGGCTGTAGGATTTGCTGCTCAAGCAATAAAATCAGGAGATGCAGATGTAATCCTTTGTGGAGGAACTGAATCTATGAGTAATGCACCATACGTATTACCACAATCAAGATGGGGTCAAAGAATGGGCGATGGAACAATGATTGACACTATGATAAAAGATGGTTTATGGGATGCATTCAATGATTACCACATGGGAATGACAGCTGAAAACATAGTTGAAAAATGGGGATTAACAAGAGAAGAACTAGACCAATTTGCTTTAAACAGCCAATTAAAAGCAGAAGCTGCTATAAAAGGTGGAAAGTTTAAAGAGGAAATAGTTCCAGTTGTAATACCACAAAGAAAAGGTGACCCAATAGTATTTGATACTGATGAATATGCTAAATTTGGTAGTACTGCAGAAAAATTAGCAAAACTTAAACCAGCTTTCAAGAAAGGTGGAGCAGTTACTGCTGGTAACTCATCTGGAATCAACGATGGAGCTGCTATGTTCATAGTTATGGCTAAAGATAAAGCAGAAGAATTAGGAATAGACTACTTAGTTACAGTTAAGTCTTATGCATCTGCTGGACTTGATCCACAAATAATGGGTTACGGACCATTTAAGGCTGTAAACAAAGCTCTTGCAAAAGCTGACTTAAAAGTTGAAGATATAGAATTAGTAGAGTCAAACGAAGCTTTCGCTGCACAATCTATTGCAGTTGTTAGAGATTTAGGATTAAATACAGATATAGTAAACGTAAATGGTGGAGCTATAGCTTTAGGACATCCAGTTGGAGCATCAGGAGCTAGAATATTAATAACTCTTATCCACGAAATGATTAAGAGAGACAATAAAAAAGGTCTTGCTACTTTATGTATCGGTGGTGGACAAGGTATTGCTATCGTTGTAGAGAGATAAAGAAATATAAATTTATTGTGCAATAAATCTTTTGGATTAAGAGGGGGTCATGACTCAATAACGGATTAAGTTATGGAGTCATGACCCTTTTGTGTTAACAATCAAAAATAACAGAAGGCTTTAGTGTTTTTAATTGTAGCATAACTTTTTTATTTAATAATATTGAAAAACTTAATTTAATTTTAATATAATCCATGCATTTCACTATAAATATAAGTTGTAATGTTGTTGCTATAATAATGTAATTTAGAGTATAATTTTAGTGAGAAAGATGACTAAAAATTTAGAAAAAAGTATAGAATATGGTAGATTTAATACAAATATATTACAATTGAATAACACAATATTAAAGGTAGAGATACAAAGGGGTTCATTCAGGATGCACTTACTTAAAGCAGAGCTAAAATAAAATACACCCAAATGGTGTAAAGATAAGAAAGGGAGAAACTATGAGATATTTTAGAGATATAGGAGAAGACATATTTTTAAAAGGACCAATTGAATTTAATAAATATAGTGATAAAAATATATTAAAATATGCTTTAGGGGCCACGCTTTATATGAATGGATTAAAGGATATTTTTAATAAACTTACTCATGAAGGGTTCAAAAATATTGGAGCTATTACAATTTGCTTTGAGGATGCTACTAAAGAGCGTGATTTAAAGGAGTGTGAGGATAACACTTTAGATTTACTAGCCAAGCTATATGAATGTGTAAAAAGTAAAGAAATAAAAATTGAAAATCTACCATTAATATTTATAAGAGTTAGAAATGAAAGCCAATTTATTAGTTTTACTGAAAAGTTATCAAAGGATCAAATAAGTATGTTAACGGGGTTTACTCTTCCAAAGTTTACTTATGAAAATGGACAAGTATCTTTGAAGCATTTAAGACAGCTTAATTATAAATTCAATGAGAGTCTATATGCAATGCCTATATTAGAAAGTGAAAAGATATTATATAAAGAAACTAGATTAGAGGAACTATTGAACATAAAGAAATTATTATCAGATTACGAGGATTTAATCTTAAATGTTAGAGTTGGAGGAACTGATTTTTCTTCAAAGTTTGCCATAAGACGTTCAATGAATTTAAGTATCTATGATATCAGAGCAGTTTCTGATTGTTTAGTGGATATATTAAATGTCTTTGGAAGAAAAGAAGAGGATTATGTGATAGCTGCACCAGTTTGGGAGTATTTTTCAACAGAAACTAACTCTAATGAGGTACAAGGGTTAATTAAAGAAGTAATTTATGATAAAGAAAATGGCTTTTGTGGAAAGGCTATAATACATCCTACCCAAGGAGAATATGTCAATTCTATATATGCTGTAACCTATGAGGAGTATATGGATGCTAAGGGCATATTGGAAAGTGATGGTGAGGGCGGAGTATTTAAGGGTTGTGGAGATAATAAGATGAATGAAGTTCTGCCACATTTAAGCTGGGCAAATAAGGTTGCCTATAGATCTAAGGTATATGGAGTTTTAAATAAAGGAATATGTTGTAAAAATATATATTTACAGGAGGAGTGTAAGGAAGCTGCAGTTTCCTTAATAAAATAGATATGAATAAAAATAATAGTATAGAAATTAATATAGTGGAAAATGAGTATGACTTAGATATAAATGATTTAATTACATTAGGTAATAGGGCAAACAATGATAAGAGAAACTTTTTATTTGTAAGCAAAGTATTAGGAAAGCACTTAGAAGTTGTACCAGATGTATGTAGAGCTATAGGATTTATATTAGCATCTAAGATATTTGGAAAAAGTAAGTATACAGAACAGCTAATTAGATTTCTAGGCAATCCAGTAAAATATAAGAGTGAAGTTAAAGAAGCTATGAAGGCGTATTATAGAACCAATGAAAATATATGCGTTTTAGGTTTTGCAGAGACAGCTACAGGACTTGGAATGGCAGTAGCTTCAGCTATTAAAGGAGCTTACTATGTAACTACAACTAGGGAAGATATTTCAGATATCAAATCTCTTCTTAATTTTGAAGAGGAGCATTCTCATGCTACAACTCATAAATGTTTTGTAGAGGATAGAGCTAAAGTTGTAAATGCAGATAGGATAATACTAGTTGATGATGAAATAACTACTGGAAAATCTATGATTAACATAATAAAAAATCTAGAGGAAACTACTAATGTTAAAAAGTATACAGTTCTTAGCATCTTAGATTGGAGAGGTAAAGAACATAGGGAACTATTCAATGAAGTATGCAAAGAAAGAAGTATTAATATAGAGGTTATATCACTAATGGCTGGAGACATTAGTGTAAATGATAAAACAGTTTTATACGATAGCGGAGAATCTGTTTTAGAGGAGAGCATGGAAGTTATAAACTTAGATGCTCTTGAAAGGGTAGATAGAGAAACTTCAAGCGGTATAAGAAGTTACTTTAAAAATACTGGTAGATTTGGAGTGCACTATAGTGATATAGAAATTCTTGAAGATAAATGTAAAGAAGCTGCTCTTAAGATTCAAGATATCATTAAAAGTGATAAAAGGATTTTAGTTTTAGGACATGGAGAGAATATTTATATACCTTCAAGGGTAGCAGCGTATTTAGAGGGAGATATATATTTTAAGAGTACAACAAGAAGTCCAATTTATTGCATTAATGAAGAAGGCTATCCTATAAAGGAAAAGCACAGCTTTAATCACGAAGGAGTAAAATATTACGTTTATAATAAAAAATCCATAGAAGAGAAGTACTATAAAACTATACTGATTACAGAAGATGACCTAGATATAAAGCTAACAGATAATCTAGTCATTATAAGACTTTAAGGAGAAAAGTAAGATGAAGCTTGTAGAGCATAGCTATGGTAAAGAGTGTGAGGTTCTTCTAAATGACTTAACAGGAATCATTAAAGAGATTACAGTGGATGAAAAGGAAGAACTAATTAGAAATGGTATAAGCTATTCGGAGATAATATCTAAAGAGGATATACCTAGTGATGAGGTAAAAAGCATTTTCTTTAGCATGTTAGAAGATAGTAAAAGACAGATTGCTACTTATGTGGCAAAAATATCAGAAGAAATATATAACGTCAAGGGAAAGGACTTAGTTTTAGTATCCTTAGCTAGAGCTGGTACACCTTATGGAATTCTCATGAGGAGATATTTAAGTCTTAAGTATGATGTAGACATTAAAAACTATAGTGTTTCTATCATTAGGGGTAGAGGGATTGACTTTAATGCACTTAAGTATATACTGAAAAATAATTACGATTGTAAGATACAGTTTGTAGATGGGTGGACAGGCAAGGGCTCAATCATAGGTGAATTAAAAAGAACTATAGATGAGTTCAATAAAGAATTTAATGAAGATGTAGATAATTCTCTAGCGGTAATTGCAGATCCTGCAAGGCTATGTAAGATTTATGGCACAAGAGAGGATATAGTTCTTCCAAATTGCTGCTTAAATTCAACTGTTAGTGGATTAATCAGTAGAACAGTTAATAATCCTAACTTTATAGGAAAAGAGGATTTCCATGGAGCAAAACATCTTGATTATTTAGCAGAAGAAGACTTATCTATGTATTTTATAGATAAGATTTCTAGTGAATTTCAAGATATTATAAAGGGAAATCAATATAGTCTAGTAGAAGCAGAAGGTGAATTTTCTAAAGTAGAAGATGAGATAGCAATAACCACTGAAGCTTCAGCAAAATTGGCGATAGAAGGCTATGCAGCAACTATTGCAGAAAAAATAAGGCAAGCTTTTCAGGTTAAAAGTATAAACAGTGTTAAATTAAGTATAGGTGAATCTGCTAGGGTTTTATTAAGAAGAAAAGCTAGAGTAGTTTTAGTTAGAGATCTAGAAGATAAAAATGTATATCATATAATACAGCTTGCAAAGGAAAAGAATGTTGAAGTTTTAAAATATGATACAGGAAGTTATAGATGTATGGCAATAATAGAAGAGGAAGCAAAGTAATATGAGTAATTTATATTTTATTACTGATTTAGATAGAACTATTATACATTCTAAAAATAAAGGGTTTAAATGCGTAGAAAGAGAAGGGGAAAAAGAAATAACATATATGACTGAAAGCAGTTATATGGAATTAATGAAGCTTCTAAAACTAAAGCATTTTAAGTTTATACCGTGCACCATGAGAAATATTAGACAAACTCTAAGGGTAGATTTTATAAGAGAATATAATCCAGAGATAATCATTTGTACTAATGGAGCTCAGATTTATATAGATGGAAAGTTAGATTCTACTTGGGATAAAGAAGTAAGGAAGCTAGTAAATAAAAATGAAATTATAACAGATATTCAGTATATAGAATCTCTTAATTTAGATGTACAAGAAGTAAGAAATATCGAGGATTTTTACATCACTATAAAATGTGAAGACGTAGATAAGGCAGAGGCTACTTATGGAACATTAAAGGATAAATTTTCAGAGCATATAAGATTAATGCAAATGGGGGTCAAAGTATTTATAATTAATAAAAATATAGACAAGATCCATGCAGTGGATTATATAAGAAATAAGTTTGAAATTGAAAATTTATTTACAGCAGGAGATAGTGAGGCAGATAGATGCTTTACAACTAGAGGAGTATCCATACTTCCAAAGCACTGTAGTTTTAGAAATGAGAAGTCTATTGTAACAGAGAGAGCAGGAGTATATGCAACAGATGACTTAATAGATATTCTAAAAGAATATATTGCTATATAATATTAAAAGCATATTGTCATAAAGATTTATCTATGTCATTAGTAGACAGAATTTATATAGAGTTTTTAAAGGAAAGAGGTGATTTCTAAATGGCTATGAACTTAAAGCAAATAACTCATGGCATGTTTAGAAAAAGGTTTGAAAGAACTAATGGCTATAATCAGTTTAGACCTTATTTTCATAGATTTATAGGTGTGGATAATGTTGAGAGTTATGATGATGTTATGAAGACATTGGAAGATAAATGTGCGGAACATAAAGATAAATGCATTATTTTTGATAACAATTTACCTTTAGAAGGTGAATTAGAACTTATACAATATATTTATAACGAGCTAAATAATATGAATGTTAGAGATATGCAAAATGCAGACATAACAATATTTGATGACATGCAGGTAAATATAACATTCTTAAAGGCCTTAGATTATGTGATTCCTTTAGCCATAGATAAGGAGAATTTCTTTAATGATAATGTTAGAAATAACTTCATCACTAAGTTAATTGTATGGGCTTATACCTTTGCGACTAAGGTTAAGTATAATGAGGATATAAATCCAAAGTGTATTTATTATGGGATAATTGGAAGACATGAAATATACTTTTTAATTTTACTGTATTTGATGGGCTTTGATGTACTTTATATTAATCCTTTAAAAGAAGAACTATGGGATGAAATTGAAGGTAGTAAGCTAAGTCAATGTGAAAAGAGCATGGCTATATTAAATGTTGAATCATTTAATGAAAGAGCAGCTAGAGGAAAGGTTCTTGATAATGTAGAAACTATAACAAAGCAAATTGAAAGAGATGTGGAAGAACAGCTTTTTTCAAATACAGGAATATTTAAACCTTGGCAGTTTAGAAAGGGTTATACTAAAAGTTTATTACTAGATACTATTCTTGAAGATATATATATATATTGGGATGAACCTTGCAAATTAAGAGATGGATTTAAGGTGGAAGGAAATTGTGTAAAGGTGCCATGCTTCTTTAAAAAGATAGATGGACAATATGCTAATGTCCTAGAGTATCAAAAGCTGGTAAAGCATTGTATAAGTTCTCCAAACACTTTATTCTTTAATGACGGAAATATATCAAGAGAGATTGGAATTACGGATAATATGTATGAGCTTATGTTTTGTCAGCTTAGTGATGGAACATTTGATATAAATGAAATAAAGAAGATACCTATTTATAAATTTAGCAAGTATAGTGAAGAGGTTCAGAACTTTTTACTTAATAAATTTAATGAAACTATTACAGATAAAAGTCTTTATGTAAAGCCACTAAATAAAGAATCTATATTAAGACTACTTGTTTTAGTATTATCTTTAGATGAAAATATAATTAGATTAGTAGATAATTTTGATTTTACAGCGCAGATACCTAAAATAGTGATTTATTTAAATAATGAAGAGAGTATGCCAGAGTCCATGGTAATGCTTCTTGGATATCTACATACAATTGGGATAGATATAGTTATATTTAATCCTTCAGGATTATTTAATATAAATAACATTCTAGAAGACGATACAGTAAATATAATGAGACTGGAAGAAATGAATTATACTTCAAAGTACAAAAGTATAATGAGCTTAAAACAAAGTGTATTTTCAAGATTCTTGAATAAGTAAATTAAAAAATCATCTAATAATACTATGAGTTATGATTTTAGCTAATGGTTATCTATTGTAATACTCTTATTAGCTTATTAGGTAGGAAGTATCAAAGGTGGAGAATCTAGATAAAAGTAGTATAATTGGATAGAACATATAAGGGGGAAATGGAAAATGAATGACAACATAATCGAACCAGTAATAGTAGATACAAATAAAAATACAGATATGAATGGCGGATTTCAAAACCAAAATCAGTATGGGAACAACATGAATGGCGGATTCCAAAACCAAGATCAATATGGCAACAATATGAATGGCGGATTTCAAAACCAAGGTCAATATGGGAATAACATGAATGGCGGATTTCAAAACCAAGGTCAATATGGGAATAACATGAATGGCGAATTCCAAAACCAAGATCAATATAGCAACAATATGAATGGCGGATTTCAAAACCAAGGTCAATATGGGAACAATATGAATGGCGAATTCCAAAACCAAGATCAATATAGCAACAATATGAATGGCGGAT
>DALZNT010000003.1:0-39767 GCA_032005505.1 Clostridium sp. | reverse complement strand
TTCAAAACCAAGGTCAATATGGGAACAATATGAATGGCGGATTTCAAGATCAAGGTCAATATGGGGACAACATGAATGGTGGATACCAAAATCAAGGCCAATATGGGAATAACATGAATGGTGGATACCAAAACCAAGGTCAATATGTGAATAATGGAAATATAGGTATGGTTCCGGCTAATAATGGTATGCAACAAGAAGTTATGACACAACAGGATACATTCCAAAACACTACTGAATATAAACAAAGGTTAAGAGGAATGAGAGAAGTTCAAGC
Organism: Clostridium sp.; assembly: GCA_032005505.1. Lineage (GTDB taxonomy): Bacteria > Bacillota > Clostridia > Clostridiales > Clostridiaceae > Clostridium_J. The sequence continues at coordinate 39,490 of DALZNT010000003.1, read as the reverse complement.
CCTTACAGGGGAAGTTGAAATACAAAACACAAACTCAATAATCATGTTTGGACAACAAGCTAGTGAAAACATATCTAAAGTATCAGATCAACTACTTAACTCCATGAAAGCTATAAAAGCAGAAGAAGCTGGAGAAATGTTAATTAACTTAACTAAGATAATGGATAAATTTGATGTTAAAGAGCTTGAAAATGCAAAAGAGAGTTCAATGATTTCAAAGCTATTTAAAGGTGTTGGAAATACTGTGGCCAAGCTATTCCAAAAGTATGACACTATGGGTTATGAAGTAGAGAAGGTATATGTGTTATTAAAAAGATATGAAAGTGAGATTAGAGAATCTAATGATAACTTAAAGAAATTATACGATGGAAATCTAGAGTTCTATCAACAATTAGAAAAGTACATAGTTGCTGGAGAAATGGCTCTTGAAGAAATCGATAACTACATAAATCAAATTTCTATGGATAATTCTATGGGGCAAGAAGAAAAGCATATGATGATTCAGAAGTTAGATGTAAGTAAGGATATGTTATCACAGCGTGTATATGACTTACAAATTGCAGAAAATGTTGCTATACAAGCTGCGCCAATGATTCAAACAATACAAATGTCCAACTTTAACTTAATGAGAAAAATAAATTCATCATTTATAGTGACATTACCTATATTCAAGCAATGCTTAGCTCAAGCTGTTATATTAAAAAGACAAGAAATACAAGCTAAGTCAATTAAACAGTTAGATGATAAAACTAATGAATTAATCATGAGAAATGCTTCAAATACTGCAAGACAATCAGTAGAAATAGCTAAGATGGCATCAGGTAGTTCAGTAGCTATTGAAACTCTAGAGAAGTCTTATGAGACTATTATGAAGGGTATTGAAGAGACTAAAGCTATTCAAGAAGCTAATAAGGTACAAAGAAGAGAAAACTCAAATAAACTTGAAAACATTAAGCATAATATGAAGAAAAATATAGCACAAGCTTAATATGGGTTATAACGGGTTTAACCTAAATAATAAGTGTAAAATTGTTTATAAGATTAATAAAATGTAAAAGTTAATAATAAAATGTAAAAAAATATATAGTATTAGAAATTTATGTTATAATTTATGTTATATAACTATAATTTTATAATTAGAAGTGAGGAGATAACCATGGGTATAAATTTAGGACCAATTATGGGCGGTAGTAATAATCAAGCACCAGCTAGTAATGGAGTTAATGCATTAAACCTAAGGAAGAATGATGTGTTGGATTTAACAAAGAAAAATCCAGGACTTTTACAAGTTATTTTAGGGGCTGGATGGGACGTTGCAAATAATGGACAAGACTTTGATTTAGATATAGCTGCTTTCCTATTAAATAAGAATAATAAGGTCGGCAGAATTCCAGAGGACGTTATCTTTTTTAATAATATGGCTGGAGAAGGAATAAAACTTGAGGGTGATAATAGAACTGGAGCTGGAGATGGGGACGACGAAAGAATCCAAATTAATTTAGCTCAAATAAGAAGTGACGTTGAAAAGGTAGTTTTCGTAGTTACTATCCATGAGGCACAGGCAAAGAGACAAACTTTCGGTATGGTAGAAAATTCCTTTGTTAGACTTTTAGATGTTAAAAATAATGAAAGAGAAATCTGTAGATTTAATCTAAGAGAAAATGGATCCACAGTGACTTCAGTAGTTTTCGCAGAGCTTTATAGATCAGGGTCTGAATGGCAATTTAAAGCTATTGGAGAAGGTAGAATAGCAGATTTAAACGGTGTCTTAAGTCTTTATATGTAACATAGAAATATAAACTCCTTTATAAATGTTTAAAGGAATTTACACAAAATTAGGGATATAGATTATAGAATAAAGCTTTGTTTTAAGTAAATGTTGAAATTGGACTTCAATTCAATATTATTATAAAACAGATGTAAAAGATGCAAAAATAAAAACGAATAAATAAAGATAAGAAAGTAGGAAGTAATATGTCAGGTGTATTAAATTTACAAAAAAATGATGTTTTAGACTTAACTAAAAAAGATCCATCTTTAAATAATATTTTACTTGGAGCAGGTTGGGATGTTGTAAAGAAAGGTCTATTTAGCATGCAAGCTGATTATGACTTAGATTTAGCTGCACTTTTATTAGATAGCAATAATAAAATCACTGGAAAAGAAGGATTAATATATTTTGGAAACAAAAAAGGTACTGGGATATATCTTCATGGAGATAATTTAACAGGTGCTGGAGATGGGGATGATGAGAAGATATCTATATCTTTAAATAAATTACCATCAAATTGTAGTAAGGTAGTTTTCACAGTAAGCATATATGATGCGGCAAAAAGAAAACAAAGCTTCTCAAAGGTAAAAAATGCATATGTTAGATTAGTTAATGAAGACAAAAGGAATGCTGAGATATGTAGATTTAACTTAACTGAAGAAGGCGGAAATAATACTGCTATAATATTTGCTCAGCTTGAGAAAAATGGTTCTGAATGGAATTTCAAGGCTGTAGGTGAGTATCTACAAGGTTCAGTTTCAACATTATTAGATAGATATAGATAGGAGGAGTATAAAATGGGAATTAACTTAGGTGGAAATTTCGGAAACTTATCAAATAATAATGCTCCATCACAGGGTGTTGTATTAGATTTAAATAAAAATGATATTTTAGATTTAACAAAGAGAAATCCAGGGCTTAAAAATGTTGTTTTAGGAGCAGGTTGGGATGTATCTAATAACTCAGCTGATTTTGATTTAGATATAGCTGCATTTTTATTAGATGCTAACAACAGATTTAATAGCGTAGAAAATATAATATTCTTTAACAATAAAGCTGGTCAAGGTATCACTTTAGGTGGAGATAATAGAACAGGTGCAGGAGATGGGGATGACGAGAGAATACAAATTAATTTAGATGCTATAAATCCTAGTATCATGAAGATTGTATTCATAGTTACAATTCATAATTCACAGGCTAGAAGACAAACTTTTGGAATGGTAAATAACTCATATGTAAGATTACTAGATGTAGCTCAAGGAGAAAAGGAAATTTGCAGATTTAACTTAAAAGAAAATGGTTCTACTGCAACATCTGTAATTTTTGCTGAGCTTTATAGAGCAGGTTCAGAGTGGCAGTTTAAAGCTGTAGGAGAAGGAAAAATAGCTGACTTAAACGGAGTACTTGCTCTATATCAATAGTATTACTAATACATGTAAAGGTACTAAACTCTACTTTTACATGTATATTTTTAAATTATAAGTAAAATAAGACTTAGTGTAAGCACAATATGAGTGTAAGGAGAGTAAAGATGTTTAAAGGGCTTAATAAAAAAGAGGTAGAAGAGAAAAGAAAAAAATATGGCGCTAACATAATAGAAGAAGCACCACCAGAGACCTTCTTTGATAAATTCAAGGGGGCATTTGAAGACCCAATGATAAAACTACTTTTAGGAATAGCTGCAATATTATCTATCTTAGCTTTCATGCATTATGCAGAGTGGGGAGAAATAGTAGGTATAGTTATTTCTATAATATTAGTAACAGTGATATCAGCTAAGACTGAAGTTGCATCTGATAATGAATATAGAAAGTTAAAAGGTAGTGCCAAGAAAGATACCTGTAAGGTATATAGAGATGGTGTAGCCATAGAGATTAATGTAGATGAGGTTGTTGTTGATGATCTTGTTATACTACAATCAGGAGATAAAATTCCAGCAGATGGAATTCTAGTTGACGGAAATTTAGCAGTTGATAACTCATCATTAAATGGAGAGTCTGAAGAATGTAAGAAGTTTGCTCATGAAAACTACAATGGTGAAAATGCAGAGGATGAAGTAGCTATTACTGGAGATGTTTTTGTTGATAGATTCTCACTATTTAGAGGAGCTGTTACAGTTAATGGTTCTGGTGTTATGAGAGTAAGCAAAACTGGTATGAATACAATTATGGGATCTATGGCTAAAGATATGGCTGATGATGCTGTAGATAGTCCATTAAAGGTTAAATTAACTGTTCTTGCAAATAAAATATCTAAATTTGGATATATAGGGGCTACAGTTATAGCAGTAGCATTAATGATTCAAAATGTAATGTCAGCTGGTGGCATTGGACCATTTATGGATTTAGGTTTTGTGGAAATTTTAAAAGAAGTACTGGAAACAGTAATGTTAGCAGTTGTAATCATAGTTATGGCGGTACCAGAAGGATTACCACTTATGATTGCTATAGTACTTATGAAAAATACATCTAAAATGTTGCAAAACAACGTATTAGTAAGAAAACCAATAGGAATAGAAACAGCAGGGTCATTAAATCTATTATTTAGTGATAAAACAGGAACTATAACTAAGGGAAAATTAGAAGTTGTAGAGTTCTTCGATGGAAGTGTAAATGATAGCTATGGTAAGAGTAAATCAATAAGTGAATTAATGGCGCACTGTATTGGTAAGAATACTGGAGCTATGTTTGATGGCGATGGAGAAGTAATTGGAGGAAATGCTACAGATAAAGCATTACTACACTTCTTAACTAAGGAAGAAGCGGAAAAGCACTTAGATATAAAAGTAATTAAAGCTCAACAGTTTAACTCAGCTAATAAATATTCAGCAGCTCAATTAGAAGGAAAAACAGTATATAAGGGAGCTCCTGAAAGATTATTAGGAAAAGCAACAAAATACATTAATGCAGATGGAGAAATAGTTCCTTTAAATAAAGTTTTAGTTAACGAAAAAATAGACAAGCTTGCAGATAAAGCAATGAGAGTATTATCTTTTGCGTATAGTGAAAGTGATTTAGAGGAAGATGTTTTACCTGAAGATTTAATAATAGTTGGGTTTGTTGGAATTCGTGATGATGTAAGACCAGAAGCAAGACAAGCTATTAGGGAAGTTAAAAATGCAGGTATACAGGTTGTAATGATAACTGGTGATAGAAAAGAAACTGCAGTTGCCATAGGAAGAGATTGTGGATTAATTGAAAGTAAGAATGATATTGCATTAACATCAGAAGAGTTAAATGCCATGACAGATGAAGAAGTAAAAGCAATTTTACCTAATTTAAGAGTTATAGCAAGAGCACTTCCAACAGATAAGTCTAGAATGGTTAGACTTGCTCAAGAACTAAATATAGTTTGTGGTATGACTGGAGATGGAGTAAATGATGCGCCTGCATTGAAGAGAGCAGACGTAGGATTTGCAATGGGATCAGGTACAGATGTTGCAAAAGAGGTTGGAGATATTGTTATACTAGATGATAACTTTAAATCTATTGAAAATGCTATACTTTATGGAAGAACTATATATAACAATATATTAAAGTTTATAAAGTTCCAATTAACAATAAACGTAGCAGCTGTTGCTGTTTGCGCAATAGCACCATTCTTTGGTATAAAACAACCACTTAGCATAACTCATATTCTTTGGATTAACTTAATTATGGATGGTCTTGGAGCTTTAGCTTTAGGTTCAGAGCCAGCTTTGAAGAAATACATGGAAGAAAAACCAAAGAATAGAACTCAGAGTATTGTTTCGTCTAAGATGATGGGACAAGTTTTATTTGCAGGGTCATGGATAACAATAATAAGTTTCATGTTCTTAAAGATGCCATTCTTTACTGAAATGTTTGCAACTACTGAAAAGCACCTTACAGCATATTTCTCAATGTTTGTATTAGCAGCTGTATTTAATGGTTTCAATGTTAGAAGTGAAGGCGTAAACATTTTTGAAAATATAGGACAAAATAAAGGTTTTATAAAAGTAATGAGCATTATAGTGGTAGTCCAAGTAGCACTAACATATATTGGTGGAGAAGTGTTTAGTTGCTCTCCGATAGAGCCTAAGGATTGGATTGTAGTTATAGGTTTAGCAATTACTATAATACCAGTAGATATGCTTAGAAAAGCTATAGTTAATACTTTAGCTAAAAAAGAGTCACAACAAATTTTACAAGAAGTTTGTAGCTAGAAATAAGGCTATGTTTTAATAATATTGGAGAAATTATTCAACAATAAATTAAAACATAGCCTAAATTATAAATAGAATATAAATAAGATATAAATAAGATATAAATGAGATATAAATGAGGTGAAGTTATGAGTATTATTGATAGGTTTAAAGAAATGGGAGAAGGAATAAAAAAGACTGTTGAGGAAAGTGAAATTAAGGATATGGCTAAAGCTACTGGGATGATTTTAACAGAGGCCGCAATAAAAGGTAAGAAAGAATTAGAAGCAAAGATTGAAGAGAATAGAAAGAAAATTGAGGAAGAAAGAAAATTTGTTGCTAGTCTTTCTATTGATGTCACTAATAAAATAGAAGTTAATTCTAGCAAAGAATCAGTAGATATAGGATATTTTAATTATTTTCATGAAGAAGATATAGAGGACATATTAAGCTTTACCAATGAATTCTATGAAAGAATTTTCATAGTAAATGAAGGGTATAAGAATTCTAAAGTAAGCTTTGGAAATTATATACCTAAAAGATGTGGAGATGAAGTGATTTTACATTATAGTGCTAAGGATGATAATAGCTTATTAGATGAATTAGAAATACCCCTTGTAAGTTACTATGGTGGAAGTAGCGATTATTTTCTATTAAGTAATAAAGAATTTTACTTTAAAAGTAAACATATAACTGAAGGAATGGTTTATTCTTCAAAAATAAATCTTAGCAAAGTAGAAAAGATTGATTTATATGACAACGAAGATTTCTCTATATTAGCTATTAATGGTGTAGATGTATTAAAGGTAGATAAGAGCTGCTTATATATGCTACAAAATTACTTTAATAAAACCAATTTAAAAAATTATGCAATCACTGAAGAAGAGGTTGCAAGGAAAGTTGAAGAAGGACTTAAAGATAGAGTAGGAGAAGTTATCTTTAATAGAATTAAAGGCTATCTATTAGAAGATGAGTACTTTGTATTTCTTTCAAGTAGAAGGAGTTCAAAGGATAAGGTAACTTTTACAATATGTACAAATAAGCAGATATTAATAATAAATAAATATGATTTATTAGAAGATGAAGAGTTAATTTCAAGATTAATATATAATGACATAGCTTATATAGGATTAGAAGGAACAAGTGAATATAAATCAATGTTTAGTATGATAACTGATTTATTTAAAGAAACTACTCTAGAGATAATTTTATCTGGTAATAAGCTAAAAATAGAATCTTTAAAGCTTGTAGAATGTGAAAGAATAATTAATATAGTTAATAAGTATAACAGAGAAAAGTATGTAAATACTCAAAATTTAAATGAAAATAAAGAAAGTGTAGATGAAGAGAATATTTATGCTAAATATGAACCAGTTATGGTACAGGAGGATTTTGTAAAGCAGATTAGAGAGCTTGCGGCTTTAAGAAATGAGGGTATTCTAACAGACGAAGAGTTTCAATCTAAAAAGTTAGAATTACTTTCACGTATTTAATTAAATAAAATTTTCAATCTACAAGTATAAATAATGTTACTCTATTGTATATCGGGGGTCTGACACAACCTTTTCAAATTTTCTACTAAGAGCGTATATATATCTTCAAGTATTAGTATAAGTATTCTAAGGTCATTTATGTTTTAATAAACTTAAATTCTGATGAAATAGAATTATCTATTTTGCGAAAGTACCTTTTTATTGAGAATATATGAAAATCAGTCCATGATTATGGGCTGATTTTTTTATCGAAGAATATAGATTTACAATTCATACAGGGTATTCGCAATAAAAGATATTGCAGGGAAGTAATAGTTTTATTATTTTAAATAAATCAGTAAAAAATTAAATAAATCGGTAAAGAAGTAAAAAAAGGAAGAAGAATTGGAACTATTTACGAAAAAAATCGTATATATAAGTAAATGATAATATTATGAGAGTATGGTATACTTTATGTATAGAAATTATTTTTTTATATTACAAAAATTGGAAAGGGATGTTACTATGGATATGAATCTAAAAGTTGGTGAAGGTAGCGAAAATCTTTCATCAGATAAAGGCAAAAAAATGCCTAGTAAAAAAGCTATAATCATAGGAATTTCTTCTGTAATAACTATAATTTTATTAGCTGTAATTGGAATATCAGTGCACGTTAACAAAGTTGTATCAGCATATGATGCACTGATAATGCCAGGTGTAATTATTGAAGATATAGATATGAACGGAAAGACCAAAGAGGAGGCAATGGGCCTTTTAAATGCAAGGTTTAGTGAGGCAATCGGTAGCAGGGCCATAACAATTACTGCTGGAGACAATACATATACTATTGACTATAATGATTTAGATGTTAAATTCAATATAGAAGAAGTTGTAGAGGAAGCTTTTCAGTATAATAGAGACCTTGGTGTTATGGATAAATATAAGTATTTAAAAAAACATTCAAATCATAATATTGAGATTAAGTTTACTTATAACGGAGAAATAATAAATAATGTAGTTGCTACTATGGAAAGTGAAATAAATGTAGATAAGGTGAATGCAACTATTAGTAAAAGCGGATCTGGATTTACAGTTACTGACCATGTTGTTGGTAAAAAGTTGGATGTACAAGCTTTGATTGATGAGATTAATGCAAAGGTAGCTTCAACTAAGGAAGGAAACATTGAAGTAACTGGAGTAATAAATGAGGAAGTGCCAGCTAGAACCAAGGAAGCACTTCAAACTGTTAATACTGCAATATCTAGTTCTACTACCCATTATGGAAGCTCAGATGCAAATAGGGCTACGAATATTTACTTAGGAACTAAAACTATAGATGGAACTTTACTTATGCCAGGAGAGTCTTTTAGCTTTAACACTGTAATTGGTGATACAACACCAGATAAAGGGTATCAGCCAGGCGGAGTTTATGTTGGAAATAAAGTTGAAGTAGGATATGGTGGTGGAATATGCCAAGTATCTTCTACATTCCATAATGCTGTTGTTAAGGCAGGAATTATTCCAGATGAAAGATTAAATCACAGTATGCCAGTAGGATATATGGACCTTGGTATGGATGCAACTATAGCTTATGGATATATTGATTACGTATTTACAAATCCATTTGACTATCCAATATACATTGAAGGTTATACTTCAGGGGGAGCAGTAACATTCACCCTTTATTCAGAGGGTTCTGTAATTGCAGGAAAATCTTATGACTTTGTTAGAGATGTATATAGCACAACACAGCCAAAGACTGAATATAAGGATGAGCCTACATGGGAAGTTGGTAAAGAGGAAGTTGAACAACAGCCATCAACAGGATATAAGGTAAGAGTGCATAGAGTTACTTATACTAATGGTGTTGAAACTGAAAGAATATTAATGAATGACGATAATTATATAACTGTTAATAAAATAGTTAAAAGAGGTACGAAACCTAAGGCGTAATAGGCACAATCAGAAGAGCCGACAGCGGAAATACCGTAGTTTGATGAAAATTGAAAGATGAGGATGAAATTACTAAGGAATTTCTGAATAGTATTGATCCTTGCAAGAATTAATTGGAAATTTGATTATCTTTAAAAAATAAAATGATTTTATGGAAGGTTGACTTGTGTTAAGTTGACCTTCTTTTAATAATATGATTAAATTTGAACAAACTATAATAGAAATGAAATAATATTAAATAGGATTAAAGTTGTAAATGAATAAATATTTATAGAAATACAAAAGAAGAAGTTTATTATTTATATAGAATGAGAAAGGATGTGAGTCTTAGTGGAGCCGGACATGGCTAACTACTAAGGAATATGGATTATTATGAAGAGTTTAGTAAGCATTTAGTTGAGGATGAGAAGCCCTCTATATATTTTAATAATTTAGCAGAGGAAGGTAAATTTCCAGAGGATTATCCCTTTGATTTACTTTTAAAACTAAAGGATGTTGAGCAGAATCCTAAGTATCATCCAGAGGGGAATGTTTGGATTCATACTATGATGGTGGTAGATGAAGCTGCAACGAGAAGAGACAAAAGCCGAGATCCTAGAGGGTTTATGTGGGGAGCGCTTCTTCATGATGTAGGGAAGCTAAACACTACCAAGCTTAGAAGAGGTCGTATTACTTCCTATAATCATGATAAGGCAAGTCTTGAGATTGCAGAAGAATTTTTAGAAGTCATGGGATATAATAAGTCTGATGAGTTTTACAGATATGTAGCTTCATTAGTAAGGCTTCATATGCAGATTTTATTTGTGGTTAAGGATACTGAGTGGGCTGACTTTAATAAAATAGCTAAGAGTGGTTACGTAGAGGATGTTGCTCTTTTAGGCATAAGTGATAGACTAGGCAGAGGAATTTTACCAGAGTCTAAGGTAAAAGAGGAAGAAAGAAATATTGAAATTTTCCTTGAAAAATGTAACAATTATATAGAGAAGAGAAGAAGAATTGCTGATAAATATAATGTGCCTATTCAAGGTAGCAAATAATTTAGAGGCAAGGAAAATTTATTATAAGATAAGGTTTAAAGGGTAAGAAGTTAATGAAGAAGAAGATTTTATATATACTGAAAAACAGTGGTTATGAATATATTTCAGGTGAAAAGATAAGTGAGGAGCTAGGAATTACTAGGGCTGGTATTTGGAAACATATGAAAAGCTTAAAGGATATGGGATATGAGATTGAGTCTGTTTCAAATAAAGGATATAGACTTGTTGGAACTCCAGATATTATAACTGAAGGAGAAGTTACACCTCTTTTGAAAACTAAATATATAGGTAGAGAGTATCTTCATTTTGATTCTATAGACTCAACGAACGCTCAGTGTAAGAGAGAATGTGTTAAAAATATGGTAGATGGGTTAGTGGTGACTGCAGAGGAACAGATTCAAGGAAAAGGACGCTTAGGAAGAGCGTGGACGTCACCTAAGGGTACTGGAATATGGATGTCTATTGTATTAACACCGGAGATATCTCCAGTGTTAGCCCCAAAGACTACTATAATAGGAGCAGCAGCAGTTTATAGTGCTTTAAAGGATATGGGTGTTGATGCGGGAATAAAGTGGCCTAATGACATTATTATTGGTGGAAAAAAGGTCTGCGGAATTTTAACCGAAATGAACGCTGAGATTGATAGAATAAACTATGTAATTATGGGAATTGGAATTAACGTTAATATGGAAGAGTTTCCAGAAGAGCTAAGTGATAAGGCAACTTCACTAAAGCTTCAGCTAGGTGAAAAAGTAGATAGAAAAGAGTTAGTTGCTAAGGTGTTAAATTATATAGAATACTATTATGATTTATTTAAAAACACTGGAGATATAAGAGGTGTAATTAATATCTGCAGAAAAGGCTCTGTCCTTTTAGGTAAAGAAGTAAGAGTTATTAATGGCGGTAAAGAAACAATCTGCACAGCCATAGATATTGATGAGGATGGAGAGCTTGTAGTTAAACATGAAGATGGTTCTATTCATAAGGTATTTTCAGGGGAAGTTTCAGTAAGAGGAATTTACGGTTACGTTTAGAGTTATTGAAAAAAGCATATATGTGGGTTTTAGTAAATAAACTTAATTGTTGCGTATTTCTGAAGTAAAGGTTATGCAAAATTCTAGTGCAGAAATATATTTGAAACTTATAGAATAATACACAAATGCAAATATAAATGAATATATTAATATATATACAAAAGCAGTAGTAAATCTAATGATTTGCTACTGCTTTTATAATAAGTATTCAATTAAAGAATACCTATTTAAAGAATTTTATAGAGGCTGATATAGGGCAACCTTTATTAAGTTCTAAAATTATATAGGAGAACCAAGGCTCCTTTCTTTTGCTAGTACAAGATCCAGGGTTTAAAAACATAGTTTTACCCTTGGTTAAAATAGAAGGCTTATGGCTATGACCATAAATTATTATATCTAGTTTATCATTTTGAAAGGTATCAATAACATTATCTAAGGTATTTTTCTTTGGGCCATCACCGTGGCATATCCCAATGTTATAGCCTTCAAGCGTGAAGATATGTTTATCAGTTAATAAGCTTCGAAGCTTAGATTTATCATTATTACCATAAACCCCTAAGAAATCACAATGGTCTTTTAATATTGAAATAATGTCAGTGGAAGTATAATCTCCTGCATGAATTATTAAATCTACATCCTTAAAATTTTTGTTTAGAACATCCTTTAGTTTAGAAAAATGTTTAGTCATATGTGTATCTGAAATAATACCAATTTTCATGTTAAAACCTCACTATCTTCAATGTGCATCTAATAATAGTATAAACAAGATTTATCCTTTGTGTGAGAATTTTTTTATTAAAATGAAAAATAAAGAAAATTAGAAAAAGAAAGTTAATTAATAATAATTATTCACTAGCTATAGAAATGTCACTCATTTTATAATATAATAATATATGTAGAGGTTATATTGTACAGCATATATACTTCATTAGTATTGTGTTTGTCGAAACATGTAGTGTTATTAAAAGGTGAATAGTATACTAGTAATATAATTTAAAAAGTTCTTGAAATTTCGAAAGATATATTATGAATGAGTAGGAGTGAGTTATATGGATAACAGAGTTATGGAAATTATTAAGGATACTACCTTAACTTATGAGATGAAGGTTATGAACCTAGCTAAGTATGCTGAAAATACTATAGAGGTACTAGGTAAATCAGAGAAAACTAAAATGTACCAAAATGCAGGTGTTATATGCGATCTATTTGAGGGTGATGCACCATACAGACCAAGATATATAGTACCTGATTACGATGTATTTATGGAGAATGGAAGTAAGTTTTTAAGATTAGAACCTGCAACAGATATATGGGAAGCTGTAAATAATCTTCTTATATTATACAAGCATGTTCCATCAATAACATCTTTCCCTGTATATGTAGGGAATATAGATACTTTATTAGAGCCATTTGTAAAGGATGAAGAGGAAGCTAGAAAAGCAATAACCTTCTTCTTAAAACACATAGATAGAACAATAACAGATTCTTTCTGTCATGCAAATATAGGACCAGCAGCAACTGTAGCTGGAAGAATAATTTTAGAAGTTGAGAGAGAGCTTCAAAACTCTACTCCAAATATAACTTTAAAATATTCTGACGAGACACCAGATGAATTTGCTGTAGAAGCAATAAAAACTGCACTTTCTTGTGCTAAGCCAAGTTTTGCTAACCATGAGATGTTCTCAGCTGATCTTGGAGAAAAATATGGAATAGTTAGCTGCTACAATGGATTAAATTTAGGTGGCGGAAGTTATACTTTAGTTAGAATGGTACTTTCTAAGCTTGCTGATATGGCTTATAACACAGACCATTTCTTAACTAAATTATTACCAGATGCTATAGATGCAACTCTTGACTATATGGATAAGAGAATTAAATTCATCGTAGAAGAAAGCACATTCTTTGAATCAAGCTTCCTTGTAAGAGAAGGATTACTTTCAAGAGATAGATTTAGTGCTATGTTTGGTTTAGTTGGACTAGCTGAGTGTGTAAATACTCTTCTTGGTGCTACAGAGCAAAATGACAGATTTGGATATAGTAAAGAAGCTAATGAATTAGGAGAAACAATCATAAAGGCTATGTATGAGAGAGTAAATGCTCATAAAGCTCCATACTGTGAGGTTTCAGATAATCATTACCTATTACATGCTCAAGTTGGAATGGATACTGATGCTGGAACAAGCCCAGGATGTAGAATTCCAATAGGTGAAGAGCCAGTAATCCATGAACACCTAGTTCAAAGTGCAGTATTCCACAAATATTTCCCATCAGGAATAGGCGATATCTTTAAGTTTGACGAGATGGCTAAAAATAATCCAAAGTCAATTTTAGATATAATCAAAGGTGGATTTAATGTGGGACTTAGATACTTCTCATTATACTGTGATGATTGTGATGTTATAAGAATTACAGGATACCTTGTTAAGCGTTCTGATATAGAAGCTTTAGACAGAGGAGAGCAAGTTCTTAATGATACAGTTGTTCTTGGATATGGAGCTGCTAAAAACTCTAAAATTCTTGAGAGAAAATTAAGAGAAGAACAGAATAATTATTAAGTAAGCATCCAAATCTTTGATTTGGTCTATGCGAACTTACTCATTCGAATGAATATGAGAAGGAGTTTCATTATAAAACATGTCACTTCAAGTGCGGATTATCAGGTTTGCACTTGGAGTGATTCTTATATATAAGATTATTTTTCAAGGATTAATTAAAAACTACTTCTAGGCTAGAGGGAGTTTCGAAGTCTATATTTAGAGTTTGTTTATACAATACCTATAAAAGCATTTAGGATGGAGTGAGTGAAATGGAAAGTAAAAAAGGAACTATAGGATATATTAATAAAATAATACCTTTTAGTAATGTAGACGGAGAAGGAAATAGAATGGCTATATTTCTTCAAGGTTGTAACTATAACTGTCTTTATTGTCATAATCCAGAGACTATAAATAGATGCGTAAACTGTGGTTTGTGTGTTCCAGGATGTCCAGTTGGAGCCATAGAGATGGTGAATGGACAAGTTGAATATGATATAGATAAATGTGTAAATTGCGATAAATGTGTTTCTACTTGTGATAAAAACAGCAGCCCTAAAATATCTAAATTAACGGTTTCTGAGATGATGGAGAAAATCGAAAAGGTAAAATTCTTTATATCTGGAATTACAGTTTCGGGAGGAGAGTGCAGCCTTCAAAGCGATTTCTTAATAGAGTTATTTACTGAAGTTAAAAAGTTAGGGCTTACTACCTTCATGGATACGAATGGGTCTATAAAGGTATATGAAAATAAGGAGCTTTTAGCTGTAACAGATAAAACTATGATAGACCTTAAAGCCTTTAACTCTGAGGAAAATAAGATGCTTACAGGGATAGATAATGAAACTGTAATAAGGAATATTAAAGAGCTAGGAGCTTTAGATAAAGTATATGAAATTAGAACAGTAGTAGTGCCAGGAGTTCTTGATAATAAGTGCACTGTAGATGAAGGAAGTAAACTTATCGCTAGTATAAACCCTGAGATTCAGTACAAGCTTATAAAGTACAGACCAATGGGCGTCAGAAAAGATTTATTAGAAACGACAGTTCCAACTACTGAGTATATGAAAGAGCTTGAAGCTATAGTTCATAGGAATGGGATCAAAAATACAATAATTGTATAAGAAAAAGCTACAATTCTAGTGAATTGTAGCTTTTATTTTAAGCTTCAGCTAAAATCTCAGCGATATTAACTGCATGGTCTCCAACTCTCTCAAGGTTACTAATTAAATCTAGGAACATTGTACCTACGGTAGCATTACATATTCCGCTGTTTAATCTTCTGATGTGAGAGTTTCTTAAGTCTTTTTCAGAGTTATCGATTTTTTCTTCTAGTTTTCTAACTTCTGCTGCACTTTCTTTGTCGTAATCAGCAAAGCAGGCTAAGCTGTCATCTATTGCTTCTAAACAAAGTTTAGACATTTCACGTAGTTCGTTAATAGCATCCTCAGAGAAGATAATGTTTTTATTCATCTTCTCTCTAGCACTGTCAGCTATATTTTCTGCATGGTCTCCAATACGTTCGATGTCATTAACTACATGGAAGTAAGAAACAACTTGAGTTCTCTGAATATCTCCTATGTCTGAGTTAGCAAGTTTAACCAGGTATCTAGTTATATCGCCTTCTAAAAGATTTATTATAGATTCGTTCTTGTATACTTTATCAATTAAATCAGAGTTACCGTTCATGAAACCTTCTAAAGCATAGTTAAGATTCTTCTTAGCTAGGTTACCCATTCTAATAATTTCATTAGTTGATTGACCAAAGGCTATGGTTGGTGTTTCTAATAGTCTGTCGTCAATGTATTTAACCTTAGGTAGCTCTTCAGCATCATCTTCAGGAAGAAGGTGGTTAACTAAAGCTACAAGGTACTTAGTGAATGGTAATATTAATAATGTATTTGTTACGTTAAAGATTGTATGTGAGTTAGCAATTTGCTTAGCAACTATATCTCCATCCATACCAGGAGTTATTGTTGTAACTACATTTAATAATAAGTGTGAAACTGCTGGGATTAAGAAGATTAAGCTTCCAATTAAGTTAAAGAATAAGTGGATTAAAGCTGCCTTCTTAGCCGCATTAGTAGTTCCAAGACTTGAGATTAAAGCTGTTACACAAGTTCCGATGTTACTTCCATATAAGAATGGTAGAGCTACATCTATTGGAACAGTTCCGGCAGCTGCTAGAGCTATTAATATTCCAGTAACAGCAGATGAACTCTGAATTACAGCAGTCATTACTATTCCAAGAAGTAAGCTTAGTATTGCATGTCCTCTTAATCCTAAAATTAAGTTAGTGAATACCACTGATTCTCTAAGTGGCTCCATTGCTGATGACATATTGCTAAGTCCTAGGAATAGAATACCGAAACCAAGAGCTATGTATCCAATCTCTTTTAGATTTCTTTTTTTATTAAATAAAAGTAAAGCAGCACCAATTGCTATAAATACTGGTACTATAGCTGAAAAATTAAATGTTATAAGTTGAGCTGTAATAGTAGTTCCTATGTTTGCTCCCATGATTACATAAGCAGCTTGCATAAGGTTCATGATTCCGGCGTTAACGAAACCAACTATCATAACTGTGGCAGCACTACTACTTTGAATAAGCGCTGTAACAATTGCTCCTGTTAATACTCCCTTAATTGGGTTAGATGTTATTTTATCGAAAATTCCTTTTAGCTTCTCGCCAGCTAGGTTTTCAAGTCCATCGCCCATGATTTTCATACCGAATAGGAAAAGTCCAAGTCCACCTAGAAGATTTATTACTAAGAAAAATGAATCCATATTGAGTAACCTCCATAAAAATAGTATGTATTTATGTTATGTATTTATATATTAAACATACAATAAAGAGAAAAGTAATTTAATAGATTTTACACAGGCTTAACATTAAAGGGGTGAGATTTAACCTAAAGTTAACATAAGTGAACATCCAAATCTATGATTTGGACAATGGAACTTACTCATTCGAGCGCAGCCGAGAAGGAGTTTCAGCATCCAAATCTACGATTTGGTTAATGCGAACTTACTCATTCGAGCGCAGCCGAGAAGGAGTTTCAACATCCAAATCTACGATTTGGCTAATGCGAACTTACTCATTCGAGCGCAGCCGAGAAGGAGTTACCTTAAATGTATTTAAATTATAATTATGTGTATAATAAAAAAGAGGAATATATATAATTATAACGAATTATATATAATGAAAGGATGTGGGTTTATGGACTTTAACACAATAATAAAAAAGGCGAAAACTACTGAGTATCTAGGACATTTTGATATCATCGAGCAGAGGGAAGCTATAAAGAACCTTGTTATTTTTGAAAGTGAAGCTGATAACCTTGAAAAAGACATTCCAAAACCTTGGATGGTGAAGCGAAAGAACTTCGATAGAGCAAAAGATGAAGCTCCAACCTTGGTTAAAATCAGTATTTATAATGAGGTAGCAGATGCTATTGATGATATGGTTGCATATGACTATATAACAGATGAGTATATTGGGCTACTTAAGGAGTATCCAGAACATGCTAAGCGTCTTATTACAGCTAAGTATGATGCCTTAAACAGAAGTATTAGTAAGGTTAAAGAGGATAAAAAAGGAAAGATTATTCCAATAATGAATAAGGCAAAATCATGCCTTGAAGAAATTGGAAAAAAATTGAATCTATAGGGAAACTTATTCTCATGTTATTCCAATGAGTAAGTTAAAGATTTAGATTCTCAATTACCGATATTTACCCAAGGTGAAGGCTTGAACTTCACCTTTTTTTCAGTTATAATAATTTTATAAACAAAACATAGGCAGTTCGTAAGCCTCCTGCCTTTAAATAAAACTACGGCATTGAAATCTTTTGTAAACACCTTCTTTTAGGACGTATAACTTTATTATTTTTTATAAAGATATACTCTAATTTTCAGTAGGGGTTTATTATTTTGTGAGATTACAAGGCTGTCATCATAATGACGGCCTTTATTTTTTCTTAATGCAGGGTATTTGCGTCATTTTCTATTCTCTAATAGTTTAAAGGGAATAGAGATTTTGGGGCGCAGTGAATTTTATGAAAAAATATAATGCTGAGTGATATTTTAAGGTCGGGAGTATGGCTAATTGAGGTGACATAGATATTCATTATTTTATCTTAAGGCTTTTAGGGAATAATGGTAGAAGCCAGATAAAGTGCTGAGAGCAGAACTATGAAATTCAGGAGGTATTATATTTATGAACACTAATCAAAAAACATTAAAGTTAGTAAAGATGGCTCTAATAGTAGCCATATACGTAGCTGTAACTGGAGTATTCCAGCCAATTTCTTTTGGAAACCTACAGTTTAGAGTATCGGAAATCCTTGTGCTTCTAGTATTTGTAGATGGATTATACATCGTACCATTAACTATAGGATGTGCCGTATCAAATTTCCTATTTAGTACCATGGGAATAGTAGACGTTGTATGTGGGACAGGTGCTACATTTATCGCTTTAGTATTAATTTGGGCGACAAAGAAGGCATTAGAAAAGAAAAATGTTTCAAATACCACTTTAGTTCTATTTATTTCTTCAATTTGGGCAGCAATTGTAAATGGATTAATAGTTGGAGCAGAGCTATATTATGTGCTAAAACTTCCATTCTGGCTTTCAGTTGTAGAGGTTGCTATAGGAGAATTTGCGGTAGTTTCAATAGTTGGAGTTATAGTATTTAAGTTTTTACTTAATAATAATAGATTAAAAGAGAAGTTAATGTTAGGATAAATTATTAATAATAAAGTATGTGAAAAAAATTTAGGCTAAACTAAATAAATAGATTTAAATAAAGGTAGAGATTATGTTTTTAAAAGTAATTTTAAACATAATCTCTTTTTTATTAAGATAAAGTAAAATTTTACAAATACTACAATGTTTGTAGAGATAGAAATTCAAATTTTACATAAATTTAATTAAAATATGATGAAAAATTAAACATTTTGTAACCTTATGTAGATAAAGTTGTACTAAAATTTGAAGTATATTAAAGGAATATAAAAGAGGAAATTATTATGAAGATTAAAAAAGTGAGAAATAATCTAATGAAGTTAACTATAGTTATTATAATTATTATAGCAATTATGGTAGCAGTCTATGGAGGAGGGGATCAAAGCAAAAATGAGAACAATAGTGGACGGGAATATCTGATTCAGCTTGAACAGATGGATTTAGCTGTTATAGAAGAAAAGATAGAACAACATCATAAGATTTCAGAGGCTGAAGCTGAAGAAGTTACTGATGATGATTTTAATAAAATATATGAGGATACTGTATTTATGGGAGATTCTATTACTGAGAGTTTATCCTACAATCAGATATTAGATGAATACAGAGTTATAGCAGAAATGGGAGATACGGTTATTAAGGCTATGAACCACATACCTAAGTTGCAAGAAATTCAGCCTAAAAATATAGTATTGCTATATGGAATGAATGATGTCATTTTATTTGAAGAAACAGCCTCTTGGAATTCAATAGATAAATTTAAGGAAGACTATAAAACCCTGATAAATGAAATAAAGGCAAAGTTGCCTAATACCAATATATATGTACAATCGCCATTGCCGGTGAATGCTAAGGCGACAGCTACTAATGCAAGACTTACCAATGAAAACTTAACTAGGTTTAGAGAGGCAGTTGAAGTTGTATGTGAGGAAACTTCAGTTAATTATGTGGACATTAGCATGTTAGCTGATGAAAGTAGTAATTTACATGAGTCTGATGGTATCCATTTAAAACAGGAGTTTTATATGAAGTGGCTGACTTATTTGCGTGGATTTATGAATAAATAGAAATTGGAGTAGAATGATGAAGAAAAGTTATAAAAGGGAATACTTTATATTGGCAGCTATTGTATTAGTAGCTTTTATTGGTTTATATAAGATACTAGAGGTGAAAGAGCCTAATATGGAGGTTCTTAAAGAAAAAATTTTAAACACTGCAGATTTATCTTATATGACTGAGGGGGATGGGCAGAGGCTTAGGAAGCTATATTATATAAGTAAAAATGATATAGAAGATTTTATTTTTTTGGCTCCTAAAACAAATATGGATGCTAGTGAAGTTCTTATTTTAAAGGCAAAGTCACAGGAGGATATGGATGAGCTTATGGAGAAGGTTGAAGCGAGAATTGAAAAGGCTGAAAAGAGTTTCGAAAGCTATAGACCAGATCAGTATGAGCTTATAAAGGACAGAATATTAGAGGTGAGGGGAAGATATCTAATATTAGTTATTTCCACTGATGGAGAGGAAATAAAGTCAGTAATAGACAAAGAATTTAAGTAAAAAATATATTTTAGATGGAGTGATTAAGTTGGTTTTTAGTAGTGTAATATTTTTATTTATGTTTTTACCCCTTGCCTTAATTGTTTACTACGCTGCTCCAAAGTCAATGAGAAATGTAGTCATACTTATATTAAGCTTAGGCTTTTATGCCTGGGGAGAACCCGTATATGTATTTTTAATGGTGGGTTCAATAGTAATAGATTATTTCGGAGGTCTTTTAATACAGGCTAGTAAAAAGGACAAGGCCAAAAGAACATTTATTTTTGTGACGGTCCTTGTATTAAATTTAAGTGTATTAGTTTTCTTTAAATATTATGGTTTTATTATAGATAATATTAACAACATCTTAGGAACCACTTTACAGATAAGAGAACTGCCATTGCCTTTGGGAATATCCTTTTATACTTTTCAGCTAATTTCTTATGTGGCTGATGTATATATGGGGAAGGTAAAGGCACAGAAGAATATAATTACATTTGGAGCGTATATTTCGATGTTTCCACAGCTGGTTGCAGGACCAATTGTACAGTATAGTGATGTTGAAGAGCAGTTACTTCATAGAGAAGAATCAATTTATAAATTTGGTATGGGAGTAGAGCGATTTATATGTGGAATTGGCAAGAAGGTATTATTAGCTAATAATTTAGGGCTAATATGGACAGGGATAAAGGCATTGCCAGTGGGTGAGATATCTGTGTTATCTGCATGGATAGGAATAATAGCTTTTACACTGCAGATTTATTTTGATTTCAGTGGGTATTCTGATATGGCTATAGGTCTTGGTAAGATGATGGGCTTTGACTTTTTAGAGAACTTTAAATACCCATATATGTCTAAAAGTATTGGTGAGTTTTGGAGAAGATGGCATATATCTTTAGGTTCTTGGTTCAGAGATTATCTATATATTCCACTTGGAGGAAATAGAAAGGGATTAGCAATACAATTTAGAAATCTGATAATTGTATGGTTTGCAACTGGTCTATGGCATGGTGCCAGTTGGAACTTTATTGTGTGGGGACTATATTTTGGTATGTTGATTTTTATAGAAAAATTATTTTTAGGAAAAATTCTAGAGAGGGTTCCAAGTTTTATTTCTCATAGCTATACGATAATTTTACTTATTATTAGCTGGGTATTCTTTGAAGCAAGTAATTTAAGTGGAGCTATGTCTTACATAAAGGTAATGTTTGGTGTAGGGAGTAATCCATTTATAGATAATATGGCTCGATATACATTGAGAACTAACTTAATAATATTAGCAGTTGGAGTTATTGCGTCTACACCTTTAATTAGAAGATTAATAAATTCTTTAAAAACCAAATTTGAGTTTAAGGGTGTTGTAGCAGTTGTAGTGTGTAATTTATTAGTTTTATTTATTGCTACGGCATATTTAGTTAGTGAAAGTTATAATCCTTTCTTATACTTTAGATTCTAGGAAGGGAGTAGAGGAGTAAATGAAGAAAAATTATAATAAAGCTTATACGGTGTTAATTGCAGGAGGGTTCCTTTTATATATAGGTGTGATGACTTTATTGAATGTGTTTAAAGGTAATGATGACTTTTCAGAAAGTGAAAATAGAAAGCTTAGTGTAAAGCCAGAGTTTTCTTTTAGCAGCTTTATGAGTGGCGATTATGTAAAAGATTATGAAAGTTATATATCAGATCAATTTATGGGAAGAAGTTTTTTTGTAGGACTTAAGTCTAATTTAGATACTTTGGAAGGTAAAGATGAGAAAAATGGAGTTTTTATCGGAGAAAGTAATCAGCTCCTTCAGGATTTTCAAAGAAGACCTGAGGAAGAAACCCAAGAAAAGCTTGGGGCTATAAATGAATTTATAGGCAGTTATGAGGGGATTAATACTACCTTTATGTTAGTGCCTACAGCAACAAAGGTGTTGGAGGAAAAGCTTCCTAGATATGCGCCCGTAGATGATGAGGAGAAGTATATTGAGGAAATAGGAGCAGGGCTTAATGAAAATATAAGGTTTGTAAATCCATATGAAGCCTTAAAAAGCAGAAATGATGAGTACTTGTACTATAGAACGGACCATCACTGGACTACAAAGGGAGCTTATGTAGCATATACAGAGCTGTGTAAGGCTTTAGAGATTGAGCCGAAATTAGAAGAAGAGTTTGTTATAGAACAGGTAGCAGATGATTTTTATGGGAGCTTAAGCTCTAAAATTGGAAGTGAGAAAGGAAAAGCAGATTCTATAGAGGTGTATTTCCCTAAAGAAAATGGTGAGGTAGTTGTAAACTATATGGAAGAGCAAAGAAGAACTCCAAGTTTATATAATAGTAAGAGTTTAGAGAAGAAGGATAAATATGAAGTGTTTACTGGCGGTAACCATCCTCATATAAATATTAAATCTATGGGAGATCCTTCAAAAAAGCTATTGGTGGTTAAGGATTCTTATGCTAATAGTATGTTGCCGTTTTTGACTTCACACTATGGGGAAATTGATGTAATTGACCTAAGATATTATATGGATAATTTAAAGGAGTTAGTTGATTCTAAGAACATAACTGATATATTATTTCTTTATAATGTAAATACTTTTAATGAAGATGATTCTATACTAAATCTACAAGACTAAATCTACAAGTAGAATAAAAAAAGCCTAGAGAGGAATTTGTTCCTATCTAGGCTTTTTTGTATAAATAATGCCTTAAAAAACGAAGCTTTTTGTAACTATTTACTGTAAATATATGGTAAAATAGATAAGTAAAAAGATATTTATAGTAAGGAGTTATTATGAGCAAAAATAAATTGATTGTTAAAGGTCTGGGGACATTGACAGCTGTAATTATTACTACAGGAATAGTAATGGTTGGCTGTGGAGGAGATAAAGACAAAAAAGCTCAAGAGGATATCAAGGGGAGACAGCTCTTGGTCGAGCTCGAAAGTCAAAGTGTATCAAGTATAGAGGAAAAGCTTGAAGAACATTTTGCTACATTTAAAATGGAGAATGGCGATGAAGAAGGACAAGCAGTTAATGATGATATAGAGAAGGCTCCAGATGAAAATACTAACACTAATTCAAATACAGCTTCAGGAAATGGGAGCACTGAAGACGATGAAGATATCTACAGTAAGGATTACAATACAATTTTTGAAGACACCATATTTATGGGAGATTCTATAACGGAAGGTCTATTTTATATGGAGGTGATAGATGAATCGAAAGTATTGGCAGCTATGGGTGAAACCATAGTTAAGGCAAAGGACGATGTATCCAAAGTAGTATCTCTTAATCCTAAAAAGATAGTTCTGCTCTTTGGCATGAATGATGTAATTTTATTTCAAGAAGTTAGTGAATGGACATCTATAGATAGTTTCAAAGCAAACTATAAGGAACTTTTAGAGACACTTAAAGGTCGGTTGCCTTATGCAGAAATATACGTACAATCTCCACTATCTGTTGCAGAGGGTAAGCTATCAGCTAGCGATAGACTTACTAATGAAAATTTAGATAGATTTAGAGTTGCAGTTGAAGAGGTATGCGAGGAGACTGAGGTTAATTATGTAGATATTAACACCATACTTGAAGGTAATAATGATTTGCGTGCAGAGGATGGGATCCATCTTAAACATGATTTTTATGTGGAATGGATGAATTATTTAGATAAATATATTAAGAATTAGGGCAAGGAGCGATAAAAATGAAAAAACCCTATAGAATACTATATATCTTATTAATAGTGATTGTATTAGGAACTTTTTTAGGCTTATACAAGGTGCTGCAGATAAAGGAACCTTCAATGGAGGATATTAAGAAAAGCATTCTGGATACCGCCGATTTAACTTCTATGGTTGAAGGAGATGGGCAGAAGCTTAGAAAGCTCTACTATATAAATAAAAGTGAAATAGAGGATTTTACTTTATATGCACCTAAGACTAATATGGATGCCAATGAAATACTTGTTATAAAGGCTAAGTCTGAGGACAATGTAGATGACCTTAAGGATAAGATAGAAGAAAGAGTGGACAAGCAATCAAATAGTTTTCAAAGCTATAGGCCTGAGCTTAAGGACATAATAGATGACAATGTATTAGAAGTGAAGGGTCAATATTTGATGTTAATTATTTCAACAGATGCTAGGGATATTAAGACAGCAATAAATAAGAAGTTTAAGTGAACATCCAAATCTCTACCCTAAAGGGCACGCGTGATTTGGTCAATGTAAACTTACTCATTGGAATGAGGATGAGAATGAGTTTCCTTAAAATATATTTTAATTGGAGTGGTTCAGTTGGTTTTTAGTAGTTTAATGTTTATATTTATGTTTTTGCCAATTACCCTAATTTGCTATTACCGTGTGCCAAAAGTAAAGAGAAATTTAGTCATACTTATTTCTAGCTTGTTTTTCTATGGATGGGGAGAGCCAATTTATATTTTTCTTATGATGGGTTCTATAATGGTTAATCATCTTGGTGGGCTTCTTATACAAGAAAATAGGGAGGATAAGGAGAAATGTAAATTTATATTTATCACAGTTTTGGTCATTGATTTGAGCTCCCTAGTATTTTTTAAGTACTACGGCTTCTTGATAGAAAATATTAATATGATTTTTAACACTAGCTTAAGGATAAAGACGTTAGCCCTGCCTCTTGGCATATCTTTTTACACTTTTCAGCTTATTTCCTATATTGCTGATGTATATACAGGTAAAGTGGTGGCACAGGATAATATTATTACCTTTGGAGCATACATATCAATGTTTCCACAGTTAGTTGCGGGACCTATAGTTCAGTATAATCATGTTAAGGAACAGCTATTTAATAGAGAAGAATCTGTTTTGAAGTTTGGAAGAGGGACGGAGCGGTTTATTATTGGAGTAGGAAAAAAAGTGCTGCTTGCCAATAATCTAGGCCTAATATGGAAGTCTATAAAAGCTTTGCCAATTGGAGAAGTATCCATGGTTTCATCGTGGATTGGAATAATAGCCTTTACCTTGCAGATTTACTTTGACTTTAGTGGATATTCAGATATGGCAATAGGTCTTGGAAAGATGATGGGCTTTGATTTTTTAGAAAATTTTAAACATCCTTATGTTTCAAGAAGCATAAGTGAGTTTTGGAGAAGATGGCATATTTCTTTAGGCTCCTGGTTCAGACAATACATTTATATTCCTCTAGGTGGTAATAGAAGGGGAATGGCAGTGCAGTTTAGAAATCTAATGATTGTTTGGTTTGCCACAGGACTATGGCATGGAGCTAGCTGGAATTTTATAGTTTGGGGCGTATATTTTGGACTGCTGATTTTTATGGAAAAAGTATTTATGGCAGATGTTTTAAAGAAGCTTCCAAGGGCATGTGGACATATATATACCATAGTTTTAGTAATCATAAGCTGGGTATTCTTTGAAACTGAGACCATTGGTGCAGCGTTTTCTTATTTGAAGGTTATGTTCGGGATTTCAGGAAATGCTGTCATAGATAATTTAGCTAAATATACATTTAGGACTAATTTCTTGATTCTCTTAATAGGGATTTTGGCTGTGACGCCTTTATTTAGAAATATTCTAAAAGAATTAAGAACTAAATTTGAACTTAGGGGTGTTACTGTAGTTATAGTATGTAATATTATAATTCTATTTATTTCTACTGCGTATTTAGTTAGTGAAAGTTATAATCCTTTCTTGTATTTTAGATTTTAGGAAGGCGGATGGATTAATATGAAGATAAATTATAAGAAAACCTACAGTTTCTTTATGACTGCAACCTTCGTAGCATTCATTGGAGTTATGGCTATATCTAATGTAGTTAAAAAGGACGCAAAGTTTTCAGAAGCCGAGAATAGAACGTTAAGTGCTATGCCTGCATTTTCCTTTGGCAGTCTTATTAGCAGAGACTACGGAAAGGGGGTTGAAAGCTATATTTCAGATCAATTTCCTTGCAGAAACATCTTCGTTACTTTAAAGGGCACTCTAGATGGTCTAAGTGGAAAAGATGATAGAAATGGAATTTTTATCGGGACGGATGACCAGCTGCTTCAGGATTTTGACAGAAGACCGGAGGCGGAAACAGAGGCAAAAATAGCTGCAATAGATCAATTTGCTAGTAACTATAGTGATTTGAATATGTCATTTATGTTAGTGCCAACAGCCACAAAGGTATTAGAGGAAAAACTACCAAGGAATGCACCTGTAGATGATGAAGCACAGTATATTGAGGACGTAAAGGGGAAATTAACTTCTGATATTAAATTTATAGATACCTATGAAGCTCTAAATAGTGAAGAGGATAATTACTTATACTATAAAACTGATCATCACTGGACAAGTAAAGGGGCATATGTAGCTTATGAAGAAATGTGTAAAGCTATAGAAATAGAGCCAATACCAGAATCAGATTTTGATGTTGAGCCAGTTACTGAAGAGTTTTATGGAAGCTTAAGCTCTAAAACAGGAAGTTCAAAGGGGAAGGCCGATTCCATAGAGGTTTATTTTCCTAAAAAAGATGGTGAGATTGTTGTAAATTATGTAGACGAGCAGAAGAAATCACCAAGCTTATATAGCAGTGAAAATTTAGATAGTAAGGATAAATATCAGGTATTCACTGATGGAAACCACCCTCATATTAATATTAAAACAATGGGAGATCCATCAAAGAAGCTGCTTTTAATAAAGGATTCTTATGCAAACTGCATGATACCATTTCTAGTTTTTCACTATGGAGAAATTGAGGTGGTGGATTTAAGGTATTACACCGATGATTTAGATAAATTGATTAAGTCTAAGAAAATAACAGATGTCCTCTTTCTTTATAACGTAAATACATTTAATGAAGATGACTCTATATTAAATTTAGAAATGTAAAAGGAAAATGCAGAACTAGAGCCGGAAGAGAAATTTGCTGGAGTAGATTAAAGATATGAAAGTAAAAGTAAAAGTAAAAGTAAAAGTGAGAGTAAAGTAAAGTAAAGTAAAGCAAAGTAAAGTAGAGTAAAGTAAAGTAAATTAAGACAATTAAAACCTAAGGCTGCACCAACGTGTGACCTTAGGTTTTGTTATTATTTACTGATGTTTTTCTTTTTATATCTGAACATTTTAGCAATGCATACTATGGTTGGTATAAACGCAGAACCTAGAAGAATAGGTAAAAATAAGGGGCTAAGGGTTTTCTCCATAGCAGTACAAAGGGTCATATAGGTGAAATCACAAATAACAACTAACTTTAAAGTACATATTAAATCTCTAGAAACTTTTTGAACATAGCTCCGATTATCAGGTGTAACTTCAATAGGCGAGTTCATCATTTCCGGAGAAATAAACAGAACTCCAGTAAGTAAGGCATAAAGAAAAACTGTAAATATAGGCAAAATAAGAATTGTGCTTCTGCCGCTCCAAGCATCAGCTTCACCAAGGGCATTGTAGTGAGATGCTAAAGTATCAGGTAGTGAATTCCATGTGATAATCACATAAATAAATGTTCCTATCATAATAATTAAGGATAGGATCTCAAGGATTTTCTGAGTTTTGGTAAAAGGGAGTTTTTCTTTCATAAATGAACCTCCTAAAAGACTAATATTTGCTTATTATGGCAATAAATTAAATAAATATATTTATAGTTTTATTATATGTTTATAAAACATTGAGCACAATGAATAATCAATTATAGTACGGGTGTATTTGAAGAATAATATGGTTAACCATAAATAAGGGTGAATTTATATATTCAAGGTAGAATGAAACTATATAGGGTTATGGTGTTTATATATTATAAGAAGAAAAAAAGGGGAGCTTACCAATGAGAAAATTTAGATATCTGTTAATACCCTTAATAGCACTAATAGTCTTAATACCAGTAGTTGATTCCGTTTATAGCAAGAGGTGTGGGGAAATTTTAGAGCTAAAGAATATTACATCAATCAAGCATGAGTATAATAACATTTTAAGAGATAGAGGCGGCGTGTTAAAGGATCAGATGTCTAAGGATGGAGATTTACTTTTATTGGGTTCTTCAGAATTAGGGGTAAATATAGAACAAAATCCTATTCATATGTTTCCTTTCTATGGAGCTGAGTATGATGTAAGTATATATGGTAGAGCCCATAGTCAATCATTACAACAATCATCAATTTTAAGTAGTATAGACAGTTTAAAACCTGATACTAAGGTAGCATTAATTGTATCGCTACAATGGTTTCAAAACCCGGGTGGATTAGATGGTGATGAGTATAGTGTCAATTTCTCTGAATATCAATTTTATAAGCTGCTAAATAGTGATGTGATTAGTAAAGAAAATAAATTATATTATGCAAAAAGAAACTATGAATTACTTAGTAAAAGTAATGAATATCTAGAAGAGAGTATATATGCAGGAATCTATTCACAGAATAACGTTCTATCAAAAACAGCTTTAGCAATGCTTATGCCTTACTATAAGCTTAAGTGGTATTTGCTAGAAATGAGAGATGAAATTCAGACATATAAGGCATTAAATGAACTTCCAGATAAAAAAGACATGGTTATAAAAAATATAAATTGGGAAGAAGAATACAGTAAAGCAGAAGCTCAGGGAGTTAAAAATGCTAGTAATAATCCATTATATGTAGATGATTCATATTATGACAAAAACTTAAGAGATAAATATAGTGAACTAAAAGGAAAATTAAATGATGTGGATTTATTAGCATCTAAAGAATTACAAGATTATGAGTTTTTCCTAGATGTAGCTAAGGAATTAGGAATTAAGCCACTTATAATTATGATGCCTGTACTGGGGGATTATTATGATTATATAGGTATAGACAAAGAGGAGAGAGCTGAATATTATAACAAGGTAGAACAGTTATGCAGAGAAAAGGGTTTCGAGGTATTAAACTTACAGGATAAAGAATATGAGAGATATTATCTTAAAGATGTAATGCATTTAGGATGGAAGGGCTGGTTAGATATTGATGAAAAAATTTCTAAGTACTTTGGTAAGAGATAAAAAAGAAGTAACTGACAGCATAATATTTACACTAGTTCTTATAGGTGTATTTCTAATTTTTGTATTATCAACTTTTAAAGATTTACCGTTTATATATAATCAATTCTAGAAGAATACGAAGCTTCAAAGAGGTGTAAAGAAATGAAGGTATTACAGCAGATAAAGAAGTTTGCAATAGAAGGCAGAATGGCAGTAGTTTGTGATGGTAAAGAAATGACCTACAGAGAATTAGATAACCTTTCAAATGCCTTTGCTACATATATACTAGAAGATGAGAGGTGGCATAAAGATCCTGTAATTATTTATGGGAATAAAGATAATTTAATTTTAGCCTTAATGATGGGAGCACTAAAATCAGGAAGGGCATATATTCCTTTGGATGTTACATTTCCAGCAGATAGAGTTAAGCAGGTTGTGAAGGAAGTAGAGGCAAAAATAATTATAAACTTTACAGGCGAAGAACTAGATATTCATGGTGCTATTACAAAGGAAGAAATTGAAAAGAAGATTTCTAAGTATATAAATTGTGAAGTTGAAGAGGATAATTGGGTAAAGGAAGATGAAAATGCATATATCTTATTTACCTCTGGAAGTACAGGGAAACCAAAGGGCGTGCAAATTAGTAGTAATAATATAGATTCATTTACTACATGGTTTGAGAAGTATTTAAATCTAGACAATATTAAGGATGTAATGATGAATCAAGTTTCATATTCCTTTGATGTATCAGTTATCCCAATATATTTAGGACTAATCAATGGAAAGACATTATTTAGTTTATCAAAATCAACCTTAGAAGATTTTAAGGCATTATTTAATGCTTTAAATACATCAAAAGTAAAAACATGGGTATCAACTCCAGCTCTAGCAGATATATGTATTAAGGACGGTAGTTTTAATAAAGAGTTAATGCCAGAGCTAGATACATTTTTCTTTGCCGGAGAAGTCTTATCTAAAAAGCTTATAGAAGAGCTTATGGACAGATTTCCAGAAGTACGAATTATCAATGGTTACGGGCCGACTGAAGGAACCGTGTTATTATCAGCAATAGATATAACAAGAGAGATGTTATTAGAAGACAGAAGTCTACCTATAGGATATCCTACGGAGGGCGGAATATTAAAAGTAATAGATGAAAATGGTAATTCACTTCCTGAGGGTGAAAAAGGTGAATTGGTTGCCATGGGAGCCAGCATTAGCAAAGGTTATTTTAATAATGAAGAAATGACTAAGAAAGTATTTTTTCAAGCTGACATAGATGGGAGATTAGTAAAAGGATATAAAACTGGTGATATGGCTTACTTTGAAAAGGGAATAATTTATTACTGTGGTAGAAAAGATTTTCAGATAAAGCTTAATGGTTTTAGAATTGAACTTGAAGATATTGAGAACAATCTAAGAAGAGTAAGCAATATAAGTAATGGTGTTGTTCTACCTGTGTATAAGAATGAGAAAATAGCATATCTAGCAAGCTTTGTAACACTGAAAGAAGATAATGGATTAAGCAGCCTTAAAAATTCAGTAATCATAAAGAATGAGCTGAAAAAATATATACCAAGCTACATGATTCCTAGGAATATCAAGGTTATAAAAGAATTCCCTATTAACATCAACGGAAAAATAGATAGAAAAAAACTTATGGGGGAAATTAAATAATGAAGTTATCACAATATGGAGATTATCTATATTTATATATCTTACTTATAGCTTTTATACCGGCAATAATTTTAGGTGTAAGAGAAAAAAATATTAAATATTATGGATTAATCCTGTCGATTCCAATGGTGGGATTAATAATAGGTACACCATCTTTATCCATGATATTATTCATAATGTTTATCTTAGGGGAGTTATTTGTTACTTATGGATATTTAATGATAAGAAGAAAAACCGATAATAAGTACATATATTATCTAGCATTGTTTGGATCTATGCTACCCTTAATAATTACTAAGCTATCTGTAAAGGTTACTTTTGGACCAATAGGATTTATAGGATTGTCCTATCTAAACTTTAAGGCAATCCAAATGATAATTGAAATTTATGATGGAGCAATAAGTAAGGTTAACTTTTTTACCTATATTTATTTTCTTTTATTCTTTCCAACCTTAAGTTCAGGTCCTATAGACAGGTATAGAAGATTTGAAGAAAATTTAGATATAGTTATACCTAAAAAAGAATATATAAATGATTATTTATATATAGGAATAAGGAAGATATTTATAGGATTAGGTTATAAATTTGTTCTAGCATATTTAATTAATACTTTTTGGATGAGTAAAATTCCAGTGGATATAACTTTCTTAAATGGACTTAATTATATGTATGCCTATAGCTTATATCTGTTCTTTGATTTTGCGGGATATAGCTCCTTTGCAGTTGGAACTAGTTACATTTTAGGAATAAAAACTCCAGATAACTTTAACAAACCATTCTTTAGTAAGGATATGAAGGAGTTTTGGACTAGATGGCATATATCTCTTTCTAGATGGTTTGGGGATTACATATATTCTAGAATTTTAATAAGTTCTATGAGGAAAAAGAGATTTAAAAGTAGATTCACAGCAGCTCATGTTGCTCAGATAATAACTATGTTAATTATGGGGCTATGGCATGGGATTGAAGGTTTTTATATAATTTATGGACTTTATCAAGGAATAGTAATTGTATTAACAGATATAGTGCAAAGGAAGTGGAAGTTCTACAAGAATCATAAAAAGGAAAAATGGTTTCAATGGATTCAAATTGGAATTAACTTCAATGTAGCATGCTTTGGGTTACTATTATTTTCAGGATATTTATTCTAAGAAATAGGTGTAGATATCTAGTATATGAGTAGGAGGAAGAAAAATGAGAGAAAAGGTTTTAGATATTTTTGAAGAAGTAACAGGAACAGACGAGATTAGAGAGGACCAAGACATTGATTTATTTGAGGCTGGGTTATTAGATTCTCTTGGAATCATAGAAGTGCTTTTGAAAATTGAAGAGGTTTTTGGATTAAAGCTACAGCCAACTGATTTAGAGAGAAGTGACATGGCAACAGTTGATAACTTAGTAGCATTTTTGTCTGAAAAGTTATAATTAATTAGAACATAGTTAATAGTAAAATGAGTTCTAAATAAGATTATTATAAAGTGTGAAAAAAGGGCTGTCTCAAGAGAAAATCTTAAGAGACGCCCATTTTATTATATTGAAACATTTCTTTAAATAAGTTAACAGAGCTTCATTCCTTGAAGAATTTTAAAATTAATTTTTCATATGGTTGACAGAAGAAAAACAGAAACATATAATAATAGATATAATCTATAGAATAAATAGTTTATATCTGGTAACAATTATATATAACCACAAATAAAAACTGTGATGAGAAGAGTAAATAAAGGAAGTAGTTAAAGCGAGTTGACGATGGTGGAAGGTCAATATGAAGCTTTTATTGAAGAACATCTCGGAGTTGCTAACCGAAATAGTGAAAAAGGAAGAACCTTCTCCTTAGGTCGAAGGTGTAAATTCGATTAGCCAAATTACGCGTGCCCTTTAGGGTGAAATTTGGAATCTCACTTAAGTAGACTTAGACGGAGCCTCACCGTTAAAGGAGAAGAGTATCAAGAGAAATCTTTGTACTTGCAGAGTAGATCATTATTATGATAATTTGGGTGGTACCGCGGAATGTATCCTTTCGTCCCTTTATGTTTAGGGAAGGAAAGGTTTTTTTTATTGCCAAAAACTTTTAGGATATTATTTAAATATAAATCATAAGCAAATTAAGTTTCTGGACTTTATATAGAATTTTAAAATATGAAGAAGAAACACAATATAAATAAGGAGGAATTTTCATGGAAAAAGTATTAGTAAAAAGCCTTTACAGAGAAAGTGAAAAATATGCAGATCAAGACATTTGCATTTCAGGTTGGATTAGAACTTTAAGAAGCTCTAAGACATTTGGGTTTATAGAAGTTAATGATGGTAGCTTCTTTAAAAACGTTCAAGTAGTATTTGAGGACGGACTTGAGAACTTCAAAGAAATTGAGAAGCTAAGCATAAGCTCTTCATTAACAATTGAAGGAAAGCTTGTATTAACTCCAGGAAGCAAGCAGCCATTTGAAGTTAAAGCTACTAAAATAGTAGTAGAGGGACAATCAACTAGTGATTACCCACTTCAAAAGAAGAGACATACTTTTGAGTATTTAAGGACAATTGCTCACTTAAGACCAAGAAGTAACGCGTTCTCAGCAGTATTTAGAGTACGTTCATTAGTTGCATATGCAATCCACAGCTTCTTCAATGAGAGAGGATTTGTTTACACTCATACTCCAATCATCACAGGAAGTGACTGTGAAGGTGCTGGAGAAATGTTCAGAGTTACAACTATGGACCTTGCAAGTATTCCAATGACTGAAGATAAAGCAATAGATTACAAGAAGGACTTCTTTGGTAAGGAAACAAACCTTACAGTAAGTGGTCAGCTTGCAGCAGAAGCTTATGCTTTAGCATTCAGAAATGTTTATACTTTTGGACCAACTTTTAGAGCAGAAAACTCAAACACAGGAAGACACGCAGCTGAATTCTGGATGGTAGAGCCAGAAATATCTTTCGCTGATTTACAAGATGATATGGAACTTGCTGAAGACATGATTAAGTACATCATCAACTATGTACTTGAAAATGCTCCAGAAGAAATGGAGTTCTTCAACAGCTTCGTAGATAAAGGATTACTTGAAAGATTAACTCATGTTGCTACTTCTGATTTCGGAAAAGTAACTTATACAGAGGCAGTAGAATTACTTATTAAAGCTGATAAAGAGTTCCAATACCCAGTATCATGGGGATGTGACCTTCAAACAGAGCATGAGAGATATCTTACAGAGGAAATCTTCAAGAAGCCAGTATTCGTAACTGACTATCCAAAAGAAATCAAAGCTTTCTACATGAGAATGAACGATGATAACAAAACTGTTGCAGCTATGGACTTATTAGTTCCTGGAATAGGAGAAATCATCGGAGGAAGCCAAAGAGAAGAAAGACATGACTTACTTGTTGATAGAATCAACGAGCTAGGATTAAACCCAGAAGATTACTGGTGGTACCTAGAGTTAAGAAAATTCGGTGGTACTAAGCACGCTGGATTCGGTTTAGGATTTGAAAGAATGATAATGTACGTAACTGGAATGAGCAACATCAGAGACGTAATACCATTCCCAAGAACAACTGGAACTGCGGAGTTCTAGGATAAATTTAAAATATATAATCTAAAGTAATAGAAGTCATTCCTAAGGGAATGGCTTTTTTATTATGTAAAAATAACACTACGATAATACTACCCGTAAAATTATATGTTTATTGTATTAAATAGTCTTGAATGAAGGCTATTTTTTATAAAATATATTTCTTTATTTGTTAAATATTTAAAATAAATACAATAAATGTTATAATAATCCTAAAGCATAAATGGGGGAATTACTGTGGAGCTACTAAAATATGAATTTAAGAGGGCATTAAAAAAACCAGTAACATTTTTATTGATTGCATTAATTTTTTTTCTTGGCATTAATGTGTATAATGAAATGAGTTTTTTTGACTCAAAAATAAAATATAATAGAGAAATTAATAATTCCTATTATATTATGGGGGAAGGAAAATCAATAGTAGAGTTGCTACGGCAATCGTATTTAAGTCAAAATATGATCAATGAAGTTGAGATGATTGATAACCTTTTAAAACATGCAGAAAAGGCAATGGAGAACTATGATAATGAGAACTATCAAGAATCATATAAAAACGAAATAGTAGTATCAATGCTGGAGGCGAGATTATTCTGCAATAATGCAGAGGGAGCTGAAATATTAAGAGGTAACATTATTGAAATATGGAATGAACTTTTGCCTGAAATTGAATATGATTATTTTAAGCTTTCACAGGTTGAAAGTACAGGATTTTCTTTAACAATGAAGAAAATTATTAATATTAAATATAAATATGATTTATATAGCAAAAATATTAGATATGTAGATAATTATTCATTAAATAATCTTACATTTACTTATAACATGATTAATAAGTTTTTACCGCTCATATTATGCATACTGGTGGTTATGATCACATTTAATTCTATAAGTGATGAATATAGAACAGGTATAAGTAAGAATATTGTTACTCAACCGTTTAAGAGAAGTAGATATTATTTAACTATGGTTTTTGCTAACTTTTTATCTATTGTAATTGTAGTACTATCTACAATGGTAGTATTGAATTTGCTTGTAGGATTTTCATCAAGTTTTCAGTCTTTAGATACTCCAATTTTAACTCATGACAAGCAATGGAACAACATTAGTATTACAGGCATGGATTTAGAAAAGGCATATAATGCTACATCAACCAAAGTATATTTAGGACCAACCGAAGTGAGCTACGATGATTTAGTAATGAATTTATTTGATAGCTATGGCTTCATAACCTTTAAGACATTTTTAATAGAAGCTGTCGGAGTATATCTCCTATATACATTTTTTCTTACAGCTCTTTCAGTACTCATTTCATCTATATTTGTAGAGAAGATGAAGACCTTAATGACTTTGGTAGTTATTATTGCACTAGGATATTTTGCAGCTTATCTTAAGCCGAGTATTTTCAATGTCTTTAGCACAGCAAGGGTGACGCAAATAATAACAGGCAGTATTAATCTTACACTCCTTGGAAGCTTTCTTGTGCTGGGAATAAGTATTTTAATTACTATTTTAGTTGGGATAGCTTATTTTAAGAGAAAGGATATAACCTATTAAGGAGGTGCTTTATGATTAAAGGAATGAAATTTGAATTGATTAGAAGTGTTAAATCAGGTAAAAACAGATTATTATTAATAGGCTTTGTAATATATATAATAGGTTTTGTCTTTTTCTTAGGCTATAAGGAGAAAAACTATGATAAAATTCAAAATAACGTTTTACAATATGAGCTTCAAGAATACGGTTCCATGGTAAAGATTAAGTCTCTTCTGCTAAATGAAATGGATGAGTCACAGGAAGGCTATGAGAAATTAAAGCTTGAGAATGACTTTTATCAATCTCAATATAACAGCGCCATTCTTATGAATAGTACAATTGATAAAAGGCTGAAGGGGATGGAGGAGTCCCTAGAAGATAACTTTAACTTTATTAAGGCAGAGCAAATGAAATATGCAAGTCTCAAGGAGGCCTATGATAATGGAACCATTGATAATAAGTATTTAGAGGACAGAAGATTATCCATAGAAGAAGTAGTGAGGGAATTAAATTATACTGAATATTTACTTGAGGAAAAGTCTCCAACGGTTATAAATCAATATACATTAAATGGGGCAAATTTCTTAAGGAACTTCTTTACAGGGACCAATATGATGGTGGTTTTAATATTTATCCTATTGTTTGTCATAGATTCCTATGTTATTGAGCTGCGGGATGACTGTTATAAGACAATTTATACATCACCACTAAAGAGAAATAAGTTATTATTCTCTAAGATAATTTCTTCATATATATTAGTTTTCTTGATTGTTTCCACAGTGGTTTTATTCGGATTTTTAGTGGTTTCAATAATTTGGGGATGGGGGCAGTTAACCAATCCTGTTCAAGTCAATGAAGGTGTTAATGGAGTGAAGCTAATAATTAAAAATGTAGAGCAGGTATACCTTCCTTTAAATAAGCTACTAATAATTGATTTTATAAGCTTTTTCATATTGATACTATTTATAATAATATTTAGCATTTCCTTATCAGTGAATACCAGCAATGATATCTTAAGCTTTGGAGTGATGCTTTCAATAGTAATGATAACCTACTTTATCCATTCCATAGATGGCTTTATAAATTTCAATAGATTGTTTAATCCTTTTGCCTATATTTTCTTTGAAGATTTAGGATTATATACTTTAAAGGTAAATCATTCATATGGGATGGTGCTGCAAATGGCTTTATCAGCTTTAATTATCGGATTAACCACATATAAATTTAAAAGTAAGGATTTATTTGGAATCAAGGGGGATTAAAATTATAGATGTTGAAAAGGAAAAATATAATATAGAAATGGTTTATAAAGATATATATAATGTGAGAAATTATGAAAAATGATACTAAGCAAGGGAAAACATGATAATTATATTAAAGAAAGGTTAGGAGTGAACTATCCCATGTCAAGTAGACAGGGGGTAGTTCACTTTTTAGGATGAGTAAGGTTCAAGCTCCCTTGAAAGCTGAATTATAATTTGTGGCAGTGAAGCTGAAAATAAAAATAATGGTTCCGAAAAATACAAATTATTGGTTTGAAAGTTCCATCTAGTGAAAGAAAAGGTTTGAAAAAATACATATAATCAGAATAGATATAATGATGGTTCAATTAAAAGGGGGAGAAACTATGGAGCGTAAAACGGCACTTATCACTGGTGGGGCCAAAGGAATTGGAAGACAGATATCATTATCTATGGCTAAGGAAGGCTATAACATTATAGTAAACTATGGTAGTGACGAAAATGCTGCAAGAGAAATCTGCGAAAAGGCTAAAGAATATGGCGTAAAAAGTATGGCTATCTATGCAGATATGGGAAAAATTAATGATATAGAAAATATGTATCAAGCTGCTTTTGAAGAATTTGGAGCTATTGATGTAGTAGTAAATAATGCGGGTATTAGCAGTGAGGTGTATTTCCTAGATGCAACGGAAGAAATATTTGATTGTATGACAGCCATTGATTGGAAAGGCGTGTTCTTCAGTAGTCAAATAGCTGCAAAAAGAATGGTAGAAAAAGAATGGTAGAAAAAGAAGTTAAAGGTGTGATTATTAATATTTCTTCTAATCAAGTGGATGGATGTTGGCCAAGGGCAACAATTTATGCACCTACAAAAGCTGCAGTGTCAAAATTCACTAAAAATGCAGCAATGGAATTATCACTTAAAGGAATTAGAATGGTTGCAGTTGCACCAGGTTATACAGATGTGGGCTGGGAACCGGGAGATATTCGATTAGAAGCAGCAGAAAGATTGCCGCTTAGGAGATTTGCTACAACAGAGGAAATTGCACAGGCAGTTATTTATTTGGCTTCAGATGAGGCAGCATACATAACAGGAACCACATTGGTGGTAGACGGAGGTGCTACACTTCCAGTCGTTGCTGCTAATGATTTTGTGGAGGTGAAGTGAGTGGACGAGTATAATTACTATAATCAATTATTGCAGGGAGATAGTGGATCACTAAAGAGAGCTTTATATAAATCTATGGGATTTACAGATGCAGCACTTGAAAAGCCGCTCATTGCAATTGTTAACACCTATACCAATGCAACTCCTGGTCATTTTAATATCAATGACATGTGTGAGCAAGTAACAAAGGGAATTGAATCAGCAGGCGGAACGGCAATGGTATTCGGAAGTATTGCACCTTGCGATGGAATTGCAGAAGGCCATGATGGAATGAGATATATTTTACCATCAAGAGACTTAATTACATCATCGGTGGAATGTATGGTTAGGGCCCACAAATTTGATGGTGTGGTGCTGCTTGGTTCTTGCGATAAGATTGTTCCGGGACTTCTTATGGCAGCGGCAAGACTCGATATTCCAGCTATTTTCTGCAATAGTGGACCAATGATGCCTGCTGTTTATAAGAATAAACATTATGATGGGAATATTGTAACATTTGGAGATTTAGACGGCGTACTAGTTATTCCTAAAGAAGTTGAGACTGAAGTAATACAAAAAGCATATGAAAAAGCTACTGGGGAAAAGATGGTAGCAGAAGCAATTCGTGGTGGCATGGGTGCGAAGGAGTCATTTGATAAGCATGGTATAATGTAAAAAGTCATAATATATTTGGAAGTAAAATAAAGTTAGTATTATGAGTAGAGTTGGTTTTATTCCTGAATTGTTGTATTATTATGTTAATAATAGGAAGAGTTAATTTATTGTAATAAAAATTTCAAGTAGTAGAGGTATCTACTAATATATAAATAATTCTAGGAAAGGTGAAGCGAAGTATGAGTAGTATAAATGGAAATATAGCATCCTTATTAGAACATAAAAACTATAAATGTTTTATTAGAAATGCAGGAAAATTCAAATTTCCACCTAACTATAAGTTTGAAATGAAATTACTTGCTAAGGATCTTCAATTAGGAGAAGGTTCAATACCATACAAGGTAGTAGAAATCTTAATAAAGAAGTAGGGATGATATAAAGTGAATATAATAGATAGTTTTATGCATCATGAAGATAAAGAAAACGCCAAGGCTATGAAAGCCTATATGAAGGATAACTTTGAG